>NZ_CP104302.1:0-306840 GCF_025215495.1 Mycolicibacterium brumae | reverse complement strand
TGCCCGTGACCGGGCGCAGCAGAGTCTACCCCGCCTCGCGCAGCGCCTGTCCCACGGTGGCGATCATCGCGTCGACGGCGAACTTAGGTTTGACGTTGGCGGCCAGCGCCTCCCGGCAGTCCAGCACCGCCTCGATGCAGCGCAGCAGTTTCTCCGGCGGGGCGTGCCGGGCCAGCGACGCGGCCTGCTCGGCCATGTCGGGGTGATTCGCCGTCACCCTCGTCGCCCCCGAGGACAGCATCAGCGCGTCCCGGAAGTACGCGCCCAGATCCATCAGCGCCCGATCCAGGGCGTCCCGGGAGGCCCGGGTGGCCCGCGACTTCTGCCGCTTCTCCAAATCCTTGAGCGCACCGGCGGCCCCGCGCATCGCGCCGGCCGCGCCTTTGCCGGTGCCGCCGGCGCCGAGCGCGGTGCGCAGTTCCTCCGTCTCGGCGTCGTTGCGGTCCCCGGTGAGCGCCTTCGACTCGTCCTCGGCGGCCTTGACCAGCGCTTCGGCGGCCGCGTAGGCGCGGGTGGGGGTGGCGGCGTCGCGGGCCAGGCCCAGCGCGCGCTGCCGTCGTTCCCGGGCTTCGGGGTCGGTGGCCAGCCGGCGGGCCCGGCCGACGTGCCCGCCGCACACCGAGGCCGCCCACTGCGCGTCGTCGGCGGGCAGGCCGTCGTTGTCCATCAGGACCTGGGCGATCGACTTGGCCGACGGGGTGGTCAGCGCGACGTGCCGGCACCGTGAGCGCAGGGTGACGGCGATGTCCTCGGGATCCACCGACGGGGCGCACAGCAGGAACACCGTCTGCGCCGGGGGTTCCTCGACGACTTTCAGCAGCGCGTTGGCGGCGCCTTCGGTGAGCCGGTCGGCGTCTTCGACCACGACGACCTGCCAGCGGCCGGTGGCCGGGCGCCGCGACGCGGTCTGCACGATGGCCCGCATCTCGGCGACTGCGATGGACAGGCCCTCGGGCACCACGCGGCGGACGTCGGCGTGGGTGCCGGCCATGGTGGTGGTGCAGGCTCGGCACTCCCCGCAGCCCGGGACGCCGTCGGAGGCACATTGCAGCGCGGCGGCGAAGCACTGCGCGGCCACCGAGCGGCCCGATCCGGGCGGGCCGGTGATCAGCCAGGCGTGCGTCATGGAGGAGCCGGCGCTGTCGCTGTTTTGCGAGATGTCGCGGGCGGCGACGGCCGCCGCCGTCAGCTCGGCTTCGACGGCGTGCTGGCCGACCAGACGCGCAAACACTCGGGACATCACGGCAAGGGTAGCCCGTCGCCGTGACACCGCGATCCGGCCACAAAACTGCGTCCAACGACTCCGGGCAACCCTCACGACAGCTACGGTTTAGCGGTGAGTCCCGGCCGCTTCAACCCCGCGAGGGTGAGCGCTTTCATGCGCTGGGTGGTGCGCACACCGTGGCCGGTGTTCACGCTGAGCATGCTGCAGGCCGACATCATCGGCGCGCTGTTCGTGCTGGGCTTCCTACGTTTCGGGCTGCCGCCGGAGGACCGGCTGCTGCTGCAGGACCTGCCGGCGACCAACCTGTGGTTCTTCCTGGCGTACCTGCTCGTGGCGTTCACGGTGGGCGCGGCGCTGAGCCTGTGGCTACTCGCCCCGGTGTTCCGATGGCAACGCCGCGACGCGCTGCTGGTAGACCCCGATCCGGAGGGCACCGAACTGGCCCGATCCCGGGCGCTGCGGATGCCGATCTACCGGACCGCGATCGCCGCGGTGAACTGGTTGATCGGCGGCGTGGTGTTCATCTCGGTGACCTGGCCGGTCGATTCGAGCATGGCCCCGGTGCTGGCCGTGGCCACCGCGTTGGGCGCGACGGCGACGTCGATCATCGGCTACCTGCAGTCCGAGCGGGTGCTGCGGCCGGTGGCGGTGGCGGCGCTGCGCGGGGGCTCGCCGAACGCCTTCCACGCCCCCGGGGTGCTGCAGCGGCTGCTGCTGACCTGGATCCTGTCCACCGGGGTTCCGGTGCTGACGATCCTGATGGCGATCGTGGCCAGCAAAACCCACATCCTGGACGCGACGGCCGAGCAGTTGTTCGTGCCGATCCTGCTGCTGACGGTGACCGCGCTGATCGTCGGGCTCACCGGCACCATCCTGGTGGCGATGTCGATCGCCGACCCGCTGCGCCAGCTGCGCTGGGCGCTCGGGGAAGTGCAGCGCGGCAACTACAACGCGCACATGCAGATTTATGACGCCTCCGAGCTGGGCATGCTGCAGGCGGGCTTCAACGACATGGTCCGCGACCTGGCCGAGCGGCAGCGGCTGCGGGACCTGTTCGGCCGCTACGTGGGCGAGGACGTGGCCCGACGCGCCCTGGAGCGCGGCACCGAGCTGGGCGGGCAGGAGCGCTACGTGGCGGTGTTGTTCGTGGACCTGGTCGGGTCGACGCACCTGGCGGCCACCCGCCCGCCGGGCGAGGTGGTGACGCTGCTCAACGAGTTCTTCCGGGTGGTGGTCGACACGGTCGACGTGCACGGCGGGTTCGTCAACAAGTTCCAGGGCGACGCGGCGCTGTGTATTTTCGGGGCGCCGATCGAGCACCCGGACGCCTCCGGCGCGGCGCTGGCCTCGGCGCGGGAGCTGCACGACAACCTGCTGCCGCTGCTGGGCGACGAGTTCGGGATCGGCGTGTCCGCCGGCCGGGCGATCGCCGGGCACATCGGCGCACAGGCCCGCTTCGAGTACACGGTGATCGGCGACCCGGTGAATGAGGCCGCGCGGCTGACCGAGCTGGCGAAGGTGGAGCCGGGGCGGGTGCTGGCGTCCTCGACGGCGGTATCCGACGCCGATGGCACCGAGGCGCTGGCCTGGGACGTCGGGGAGATCGTGCAGCTGCGCGGGCGCACCGAGGCGACCCAGCTGGCCCGGCCGCGGGTGCTGGCCAGCTCCGACGAGGTGGAGCGCGAGGACATCTCCCAGCTGACCGACGAGGTGAGCGAGGGGTTGAAGTAGAGGGGCTTCGTGCCGGCGTTGCCCGCCTCTTGCGAGTTCGCACCCTGCGTACCAGCCTCCACACGCGCACCACCAGCCCCTGAGCAAAAGGCAATCTCTCTTTGCCCGCCTATGAGCGACGCTTTCTCACCCCCAGCGACACCGTCTCACCGTGAGCGACACCGCTGGCGGCCACCGCCCGGTTCAACCACGGTCCTCGCATCCCGCGACCGCCACCCCGTGGGATCCAGCGCCCTCCCCAACGCAAGGCGGCCCGGCCCGGTTTCCCACCGCAATCCCAAGGCGACGACAGGCGCCCAAGTCCGCCCCCTCCCTTCTCCTCCGGGCATCTTTTCGCCAGCCCCGCGCCCAGCGCGAGATCCAAGCGGACCCGGCCGCCTACTCCGGTTTGTGCCAGGTGATGGCGTACCGCCACAGCGGCAGGCGACGCCACGTCATGCCGGGCAACACCGTCGCTGCGATCTGCTCGACCTCGGCGTAGGTGTGCGGGAACCGCATCTGCACCGGGGCGTTGTGCTGCCAGAAGCCACGCGTGCGCGCGTAGATCCGGTGCTGCACCGCGCCGACGGCGTCGTACACCAGGTCAGAGAGCGTGGAGTTGCGCGCGAGCCCGATCACGACGAGGACGCCGCCGGGGGCGGTGAGGTCGGCGAGGCGCCGTAAGCCGGCCGTGAGCTCCGGGAAATGGTGGACCGTCGCGACCGCGGCGACCACGTCGTAGTGCGCCTCGGGCAGGGGCTCGGTGAGGACGTCGCCGAGGATCCAGGAGACGTTCGCGTCGGCGCCGGGTTGCCCGCTCACGTCGGCGCCGGGTTGCGCGCGGGCGAGGATGTCGGCGTCGGCGTCGATTCCGGTGACCTCGGGAATGCGCTCGGCCAGCCGGACCGCGAGCAGCCCGTCCCCGGTTCCGACGTCGAGAGCGGTGCGCGCCTGCGCGGGGGCGGCGTCGAGCACGAGGTCGTAGTAGTGGATGTTGTGGTTCCACCGGCGTTCATTGCCCACCTCACCACTGTGGCATCCCACTATGGAGCGACAACCCAGCGAAGGGGTTCCCGTCGTTCCCGCCTGTGGATGACGGAACCACGGGCGCCACCGCGGGGGTCCAGAGTCAGCAGATGACGACCAGGAAACGCCTTCGCGGCATCGAGCTCCGGTACGTGCTGACCCGATTGGTGTCGGAGGCGAGGGTGCCGGTGACCATCCCCGATCTGCGCGCCGACCTGCTGATGGCCGGCTTCGCCGTCGACGGGCGGGCGTCGAAAACCATCTCCGACGCGCTGCGGTGGGAGGTGCGTCGCGGGCGCGTCGAGCATCGCGGTCGCGGACTGTACGGGCAGGGGTACATCCCGCGGTCCACCGAGTACCGGATCATCGCGCGCGTCCAGAAGCTGAAACACCAGGCCGAAATGGAAGCGCTCGACGAAGAGCTCGGCATCAGATCCGCCGACGGCCAGCCGGTCCCCCGGCGCGACCTCTGGCAGTGGTGAGGCCAGACCTGCTGGTCGTCCGGCCGGGTCTCGGGCTCACTTCCTGAAGCTCAACGCAGCAGGCGACGTCCATTCTACGCCCACCAGCCTCTACGCCTGCACCGCGCTCACACGCTGGTCCGCGGAGCCCGCCGCGGTTGTCGCTCGGGGTGAGACGGTGTCGCTGGGGGCGAGAATGTGTCGCTCGGAGCCGGGCACACGGATATTGCCTTTTGGCCGGGGACGGGTGGGGCGGCCGAGGCTGGTGAGGCCAGCGCCGCGGGTGGGCCAGCGCCGCGGCCGGGCACCAGGCCCGCCGGGGACTCAGGCCCCGGGCTCAGGCCTTCTTCGCCGCCCGCTTGGCCGGGGCTTTCTTGGCCGGCGTCTTCTTCGCGACCGTCTTCTTGGCGGCGGCCTTCTTCGCCGGCGCCTTGCGGGTCGTCTTCTTGGCCGGCCCGCGGGCCCGACGATCGGCCAGCAGCTCCGAGGCCCGCGCGTCGGTGATCGAGGCGACCTCGTCACCCTTGCGCAGGCTGGCGTTGGTCTCGCCATCGGTCACGTACGGACCGAACCGGCCATCCTTGATCACCATCGGCTTGCCGGACACCGGATCGGTCCCCAGCTCACGCAGCGGCGGGGTGGCCGCGCCCTGACGTCCGCGGCGCTTGGGCTCGGCGTAGATCTTCAGCGCCTCCTCCAGCGTCACGGTGAAGATCTGGTCCTCGGTGGCCAGCGAACGAGAATCGGCGCCGCGCTTCAGATATGGCCCGTACCGGCCGTTCTGCGCGGTGATCTCCTCGCCGTTGTCCGGGTCCACACCGACCACCCGCGGCAGCGACAGCAGCTTCAACGCGTCCTCGAGCGTCACCGTCTCCAGGTCCATGCTGCGCAGCAGCGAACCCGTCCGCGGCTTCGGCCCGGTCGGCTTCTTGGCCTTCTTCGCCCCGACCCCGTCCTCGGGATCCTCCGGCGCCGGCAGCACCTCGGTCACGTACGGCCCGTACCGGCCTTCGCGGGCGACGATCTCGTGTCCGGACTCCGGGTCCACGCCCAGCGAGCGGCCGTCCTGCGGGGTGGCGAACAGCTTCTCCGCCAGCTCCAGGGTCAGCTCGTCGGGCGTCAGCGAATCGTTGAGGTTCGCCCGCTGCGGCGTCGGCTCACCGTCGTCGCCCAGCACCATCCGCTCCAGATACGGCCCGTAGTTGCCGACGCGCACATTGATGGCACGGCCCTCGGAATCGTCAAACAGCTTGATGGAGTTGATCTCTCGCGCGTCGATGCCGTCCAGGTTGCCGCCGACGAGCTTCTTCAGCCCGCCCTCGCGGGCCACCGAACCCTGCACCCCGGTGTCGCCACCAAAGTAGAAGTTGCGCAACCAGTTTCCGCGGCGCTCCAGACCGGAGGCGATCGCGTCGAGCTCGTCCTCCATCGCGGCGGTGAAGTTGTAATCCACCAGGCGCGCGAAATGCTGCTCCAGCAAACCGATTACGGCGAACGCGACCCAGGACGGCACCAGCGCGCTGCCCTTCTTGTACACGTAGCCGCGGTCCTGGATGGTCTTGATGATCGACGAGTACGTCGACGGCCGGCCGATGCCCAGATCCTCCAGCGCCTTGATCAGCGACGCCTCGGTGTAACGGGCCGGCGGATTCGTCGAATGCCCGTCCGGCGTCAGCTGATTCGCGCCGACGGCCTGGCCCTCGCGCAACTGCGGCAGCCGGGACTCGGCGTCGTCGGCCTCACCGCCGGCCAACTCGTCGACGGTCTCCACATAGGCCTTCAAGAAGCCGGCGAAGGTCAGCGTGCGACCGCTGGCGGCGAAGGTGACCGCACGGCCGTCGGCCGCGGCCCCGGAGATCCGCAGGCTCAGCGTGGTGCCGCGCGCGTCGGCCATCTGGGAGGCGACGGTGCGCTGCCAGATCAGCTCGTAGAGCCGGTGCTCGTCGGAGTCCAGCTCGCGGCGCACCGCGTCCGGGGTGGCGAAGGTGTCACCTGACGGACGGATCGCCTCGTGCGCCTCCTGGGCGTTCTTGACCTTGCGGTTGTACTGCCGCGGCGACGGGTGCAGGTACTGCTCGCCGTAGAGCTGGCGGGCCTGGTTGCGCGCCGCGTTGATCGCCGACTCCGACAGCGTCGTCGAGTCGGTTCGCATGTAGGTGATGTAGCCGTTCTCGTACAGCCGCTGCGCGATGCTCATGGTGCGCTCGGAGGAGAACCGCAGCTTGCGCCCGGCCTCCTGCTGCAGCGTCGAGGTCATGAACGGCGGGTACGGCCGACGGGTGTAGGGCTTCTCCTCGACCGAGGACACCGACAGCGTCGCGCCGGAGAGCCCGTCGACCAGACCGCGGGCCCCGGACTCGTCGAGCACTACCACCTCGGCAGGCTTCTTCACCGCGCCGAGGGAGTCGAAGTCACGCCCGGTCGCCACTCGCAGCCCGTCGACGCCGACCAGCCGCGCGGTGAACACCGGCGGGCTGGCCTGCGGATCGGACACCGAGGCGTCCAGTTCGGCGACGATGTCCCAGTAGCCGGCGCTGCGGAACGCCATCCGCTCCCGCTCGCGCTGCACGATGATGCGCGTCGCGACCGACTGCACCCGGCCCGCCGACAGCTTCGGCGCGACCTTCTTCCACAGCACCGGGGACACCTCGTAGCCGTACAGACGGTCCACGATGCGGCGGGTCTCCTGGGCGTCGACCAGGTCGATGTCCAGATCGCGGGGGTTCTCCGCGGCGGCCAGGATCGCGGGCTCGGTGATCTCGTGGAACACCATCCGCTTGACCGGAACCCGGGGTTTGAGGGTTTCCAGCAGGTGCCAGGCGATGGCCTCGCCTTCGCGGTCGCCGTCGGTGGCGAGGTAGAGCTCGTCGACGTCCTTGAGCAGGCTCTTGAGCTCGCTGACGGTGCCCTTCTTGTCCGGGCTGACGATGTAGAGCGGCTCGAAATCGGAGTCGACGTTCACCCCGAGGCGGGCCCAGGACTCCGTCTTGTATTTGGCGGGCACGTCGGCGGCGTTGCGGGGCAGGTCACGGATGTGCCCGCGGGAGGACTCCACGATGTAGTTCGGGCCGAGGTATCCCGCGATCTTCTTGGCTTTCGTCGGAGACTCGACGATCACGAGTCGCCGGACGCCATTGCCCCCGCGCGTGCTCTGCGCGCTCTTGCCAGCCAACTGCTCCTACGCTCTCCTGCTGGTGACGGCCGAAGCCGCTCCCTCATTATCTGTTAGGCCTTATATACAGGCCCGTCGCGCGGCCCGATGGGTATATCGCCCGGGCGGGGCGGTCCGTTTCCCCTGCGGCCAATCTTGCACGGCGCCCCGGGTCGCGCAAACCAGGCGCCCCTTATTGGCGCCCCTCACACCGTCGGCCAGTGCGCCATCCCCTCCGGATCGGCCGGGGGTTCGCCGACGTTCTCGATCAGCCGGGACAGTCGCCGTCGGCCGCTGATCCGCAACGCCGGGTGCGAGCCGCGGGTGCCGATCAGCGTCGGCGCGATGCCGGCCCGGATCAGCGCCGAGGCCAGCGGGGAATGGGTGTCCGGGGCGTGCGGGTCCAGCCCGAGCAGATACCGGTCGGCCTCCGGGGCGCCCGCCGCGAGGGTCCAGGCGCGCAGTTCCCGGCCGCCGGGCACCCACTGCGGGGGCACCGTCTTGACCGCGCCGCGGGTCCAGGCCCGGGCCATCGGCAGCAGCCGCTCGTCGACGGCGGTGCGCACCAGCGGGGTGTTCTCGTCGGTGCGGGTCACCTCGGCCAACAGCCCGGCCTCGGTGATCATCTCGGCCAGCCCGGCCGCGCGCCACTGCTGCTCGACGACCACCGAAACCCGCGCGCCGGAGCCCACCACCACGATCTGGCCGGCCGTCGCGAGCAGCCCGGTGAGGTCGGTGACCGCAGGCGGCACCGACTCGGCCGAGAAAAACGACAGCTGACCCACGTTATTGACAGTAAGCCAGGTCCGGGGTTCGCGGGCGGTGAGGCGCGACGGCGTGGCCAAACGGTGACGCTCGGACGCAAAATCCCCCCGCACGCTTTGGCGTGCGGGGGGATTTTGTGCGTCAGTGCTTACGCGCTGCGGCGATTTAGACGGCGCGGACGCCGGTGGCCTGCGGCCCCTTGGGGCTCTGGCCGACCTCGAACTCCACGCGCTGGTTCTCCTCAAGGGTGCGGAAGCCCGAACCCTGAATCTCCGTGTAGTGGACGAAGACGTCGGCAGAGCCGTCCTCGGGGGCGATGAACCCGAAGCCCTTTTCGGCGTTGAACCACTTCACAGTTCCCTGTGGCATCTTTCGATCTTTCCTTACTATCTCGGGACCGGCGCGCCACCTCGACGGCGCCGTGGCCCGTTGTGACCGCCATCCTTCGCAAGAACAACGACCGCAACGACGATCCTGCGAAAGCTTTGACACCACACAGAAGCTGCGACCGCCCTTATCCAATCACGTTCCCCGCCGGGGCGATAGCGCTGCGGAAACAATCTCGTGAACAATTCCAACGGTGAGCGTGAACTTCGGCGACGACCTGCTGGCGGTGCTCGTCGGCTCCGGGGACGAGGGCCCGGTGCGGCACATCGCGCAGATCCCGGCGGCGGCCGGGGCGCCGCGGCCCTGGCCGGAGTGGGCGCCTGCGTCGGTGGTCGGCGCGTTCGCCGAACGCGGGGTGTCCGCGCTGTGGTCCCATCAGCTGCAGGCCGCCGAACTGGCGCACCGCGGCCGGCACGTGGTGATCGCCACCGGCACCGCCTCCGGCAAGTCGCTGGCCTACCAGCTGCCGATCATGACCGCGCTGGAGACCGACCCGCGCGCCCGCGCGCTGTACCTGGCGCCGACCAAGGCGCTCGGGCACGACCAACTGTCCACCGCGCACGCGCTGTGCGCGGTGGCGGGGTTGTCCGACGTCGCGCCGAGCGCCTACGACGGCGACACCGCCACCGAGATCCGCCGGTTCGCCCGGGAACGCTCCCGCTGGGTGTTCTCCAACCCGGACATGATCCACCTGTCGCTGCTGCGCAACCACGCCCGCTGGTCGGTGTTCCTGCGCGGGCTGCGCTACATCGTGGTCGACGAATGCCATTACTACCGCGGCATTTTCGGCTCGAACGTGGCGATGGTGCTGCGCCGGCTGCTGCGGCTCGCGGCCCGCTACGGCGCCGACCCGACGGTGGTGTTCGCCTCGGCCACCACCGCCGCGCCCGGGGAGACCGCCGCCGAGCTGATCGGCGCGCAGGTCGAGGAGGTCAGCGCCGACGGGTCGCCGCACGGCGCGCGGACCGTCGCGCTGTGGGAACCGCCGCTGCGCGAGGACGTCACCGGCGAGCACGGCGCCCCGGTGCGACGCTCGGCCGGCGCGGAAGCCGCCCGGGTGATGGCCGACCTGATGGCCGAGGGCGCGCGCACCCTGACGTTCGTGCGGTCCCGCCGCGGCGCGGAGCTCACCGCGCTGGGGGCGCGGGAGCGGCTGCTGGAGACCGCGCCGGCGTTGGCCTCGCAGGTGGCGTCGTATCGGGCCGGGTATCTGGCCGAGGACCGCCGGGAGTTGGAAGCCGCGCTGGCCGACGGCCGGCTGCGCGGGCTGGCCACCACCAACGCGCTGGAACTCGGGATCGACATCTCCGGGCTGGACGCCGTCGTGCTGGCCGGGTTCCCGGGCACGGTGGCGTCGTTCTGGCAGCAGGCCGGACGGTCCGGGCGGCGCGGGCAGGGCGCGCTGATCGTGATGATCGCGCGCGACGACCCGCTGGACACCTATCTGGTGCACCATCCAGGGGCGCTGCTGGACCGCCCGATCGAGCGGGTGGTGATCGACCCGTCGAACCCGTACGTGCAGGGTCCGCAGTTGCTGTGCGCGGCAACGGAATTACCTATTTCTGACGCCGAGGTGCGGGTGTGGGGCGCGGAGGCGGTGGTCGCCGATCTGGTCGACGACGGGCTGCTGCGCCGGCGCGCGGGCAACTACTATCCGGTGCCCGGCCCGGACCCGCACCCGGGGGTCGACATCCGGGGATCCGCCGGCGGGCAGATCGCCATCCTGGAAACCGGCACCGGGCGGCTGCTGGGCAGCGTCGGCGCCGGGCAGGCCCCGGCCACCGTGCACCCCGGCGCGGTGTACCTGCACCAGGGCGAGTCGTACGTGGTGGACGCGCTGGAGTTCGAGGACGGGGTGGCCTTTGTGCACGCCGAGGACCCGGGCTACAACACCTCGGCACGGGAGATGGTGGAGGTGACCGTCACCGGGGACGGGGAAATGCTGTCGCTGGGGCCGGTGACTCTGGGTCTGGTTCCGGTCTCGGTGTCGCATCAGGTGACGGGGTTCCTGCGTCGGGTGCCCGGTGGTGAGGTGCTCGACTTCGTCGAGCTGGACATGCCGCGCCAGACGCTGCCGACCCGGGCGATGATGTACACGATCACGCCGGAAGCTCTTTTGGAGGCGGGCGTTTCCGCGCTGCGCATCCCCGGATCGCTGCACGCCGCCGAACACGCCGCGATCGGACTGCTGCCGCTGGTGGCCAGTTGCGACCGCGGGGACATCGGCGGGCTGTCGACGGCTCTGGGGCCCTCCGGGTTGCCGACGGTGTTCGTCTACGACGGATATCCGGGCGGGGCGGGGTTCGCCGAGCGCGGCTTCCGTGACGCGGCGCTGTGGCTGGAGGCGACCGCCTCGGCGATCTCGGCGTGCGAGTGTCCGGCGGGGTGCCCGTCGTGCGTGCAGTCGCCGAAATGCGGGAACGGGAACGAGCCGTTGGACAAGGCAGGCGCCGTGGTGGTGCTGCGGGTGATTCTGGCGGCGCTGGGGAGATAGCGGCGCTGGGGGCGGGCAACCCCTCGAATGCCCGCATCCCTGCCAACCTGACATAAACTGTCAGAATATCGACGCTACCGGGAATTGGCGGGTGACACAAATCCCGGCGATGGGTGGCGCAGATCACCGGGTGACCAACGACACCCCTGACCTGGGCGCCCGCCGCAGCGACGCCACCTGGCACGATGCGCGAATCGAGCGCCCAACTTGCGTCTTGCCGCAGGCGCCGGAGGCATTCACGCGGCTAAACTCAGTGACCATGCAACACGAATGGTTGCTGCTGGAGACCCTCGGCAGCGAGCCCGCTGTCGTCGCCGACGGCACAGCCCGCAAGGACTTCATTCCGATTTCGGATTATTTGCGCAAAAGCGCGCACCTGTCGGCCGTCCAGACCGCGGTCTCGGAGACCATCACGACCCGCACCGGGCTGGACAGCCTGACCCCGAAACAGAAGAAGATCATCCGCACCGCGCCGGTGGTGATGTCCGACGGCCGGGTGCACGGCGTGCAGCTGTGGCTCGGCCCGGCCAACGCCGAACCGGCCGAGCGGCCCCAGGTCGGCACCGTGAAGTGGAACCTCAGCACCGGGGTGGCGTCGAGTTCCAGTCAGGCCGTCGCGGTGCGCGGCGGCGACCCGGACGCCGAGCCGCTGCAGATCCGGGCCTTCGCCGACGACCTGCCGGTCGGCCCGCTGACCGAGGGCGAGATCAAACTCATCGCGACGGTGCTGCGCCGCATCCCGGGCGAGACGGTGTCGGGCACCCTGGAGATTCGCCGCGCCGACGGCGAGCCGGTCTCCGAGGCGTTCGCCGCCCGGATGATGCTGGAGGAGGGCGACGACGGCTCCGACCAGTTGATCGGCCGGTCGATGACGTGGGTCTGCCCGCCCGACCCGGATTACGTCGAACCCGATTCGCTGGCCCGGCGGCTGCTCGAAGGCATGGCGGTGCCCGGCACCCAGCGCGCGATCGTCGACCTGACCAGCTGGAAGACGCTGAAGTGGCTCGATGAGCCCAGCACGGAGTACGACTGGCGCTCGCAGGTGGTGCATCACGGCGACGGGCCGGTGCGGGAACGGATGGAGAAGGAGTTCGCCTCCGGCTCCACTTCCGGTGTGATCCGACTGGCCAATCACGTGGGCGACTGGGTGCGGCTGAAGACCACGATCCACCGGATCGAGATCGAACCGGGGGTGTTCGCCGGTCTGGTGAGCGTGCGCCGGGCCACCGACGCCGAGGTCGCCGCGGAGCTGACGCCCGCGCCCGTGGAGCCGAAGACTGAGCAGTTGCCGCTGATCGACGCTCCGGCGCCGGAGCGTTAGGTTCGTTGCCGCCGGGGTTCGGCGGTGGAGGGCTGCGGGGGTGGTGGTGGTGGTCGTGGTGGTGGTCGTCGTCGTCGTCGAAACAATGATGAACTTTTGCCCGCCTTTGAGCGACGGTTTCTCACCCTGAGCGACAGGGTCTCACGGTGAGCGACAGGGTATTCGGTCGGTGACAAGGTCAGCGGTCGCGCTCGTGGACACCCTGGACGCGCGCCGTCAAGCGGCTCATCCGGGCATATCAGCCGGGCCGGCTCGGGCGCGCGCTTGCGCGGTGCGATTGCCCGGAAGGCGCAGGGGCACCGGGATTTCCACCGTGACGATGACGTCGAGATTCTCGGTCTGACACTGGGCGAGATGGGCGTTCGCGGCGTCGGTGATCTGTCTGGCTTGAGCGCAGGCTGCCTGCGGGCCCGCGGACAGCGCGTTCGCGGCAGCCAGAGCGGCCAGGTCGGCGGCCGACTGGGCGCGGTGTCGGGCGATCACCGCCGAGCCGAGCGCGGCGCCGAAACCAGTGCAGCACAAGATGATCAGCACGCAGATCGCGGCGAGCACGGTGGCGGCGCCGCGGTCATCGGACAGAGGAGACGCGGGACCCTCAGGCGTGAACACAGCACCGCCAAGGTGGTCGGCCATCAATGACGCGCGACAGGCACCGGCGGGATCCGCGCGGGTGCGGTCACTCCCCCGGTTCGCGGGCGGCGACGGCGTCGGCGGCGATGGTGAGCCCCGGCAGCAGCGGCGCGCCCGACTGAACGTCGGCACGGACGAATCCCGTTCCAGCGTCGGTGATTCGGATGCTCGCCCCGGCCGGCGCGATGCGGCGGGCGACCTCGATCGCGTTGCCGTCGCCGCGGGCGGCCAACCGGGCGGCCTCGCGGGCGGCGTCGACGCAACGCAGCTGCGCCGACAGCGCCCCGAGCCCGGCCAGCACCAACACCATGACCGTGACCAGCCCGGCGATGGCCAGCGCGGCCTCCACCGTCCCAGCGCCGCGCTCACAGCTCAGATCCGCACGCTGAGCGCGCGGTTGATGATCCCCGTCAGCGCGCTGACGACCGAGTCGCCGGTCACCACCGTGTAGAGGATCGCGCCGAACGCCGCGGCGGCGATCGTGCCGATGGCGTACTCCACGGTGGACATACCGTCGTCGTCGACGGCCAACGCCCATATCCGTGCTGAGATCATCTCTCGGACAGTGGGTTTCGTCGCACAGGCCGCGGGGGTCGCGGTCGTCTCCGGGTTCCTCATGGGTGTGTTCCTTTCTCTGTCGGCTGTCGGTCACAGCACGCCTTTGCCGAGCACCTGGCCGGCCAGTCCGGCGACCACCGGGATCACGCCCAGGCAGACGAACGCCGGCAGGAAGCACAGGCCCAGCGGCCCGGCGATCAGCACCCCGGCGCGTTCGGCATTGGCGCGGGCGGCGTTGCGGGCGTCGTCGCGGACTTGTTCGGCGAGCTCGACCAAGCCCTGGGCCAGCGCGGCGCCCGAGGCGGCCGACCGGCGGGCCAGCCGCAGCAGCGCCGCGCATTGGTCGTCGAGCTCAGGTGCGGCGGACCAGGCGGTGGCGGGGTCGGCGCCCAGGGCCAGCAGATCGGCGCCGCCGCGCAGCAGCCGGGCCAGCGTTGGCGGGGCGAGGGCGGCCGTCGCCGCGGCGGCCGCGGCCACCGGCATCCCGGCTCGCAGGCAGACCGCGAGCACGTCGAACGCCGCGGCCAACGCGAACGGGTCGTTGTCGGCGCGGACATCCGGGATGGTGGCGCGAACGGGCGCCGGGCGAATCCGGGCGTGGGCTCGCGCAGGAATCACGAGCAGGGCGGCGGCGAGCAATAGCGCGGCGATCACGAGACCTCCAGCACGCGGTCGGTCAGCAGCAGCACGGCGGTCACGAGACCTCCAGCACGCGGTCGGTCAGCCGGCCGGCCCACAGCAGGCCGGCGGACAGGAACCCGACGCCCAGCAGCAGGCACCACCCGCCGGGCCCGGTGAGAAAATCCAGGGGCCGGGCGCCCAGCGCCGCGCCCAACACGATCCCGAGGGCGGGCAGCGCGGCCAGGATCGCCGTGGTGGCCCGAGCGCCGGCGAGTTGCGCGGCGACCGCGTCGCGGTGGCGTTGCCGCTCCACGATGTCGGTGTGAGCGGCGTGCATCAGGTCCGCGACCGCCAGTCCGCGCTGGTCGGCGAGGCGCCAGACGGCCGCCAGTCGGCGCCAGCGGGCCGGGCCGCCGGAGCGCTGGGCCGCGTCGGTGAGCGCGGTGGGAACATCGCCGCCGAGGCTGGCGCGGGCGGCCACGCGGGCCAGCACGTCCGGCGCCTCGGCGGCGGCGACGGTCAGCGCTCGCACCGGGTGCGCGCCGATCCGCAACTCGCTGACCATGGCCTCCAGCGCGCCACCGAGCGCCGCGGTCTGCCGCTCGGCGGCCCGGCGTCGTCTCCCGGCCCGGACCCGAACCGCCACGGCAACGGCCAGCAGCGCCGCGGACAACGCGACGGCCGGGGTCATCAGCGCGGCGGTGGCGACGATCAGCGCGGCCGCGGCAGTCGCCGCCAGTGCGGTCGCCGGGAGTCGGCGCCGGGGCGGCTGCCGGGGCAGTCGGCGCAGCGGCGGCCCGGGCGCGGCGAGCACCGCACACGCCAGCGCCGTCGCCGCGAGCGCCGGCCCGTTCACCGGGTGTCCTTGATCAGCGCGTGCAGGTCGGCGGCCGCAGGTCCGGGGCCGGTGTCGACGTGCCACGCGGTGACCGCCTGACAGCGGCGATCGGCGTCGACGGTCAGCAGCGCGATCTCGGCGAGCCGTCGGCGCCCGTCGGGCCCGCGGCCGAGGTGCAGGATCACCCGGACGGCGGCCGCGAGTTGGCTGTGCAGCGCCGCGCGGCCCATGCCACCCATCGCGGCCAGGGCTTCCAGCCGGGCGGGCAGTTCGGCGGGGTTGTTGGCGTGCACGGTGCCGGCCCCGCCGTCGTGGCCGGTGTTGAGCGCGCCGAGCAGGTCCACCACCTCCGGGCCGCGCACCTCCCCGACCACGATGCGGTCCGGGCGCATCCGCAGCGCCTGGCGGACCAGCTGGCGCACGGTGATCTCGCCCGCGCCCTCGATGTTCGCGCCGCGGGCCACCAGCCGCACCAGGTGCGGGTGCGCGGGGGCCAGTTCGGCGGCGTCCTCGACGCAGACGATCCGCTCGTGCCCGGTGACCTGTGCGAGCAGCGCGGCAAGCAGCGTCGTCTTGCCGGCGCCGGTGCCGCCGGTGACCAGGAACGCGAGCTTCGCCGCGACGATGCTGGTGAGCACCTCGGCCACGTGCGCGGGGATCGATCCGGCGGCGACCAGGCCGGCCAGGTCCTGGTCGGCGGGGCGCAGCACCCGCAGTGAGATCGCGGTGCCGGCCACCGCGATCGGCGGCAACACGGCGTGCAGCCGGACGTTGAACCTCCCGCAGCCGGTGAGTAGACCGTCGACCCAGGGTTGCGCGTCATCGAGCCGACGGCCGGCGGCCAGCGCCAGCCGTTGTGCGAGTCTGCGCACCGCAGCCTCGTTGTCGAATCGAATACCACTGCGCCGCAAACCGTTTCCATCGTCGACCCACACAGATTCGGGCGCGGTGACCAGCACGTCGGTGACGTTCGGGCCGCCCAGCAGGGGTTGCAGCAGCCCGGCGCCGGTGAGTTCGGTCTGCAGCAGGCGCAGCCCGGCGAGCACCTCCGCGTCACCGAGCACGCCGCCGGTCTCGGCGCGAATGGCCTGCGCGACGACGGCGGGCCGCAGCGGCCCGGGCTCGGCGGCCAGCCGGTCGCGGACCCGGTCGATCAGCGAGGTGTTCACGCCGACCGCGCCGAGAGGTGCTGCTGTTCAACGAGTCCCAGGACGGCGCCGGCCGCCTGCGCCAGCGGGCCGCGAGAGCGCAGCCGCAATCTGCTGCGTTCCAGTCGTTCGGCGAGCATCGGCTCGGGGCGCATGGCGGCCAGCAGCGGCAGCCCGGTGGCCGCCGCGATGTCGGCTGCCCGCAGGCCGCCGGGCGCGGGACCGCGCACCACCACTCCGCTGTTCGGGAAGGCCGCCAGGCCGTGGGAGCGCGCCCGGGCGCCCGCGCATCCGCGGACCGTCGCCTGGCACACCAGCACCACGAGATCGGCTGCCCGTAGCGCGGTTTCGGCCGCTTCACCGGGCCTACCGGGCAGATCGCAGACGACGGTGACACCGGCTCGGCGCGCCGCGTCGCACACCGCGAGCAGGGTGGTGGGCGAGATCTCGGCCCCCGGCCCCGCCGACAGCAGGCTCGGATGGCCGTCACCGGGCAGCGCCCGCCGCAGCGCCGCCCAATCCAGTCCGCCGTCGCACACCGTGAGGTCGGGCCAGCGCAGCCCCGGATCGTTCTCCCGCGCGAACAGCAGGTCGACGCCGCCGCCGAGCTCGTCGAGGTCGACCAGCAGCGCGTCACCCGCCCGTTGGGCGAGCGCGGCGGCCAGCACCGAGGCGCCCGCGCCGCCGTGGCCCGGCAACACCGCCAGCAGCGCGCCGGCGGCCACCCGGTCATCGCGCACGCCGCCGCCGGCCTCGGCCAGGGCCCGCAGCAGGGCCTGCTCGTCGTCGGGCAGTCGCAGGGCGTCTCCGGCGCCGACCGCCAGCGCCGCGCGCAGCGTCTCCGCGCCTGCCTCGAACGCCGTGACCACATAGATCGCGGGCCGGCGTGGGCCCAGGCAGTCCGCGGCCGCCGCGGGGTCCAGCACGATCGCCGCCGCGGCCTTCCAGGCCCGCCGGTCGGGGGTGGCGCCGGCCGCCTGGTGCACGACGCGCAGGCCCGCGGCGGCGGCGACGCGGTCGAGGTCCTCGCGCAGGGCGGGGTCGGAGATGAGGGCCAGCACGGCGGGGTCGGTCATCCGCCCACGGTGCGCCGGCGGATGTGCGCTCACCAGTCAGGATGCCCGCGGCTGGGGATGAATCCGGATCTGTGCAGAACGTCGGGTGAACGGTCGCAAAAGGCGCCAATCAATACCGTCGGCACATGAACACCTGAGAGGAACCCAAGAATTACTTGGGTTCCAGCTAATTAAGGAGCGAATGGATCGCGTCGCGGCAGGTGAACGTACCCGAGAAAAGGGACGACCCCCGCCAGGGGGGGGAGGAGGCGAGGGTCGTCATGCATCAGCCCCGGGGGGTCGGGCTGATGCACTCCCAGCGTAAGCCGGGTAATGCCCACTATACACGCGGGTACTGCAGTTAGCGCAAGACCCAAAATTCCTCGGCGATTCGTCCTGAGCTGCATTTTTTCAGTCTCAGACATTCGGGACGCACTCTCATTTACGCCGTGGCGTCGGGTCGCGAGGGCACGCAGCCTATCCTGGTTTCGTGCCCGACACCGCACCCGCGCCCGGACCATCGGCGACACCCGCCGACCAACCCTCATCGGCCGGCCCGATCCGTGCCGCCGCCTTCTTCGACCTGGACAAAACCGTCATCGCCAAGTCCAGCGTGTTTGCCTTCAGCAAACCTTTTTTCAACGAAGGACTGCTGAATAGGCGGGCCGTCCTCAAATCAAGCTACGCCCAGTTCCTGTACATGATGTCCGGGGCCGACCACGACCAGATGGAGGGGATGCGCGCGTTCATCACCTCGATGTGCTCGGGCTGGGACGTCGAGCAGGTCCGCGCGCTGATCAGTGAGACGCTGCACGACATCGTCACCCCGCTGGTCTACGCCGAAGCCAAGGACCTGATCGCCGCGCACCGGCTGTGCGGACACGACGTGGTGGTGGTGTCCACCTCCGGCGACGAGGTCGTCGCCCCGATCGCCAAGGCGCTGGGCGCCACCCACGCGATGGCCACCCAGATGGTGATCGAGGACGGCAAGTACACCGGCGACATCGCGTTCTACTGCTACGGCGAGGCCAAGGCCGAGGCGATCCGCGAGCTGGCCGCGCACGAGGGCTACCAGCTCGACCACTGCTACGCCTACTCCGACTCGATCACCGACATCCCGATGCTCTCGGAGGTCGGGCACCCGACCGTCGTCAACCCGGACCGCGCGCTGCGCAAGGAGGCCGTCGCGCGCGGCTGGCCGGTGCAGACCTTCACCCGCCCCGTCGGCCTGCGCGACCGGATCAGCGCGCCGTCGGGCGCGGCCGTGGCCACCTCGGCCGCGGTGGCGCTGTCCGCGCTGGCCTCCGGGGCGCTCGCCTACACCCTCATCCGTCGCTACCTGCCCGAGCGGCAGCAGTGAATCCGGACCGAATCCAGTGCGAAATAACGGGTTTGGAACATTCTTCGTTTTGATGCTTGCTGTGACCGGAGTCACGTAGTACAAATGAAGCACGGCAGCTCGTAAGGCCAAGACCGATCCGGAAGAGAAGGGTCGACCTCCCGAAGCGAGCTACCCAGCACGGTCCCCCGGCACCCACGCGGAGCCATAGCCGCTGACAGGGCAAAAGTGTTGCGGGCCTGCGCATTTGAGAAAACCGGACAATGCAACTGACCCCTCGGGTGGGGCCGCATTCGTAACGGATCGCAAAGCGCCGAGGCCACCCCGCGCAACCCACCTAGCACGCCTGGTAACCGAGTGGCCCGTGCTGGCGGGCGGTGAGCCGAAGTGATTCGGAACGCCGCCCGCATTGCCGTTTCTGGGGTCTGTCAACAACTTCCGAAACGTCAACGTCGTCAAAGCAAACCGACCGGCCGCGGGATGGGGCACCCGCGACCGGTCGGTCTCTGTATGCGTCTACTTGGCGGCGCGAATCGCCTCGAACACCTTCGGGTCCAGCAGCGTGGAGGTGTCGCCCAGCTCGCGGCCCTCGGCCACGTCGCGCAACAACCGGCGCATGATCTTGCCGCTGCGGGTCTTGGGCAGCTCGGGCACCACGTGGATCTCCCGCGGCTTGGCGATCGGCGAGATCTCCCGGGCCACCTCGGCGCGCAGCTCGTGCACCATGTCCTCGGTGGACTGCGCCGCGGCGTGCTCCTTGAGGATGACGAACGCGCAGATCGCCTGCCCGGTGTGCGCGTCGGTGGCGCCGACCACGGCGGCCTCCGCCACCCCGGCGTGGCCCACCAGCGCCGACTCCACCTCGGCCGTGGAGATCCGGTGCCCGGACACGTTCATCACGTCGTCGATGCGGCCCAGCACCCACACCTCGCCGTCGGAGCCGTACCGGGCGCCGTCGCCGGCGAAGTACCAGCCCTGCTCGGCGAACCGGGACCAGTAGGTCTCCTTGAACCGCTCCGGGTCGCCCCACACCCCGCGCAGCATCGACGGCCACGGCTTGTCCAGCACCAGGTAGCCGGTGGCCTCGCCGCCGAACTCCGGCGCGGGCTGCAGTTCGTTGCCGTCGTCGTCGACGATCTTGGCCGAGATGCCCGGCAGCGGGCGCATCGCCGAACCCGGCTTGCAGTCGGTCACACCGGGCAGCGGGGAGATCATGATCGCGCCGGTCTCGGTCTGCCACCAGGTGTCCACCACCGGCGTCTGGTCCTTGCCCATGACGTGGCGGTACCAGCGCCAGGCCTCTGGGTTGATCGGCTCGCCGACCGATCCCAGCAGCCGCAGGCTCGACAGGTCGTGCTCGCGGACCAACTCGCGGCCCCAGCGCATGAACGTCCGGATCACCGTCGGCGCGGTGTAGTAGATGGTCACCTTGTACTTGTCGATGACCTGGAAGTGCCGGTGCTCATCCGGGGAGGCCGGGGTGCCCTCGTAGAGCACCTGGGTGGCGCCGTTGGCCAGCGGCCCGTAGACGATGTAGGTGTGCCCGGTGACCCAGCCGATATCGGCGGTGCACCAGTACACGTCGGTCTCCGGCTTGAGGTCGAAGACGTTGAAGTGGGTGTAGGCGGACTGGGTGAGGTAGCCGCCGGAGGTGTGCACGACGCCCTTGGGCTTGCCGGTGGTGCCCGAGGTGTACAGCAGGAACAGCGGGTGCTCGGACTCGAACGCCTCGGGGGTGTGCTCGTTGGAGACGGTGTTCATCACCTCGTCCCACCACAGGTCGCGGCCCTCGGTCATCGGGGTGTCGATGCCGGTGCGGCGCACCACCAGCACGTTCCGGACGGGGCAGTCGCCCATGCCGGACAGCGCCTCGTCGACGCCGGGCTTGAGCGGCGCGGCGGCGCCGCGGCGGTACTGGCCGTCGGAGGTGATGACCATCTTCGCCTCGGCGTCCTCGATGCGGGCCCGCAAGGCCGCCGCGGAATAGCCGGCGAACACCACCGAGTGCAGGGCGCCCACCCGCGCGCAGGCCAGCATCGCGACGACGGCCTCCGGGATCATCGGCATGTAGATGGCGACCCGGTCGCCCTTGCCGACGCCGAGGTCGGTCAGCGCGTTGGCGGCCCGGCACACCTCGTCCTTGAGTTCGGCGTAGGTGATGGAGCGGGCGTCGCCGACCGGCTCGCCCTCCCAGTGCAGCGCCACCCGGTCGCCGTTGCCGGCCTCCACGTGGCGGTCCACGCAGTTGTAGGCGACGTTGAGCTTGCCGTCGCCGAACCACTTGGCGAACGGGGCGCCGGACCAGTCGAGCACCTCGGTGAACGGGGTGGCCCAGTGCAGCCGGTTGGCCTGGGCGGCCCAGAACGCCAGCCGGTCGGCTTCGGCCTCGTCGTAGAGCGCGGCGGTGGCGTTGGCGTTGGCCGCGAATTCCGGGGACGGCGGGTAGGACTCGAGTTCGGGCTGCTCATCGCTCATGGCTGTGAGCCTAGTCACCGAAGGTTGCATAAGCGTTGCCAGTCACAGAAATACAATCGCCTTTCCAGGATCGTTTGCCGCCCCGGTAGCGTCGAACGCCGTGAGCACTGACCCGCTGGCCCCGTTGGCCGCGCTGCCCGGCGTCACCGAAGCCGCCGACGCGGCCCGCGAAGCCCTCGGCAAGGCCCACCGGCACCGCGCCAACCTGCGCGGCTGGCCGGTCACCGCGGCCGAGGCCTCGCTGCGCGCGGCGCGGGCCTCCTCGGTGCTCGACGGCGGCGCGCTGCGCCTGGACGAGGACTCCGCCAGCGACCCGGTGTTCGCCGGCGCGCTGCGCGTCACCCAGGAACTCGAAGGCGGCGAGACCAACCTGATCGGGGTCTGGCGGCGCGCCCCGCTGCAGGCGCTGGCCCGGCTGCACATGCTGGCCGCCGCCGACCTGGTCGACGCCGACGCGCTCGGCCGGCCCCGGCTCGACCCGGAGGTGTCCCAGCGGCTGGATCTGGTGACGCAGCTGGTCACCGGCGGTTCGCGGGCGCCCGCGCCGATCCTGGCGGCCGTCGCGCACGGCGAACTGCTGGCGCTGGCGCCGTTCGGCAGCGCCGACGGGGTGGTCGCCCGCGCGGTCAGCCGGCTGGTCTCCATCGCCACCGGTCTGGACCCGCACGGCCTGGGCGTGCCAGAGGTGTACTGGATGCGCCGGCCATCGGATTACCGGGAGGCGGCGGCGGGGTTCGCCGCCGGGACCGAGCAGGGCCTGCGGGAGTGGATCCTGCTGAGCTGCCGCGCGATGGGTGAGGGCGCCCGGGAGGCGCTTTCCATCGCCGACGCGAAGAAGTAGGGGCGGGCGCTTAAGTCCCGGTCGGGCGGAAGCCCGTGCCGTGGCGGTTCTTCGCGGTGATATCGGCCAGCTGGGTGTTGAAGGACATGGTCACCGCCGGGGTGTGCAGCGGGATGAACTTCATGACGCAGGTCGGCAGCGCGTCGGTGTAGGCGCCGTGCAACATCCCGACCAGCTTGTTGTTCACCGTGACCGGGGCGCCGGAGTCCCCGGGCGCGCCGCAGACCTGATTGACGATGGTGCCCGGGTCCTGCCCCGGACCCCAGGTCACACCGCAGGACTGGCCGGTGGTGCGGCCCAGCTTGCAGGCCACCTGGCCGAACGCCGGGTCCGGGCCCAGCCCGTCGATGATGAAGCCGTTGACATTGTTGGTGGGGGCGACCAGCTCGGGGTCGAATTTGATCACCGCGTAGTCCAGCGCGTCGTTGCCGGCGACCATGGTCCCGACAATGCGGCCCTTGTCCGACTCGGCCGCCACCACCGCGCCCGGCCCGCCGCAGTGCGCGGAAGTGAAACCGACCAGGTCACCGAAGCTGTCCGTGCCGATCGAGGTCAGCGTGCAGTAGGCGTCATCGTCGACGACGATCCCCGATCCCCCGCCGAGCACCACTTTCTCGTCGGCGTGGGCGACCGGGGTCGCGGCCAGCGGCAACACCACCGCGGCGGCCAGCGCCGCCAGCGCCCCGGGCACGGTCCACCGTCGTTCGACCTGATCGGACCGCACCGCAACCTCCTGGCTGAATGAAATGGGACGGCTGCAGTTCCGATCCGACCCCGCTTAGTAAGACCAGCTTACCGATCTGTCGTCGGCGCCCCCGGACCCGTTACCGCCCTTGCCCTCGTGCCCGCGGCGCCCGCATGGCAACATGAAGCCCAACCCACCGCCACCCGGGAGGATCGTTCGTGAGCAAAGCCGACCGCCAAAACGGAGCGCCCGCCACCGTCACCTCGATCCCGTTGGTCGACGCGCATGCGGTCACGCCGGACTCGTCGATCGGCGATCTGGTCAAGGAAGCCTCCGCGCAGGTCTCCACCCTGGTGCGCGCCGAAGTGGACCTGGCTCGCGCCGAGATCACCCGGGACCTCAAGAAGGGCGTCGCCGGGTCCATCCTGTTCGTGATGGCGCTGGTGGTGCTCGGCTACTCCACCTTCTTTTTCTTCTTCTTCGCCGCCGAACTGCTCGACACCTGGCTGATCCGCTGGGTGGCGTTCCTGATCGTGTTCGTGTCGATGGTGCTGTTCGCGCTGCTGTTGACGTTCATCGGATACCTGCGGGTGCGCAAGATCCGCGGCCCGCAACAGACCATCGAAACGCTGCAGGAGACCAAGGCCGCCCTGACGGACCGCTCCGGGTCCTACACCGGCGCCGCGACCACGAACCTTCCGGAAAAATCTGTCGACCCGTCCGGCTGGTGATCCCGTGCGAGCGCGGGCGGTGACCGATTGGTGACGCCGCCGGATCCTTCGGTCGTCCGCATCGACGGCCCGTGGCGGCACCTGGACGTGCACGCCAACGGCATCCGGTTCCACGTGGTGGAGGCCGCGCCGCTGACCGACGCCGACGCCGCGGTGCCGCCGTCGTCCCGGCCGCTGGTCATCCTGCTGCACGGGTTCGGCTCGTTCTGGTGGTCCTGGCGGCACCAGCTGTCCGGGCTGCCCGGCGCGCGGGTGGTGGCCGTCGATCTGCGCGGCTACGGCGGCAGTGACAAACCCCCGCGCGGGTACGACGGCTGGACGCTGGCCGGGGACACCGCCGGGCTGATCCGGGCGCTCGGGCACACCTCGGCGACGCTGATCGGGCACGCCGACGGTGGGCTGGTCTGTTGGGCCACCTCGGTGCTGCACCCGCGGCTGGTCGACGCGATCGCCGTGGTCAACTCCCCGCACCCGATGGCGCTGAAGCGCTCCGCGATCGTGAATCGGGGCCAGCGCAACGCGCTGCTGCCGTCGCTGATGGCCTACCAGGCGCCGCGCTGGCCGGAGCGCAAGCTGACCCGTCACGACGCCATCGAGTTGGAGGCGCTGGTCCGGCGGCGCAGCTGTGCGGCCTGGCAGCAGACCGACGATTTCGCCGAGACGATCCGGCGCCTGCGCACCGCGTTCCAGATTCCGGGGGCCGCGCACTGCAGCCTGGAGTACCAGCGCTGGGCGGTGCGCAGCCAGCTGCGCAGTGAGGGCCGCCGGTTCATGGCGGCGATGGATCAGCCGCTGGGCATCCCGTTTCTGCACCTGCACGGCGAGAACGACCCGTACGTGCTCAACGACCCGGTCAGTCGCAGCCGGGCCTGGGCGCCGGCCGGCAAGTTCCTCACCGTCGACGGGGTCGGGCACTACACCCACGAGGAAGCCCCCGACGAGGTCAATGACCGGCTCGATCAGTTCCTGGGGCAGGTGCGGTAGTCGCCGCTGCTTGTGCTTAACCGAGCGCTCGCCGGAGATCGGGGCGCGACGGCTCGGTTACGTACAAAGCCTCGCGTACGTAACCGAGCGCTCAGCTGGCGGGTGGAGCGCGACCGCTCGGTTAGGCACAAGGCCTCGCGTACGTAACCGTTCCCTCGCGGGGTGGGGGCCCGCCGAGCGAACGGTTGCGTACGGGTCAGCCGACGCAGGAGCCGGTGGGGACCCGCTCGGTGTTGCCGACCTTGGCGCGCTGGCGCTGCACTTCCTCGGCGGTGAGCACGAAACCGGTGTCGTCGTCGTCGACGGCGGCGCCGAACACCACGCCCAGCACCCGGCCCTGCCGGTCGATCAGCGGGCCGCCGGAGTTGCCCTGCCGGACCGTGCCGCGCACCGTGTACACCTCGCGGTTGACGGTGGTGGTGCGGTAGATGTCCGGGCCGGACAGTTCGATGACCTCGCGCACCCGGGCCGGGGTGGCCTGGAAGTCGCCGCCGCCGGGATAGCCCAGCACGATCGCGTCGGTGCCGGGTTCGGCCCGCTCGTCGTTGAACGGCAGCGGCTCGGCGGGCAGTTCAGGCACCGCGAGGATCGAGATGTCGGCGTTGGGGTCGTAGGAGACCACGGTGGCGTCGTACTCCTTGCCGTCGGACTCCACGGTCACGGTGTCCGAGCCGGCCACCACGTGCGCGTTCGACATCACCCGGTTGGGCCCGAACACGAACCCGGTGCCCTCCAGGACCTTCTGGCAGCCCGGTGAGACACCGCGGATCTTGACCACCGACGGCCGCACGGTCCCGACGATCAGGCTGTTGGCCAGCTCGGGGTCCGGCTCGCCGACCTCGGCGATCGGGGTGCGGCCGAAGGGTTCCAGCACGTCGGGCATGCCGGAGGTGTCCCACAGTCCGGACAGCCGGTTGGGCACGCCGCGCAGCCATTCCGGGGCCAGGGTGTCGGCGTAGGACAGCACCTTGGAGCCCTTGACGGCGGCGGCCAGGTTGGCCTGCCCCGAGGAGGTCAGCGGGGTGGCCAGCATCCAGGTCGCGGCCAGCACCAGCACCAGCTGCACCGCGACGCCGACGGTCGAGTCGATGACCCGCAGGCCGCCGTTGCGCAGCGCGCCGCGGACCGCGCGGCCCAGCACCACGCCGGCGATCTCACCGATCACCACCAGCGCCAGGATCAAGAACAGGGTGGCGAACAGCTTCATCCGGGCGCCGTCGATGTGGTTGACCAGGTGCGGGGCCAGCAGCACACCGGCCAGCGCGCCGAGCACCACGCCGACCAGCGACATCAGCGAGCCGAGCGCGCCGGAGCGCCACCCGGAGACCGCGGCGACGAAGGCCACCGCGACGATCGCGATGTCCAACCACTGTGATGACGTCATGGGCTCTCAGTCCTCCCCACCGACGAGCGCCAGCGCGTCGTCGAGTTCCATCACCCGGTCACTGTCCCAGGGCCGGGTCCAGCCGGCGACGTCGAGCATCCCCGCGATCACATGACCGGTGAACCCCCACACCAGCATCTGATTGAGCAGAAACGCCGGGCCGGCGGCGCGGCGGGTGGCCCCGCGCCGGTAGACCATCAATCGGTTCTCCGGGTTGACGAACGCCCGCACCGGGACCCGCGCCACGATCGCGGTCTCCAGCGGGTCCACCACCTCGACCGGTCCCGGGTCCGGTGAGTAGGCCAGCACCGGCGCGACGTGGTAGCCCGACGGCGGGATGAACATGGTCTCCAGCACCGCGAGGGTGTGCAGCCGGGCGGTGTCCAGACCGGTCTCCTCGGTGGCCTCGCGCAGCGCGGTGGCGACCGGGCCGTCGTCGCCCGGGTCGGTGACGCCGCCCGGGAACGCGGCCTGGCCGGCGTGGTGGCGCAGCGAGGAGGCGCGGACGGTCAGCAGCAGGTCGGCGTCGTCGGGCAGGGCGGGGGCCTGACCGGACTCGCCGCCGGAGAACAGCACCAGCACCGCGGCGTCGCGGCGTTTCCCGCTGACCGAGGTGGCGGTGGCGGCCGCGTTCAGCGCGGCCAGCAGCGGCCGCGGGATGCGGCGCTTGTAGGCGCCGGGCAGCTCGTCGACCCGGTCGACCAGCGGGCGCAGCCACGGCGGGCTCAGCTCGGGGGCCGGCGGCATCGCAAGGCTCACTGCCGCACCCTCTCTCATCACCGGTTCCCTGCTATCGCAGCGCGTCATCGACCGCCGCCGCGATCTGGTCGGCGGACGTGAAGTCGCGCGGCAGGATCTTGGCCACGGTACCGTCCGCGCGCAGCACCACCGTGGCAGGCATGACGTTCGGCACGCCCAGCGCGGCGGCGATCCGGCGCTCGGAGTCCTGCAGGGTGGGCAGCGCCACGCCGAGTTCGGCCAGTCGCGCCACCCCGGCCGCCTCGTTCCGGTCCTGGTGCACCGTCACCACCGCGACGTCGCCCCCGACCCGACGCTGGTACTCGGCCAGCGCGGGCAGTTCCTGGGCGCACGGGCCGCACCAATAGGCCCACAGGTTCAGCAGCACCGGGACGCCGAGACCCAGCCGGGCGCCGGCGTCGAACGATTCACCGTCGGCCGCGCAGCCGACGACGACGCCGCGCAGACCGGGGACCTCGCCGGTCCCGGCCGGGCACGACGGCAGCCGCGCGTCGGCCCGGGCGGCGGCCAGCGCCTGCTGGTCGACCGTCGGGGCCGGCCCGGGTTCGGCAGGTTTGACCGCGGGTTCGCGCAGCTCGAGGGCGAACACCGTCGCCAACCCCGCGAACAGCACGAGGATGGCGATCAGCCAGCGGCCGGTGGCCGTCACAGACCGGCCAGCGCGAGCAGGTGCTCGGTCTCCGGGCCGCGGACCAGTTTGGCGGCCGTCGGCGGGTCCGTCGGGCCGATGCCGTAGGACGGGCAGTCCGAGGCCAGCACGCAGACCCCGCAGGCCGGGGTGCGGGCGTGGCAGACCCGTCGGCCGTGGAAGATCACCCGGTGGCTGAGCAGGGTCCATTCCTTGCGCTCGATCAGCTCGCCGACGGCCTTCTCGACCTTGACCGGGTCCTCCTCGGTGGTCCAGCCCCAGCGTCGCACCAGCCGACCGAAATGCGTGTCGACGGTGATGCCGGGCACGCCGAACGCGTTGCCGAGCACCACATTCGCGGTCTTGCGGCCGATGCCCGGCAGCGTGACCAGCTCCTCGAGGGTGTGCGGGACCTCGCCGTCGAAGCGTTCGACCAGTTCACGGCCCAGCCCGATCAGCGAGTTGGCCTTATTGCGGAAGAACCCCGTCGGGCGGATGAGCTCCTCGAGCTCGGCGCGGTTGGCGCCGGCGTAGTCGGCGGCGGTGCGGTAGCGGTCGAATAGCGCGGGGGTGGTCAGGTTCACCCGCTTGTCGGTGCTCTGCGCGCTGAGGATGGTCGCGACGGTCAGTTCCAGCGGGTTGCGGAAGTCCAGTTCGCAGTAGACGTGCGGGAAGGCGACGGCCAGGGTGCGGTTCATCCGGCGGGCGCGTCGCACCAGCCCGAGATGCGTTTCCTGCTTGGCCTTCACGGTTGTCAGGGTAAGCGATCGCAGGGCGCAGCCTGATGTGTCCGGCCGGTCGAGAGTTGCTCCCAACCGGGTGGCATTTCGTGATCGCTTCGTGATGTGCCGGGTGTTAACTCCCCTGCGTGTCATGGTTGCTCGCCACCCTCGTCCCCGGTGGGTTGATGCTGGGAACGTTCGCGCTGGAGCGCGTCGAGGGCATGCTGGGCAAGCCGTCCGAGGACGATCGGAAGATGACCGAGATGCTGGCGCAGATCCGCCCGCAGCGTGAGCTGGAGCCGCCGCCGGCCTCGCCGCGGCAGACGTTCGGCCTGATGAACGTGCTCGATCACGAGGGTGGTTTGCCGACGCGGGTGTTCCGCCCGGCCGGGGTGAATCCCCAGTTTCAACCGACTCGCCGAATCAATGGTGTGTAGCGTTGCCGTGTTGTCACTGTGACGACGTTTACACTGGCATGCGCGTTGACTACTTGGATACAGGCTGGTCGGCGAGCAGCAGACCATCCGAAACCTAAGGGGCAACGTGGACGAGATCCTGGCCAGGGCCGGAATCTTCCAGGGAGTTGAGCCCAGCGCCGTTTCCGCGCTGACCAAGCAACTGCAGCCGGTCGACTTCCCGCGGGGACACACCATCTTCGCCGAGGGCGAGCCGGGCGACCGGCTCTACATCATCATCTCCGGCAAGGTGAAGCTCGGTCGTCGCTCCCCCGACGGCCGGGAGAACCTGCTGACGGTGATGGGCCCGTCGGACATGTTCGGCGAGCTGTCCATCTTCGACCCGGGCCCGCGGACCTCCGGCGCGACCACCATCACCGAGGTGCGCGCCGTGTCGATGGACCGCGAGGCGCTGCGGGCGTGGATCAAGGACCGCCCGGAGATCGCCGAGCAGCTGCTGCGCGTGCTGGCCCGACGGCTGCGCCGCACCAACAACGCGCTCGCCGACCTGATCTTCACCGACGTGCCCGGCCGGGTGGCCAAGCAGCTGCTGCAGCTGGCGCAGCGCTTCGGCACCCAGGAAGGCGGCGCGCTGCGCGTCACCCACGACCTGACCCAGGAAGAGATCGCCCAGCTGGTCGGCGCGTCGCGGGAGACCGTGAACAAAGCCCTGGCGGACTTCGCCCAGCGCGGCTGGATCCGGCTGGAGGGCAAGAGCGTGCTGATCATCGACAGCGAGCGGCTGGCGCGCCGAGCGAGGTAAGCCGCAGCGGAGCGCCAGCGGAGCGAAGACGAACCGAGCGAGGCAAAAAACACAGGGCGAGCACGCTAGCTGCGCAGGTAGTCCAGCTGGGCCCGCACCGAGGACTCGGCGACCGGCCAGAGCTTCTCGTCGACGTCGGTGTAGACGTGCTCGACGACCTGCCGCGCTGAGGCGTCCTCCCCCAACGCGGCCAGCGCGTCGCGCACCTGCTGCAGCCGCTCCATCCGGTGCGCCCGGTAGTAATCGGTCACCGCGACCAGATCCGGCAGGTCCGGGCCGTGCCCGGGCAGCACCCGGCGCGGGCCGAGGCCACCGAGGCGGTTCAGGGATTCGAAGTAATCTGCCAAGGCGCCGTCCTCGTCGTCGATGACGGTGGTGCCGCGGCCCAGCACGGTGTCGGCGGTGAGCACCGCGTCGTCGAGCACGAAGGACACCGAGTCGGCGGTGTGTCCGGGGGTGGCCAGCACGGTGATCTTCAGCCCCGCCGCGTCGATCACCTCGCCGTCGGTCAGCGGCCCGCCGAGCCCGCGCAGGAAGCCGCTGCCCACCGCGCGGACCACCGCGCCGGTGGCGTTCGCGAACGCCTCGATGCCGTCGGTGTGATCACCGTGACGGTGGCTGATCAGCACCAGAGCGACATCGCCGAGGGCGGCCAGGCGATCCAGGTGCTCGAGGTCGTCGGGTCCCGGGTCGACGATGACCAGCTCGTCGGCGCCGGGGGCGCGCAGCACCCAGGTGTTGGTGCCGTCGAGCGTCATCATCCCGGGGTTGTCGCACAGCAGCACCGACGCGGTCTCGGTGACCGGCCGCAGCACGCCGTACGCGGGATGGGTCACAAAGCCGGGCCCACCTCGACGATGATCTCCACCTCGACCGGCGCGTTCAGCGGCAGCTCGGAGACGCCGACGGCCGAGCGGGCGTGCACCCCGGCGTCGCCGAAGATGTCCACCAGCAGCTCGGAGGCGCCGTTGACCACGCCCGGCTGTCCGGTGAAGCCCGGCGCGGACGCGACGAACCCGACCACCTTCACGACCTGGGTGATCTGGTCGACGCTGGTGATGGAGTCGACGGCGGCCAGCGCGTTGAGCACGCACTGGCGGGCCAGCGCGGCGGCTTCGGTCGGGGTGACCTCGGCGCCGACCTTGCCCTCGCCGAGCAGCCGGCCCTCGAACAGCGGCAGCTGGCCGGCGGTGTAGACCAGGTCCCCGACGCGCTTGGCCGGGACGTATGCGGCCAGCGGCTTGGCGACCTCGGGCAGGTCAAGGCCCAGTTCGGCCAGCCGCTCCGAGGCGCTCACTTCGGCCGCTTCAGGTAGGCGACGTGCTGCTCGCCGGTCGGGCCGGGCAGCACCGAGACCAGCTCCCAGCCGTCGGCGCCCCACTGGTCCAGAATCTGTTTGGTGGCGTGCGTCAGCAACGGCACGGTGGCGTATTCCCAAGCGGTGGTTTGGCTCATATGACCGAGCTTATCCCGGCTGGACACCTGTTTATTAAGCTGCTCGCCATGACTTCCCCAGCACACGTCGGTTGGCCCGCCCGGCTGACCGAGGCGCGATTGCATTACGTCAGCGGCAAGGGCGGCACCGGCAAGTCCACCATCGCCGCCGCGCTGGCGTTGGCGCTGGCCGCGGGCGGCCGCAAGGTGCTGCTGGTGGAGGTGGAGGGCCGCCAGGGTATCGCGCAGCTCTTCGACGTGCCGCCGCTGCCGCCGCAGGAGACCAAGATCGCCACCGCCGACGGCGGTGGGGTGGTCATCGCGCTGGCGCTCGACATCGAGACTGCGTTCATGGAATACCTCGACATGTTCTACAACCTGGGCATCGCCGGCCGGGCCATGAAGCGCATCGGGGCCATCGAGTTCGCCACCACCATCGCGCCGGGCCTGCGCGACGTGCTGATCACGGGCAAGATCAAGGAGGCCGCGCAGCGGGTCGGCAAGGACGGCAAGCCGGTGTACGACGCGATCGTCGTCGACGCTCCGCCGACCGGCCGAATCGGGCGCTTCCTGGACGTCACCCGCGCGGTGTCATCGCTGGCCAAGGGCGGGCCGGTGCACGCCCAGGCCGAGAGCGTGGTCAAGCTGCTGCACTCCAAGGAGACCGCGATCCACCTGGTCACCCTGCTGGAGGCGCTGCCGCTGCAGGAGACCATCGAGGCCATCGAGGAACTGCGCGGCATGGAGCTGCCGATCGGCTCGGTGATCATCAACCGCAATATCCAGACGTTCCTGCCGCCGGAGGTGCTCGACCGCGCGGTCGACGGCGACATCGACTCCGAGACCATCCGCGCCGAGCTGGGCAGTGTCGGCATCACGCTGACCGACGAGAGTTTCGCCGGGCTGCTCACCGAGACCATCGAGCACGGCAGCCTGATCCGCGCCCGCACCCGCAGCGCCAGCCAGCTAGACAGCCTCGACGTGCCGCGGCTGGACCTGCCGGCCATCAACGACGGCGTCGACCTCGGCAGCCTGTACGAACTGGCCGAGGCCCTGACCGAACAAGGAGTGCGCTGATGACCGCGACCGCGAAGGCCCTGGACATGGCGGCCATCCTCAAGGACGACGCCAACCGGGTGGTGGTGTGTTGCGGCGCGGGCGGCGTCGGCAAGACGACCACCGCCGCGGCGATGGCTCTGCGCGCCGCCGAGTACGGCCGGCACGTGGTGGTGCTGACCATCGACCCGGCCCGGCGGCTGGCGCAGGCGCTGGGCATCGAGAGCCTCGGCAACACACCGCAGCAGGTGCCGCTGGACGAGACGGCGCCCGGCACGCTGCACGCGATGATGCTGGATATGCGCCGCACGTTCGACGAGATGGTGCTGGAGCATTCCGACGCGGAGCTGGCCGACTCCATCCTGAACAACCAGTTCTACCAAACGGTGGCGACCTCGCTGGCGGGCACGCAGGAGTACATGGCGATGGAGAAGCTGGGTCAGCTGCTCGCCGAGGACCGCTGGGATCTGGTGGTGGTGGACACCCCGCCGTCGCGCAACGCGCTGGACTTCCTGGACGCCCCCAAGCGCCTCGGCAGCTTCATGGACGGCCGGCTGTGGAAGCTGCTGCTCGCCCCGGGCCGCGGTATCGGCCGGATCGTCACCGGGGTGGTCGGGCTGGCCATGAAGGCCATCTCGACGATCCTCGGCTCCCAGATGCTCTCCGACGCCTCGAATTTCGTGCAGTCCCTGGATTCCACCTTCGGTGGGTTCCGGGAGCGCGCGGACCGCACCTACGAGCTGCTCAAGCGCAGCGGGACGCAGTTCGTGGTGGTTTCGGCGGCCGAGCCGGACGCGCTGCGGGAGGCGTCGTTCTTCGTGGACCGGCTGTCGGAGGAGTCGATGCCGCTGGCCGGGCTGATCCTCAACCGCACCCACCCGACGTTGTCGGATCTCTCGGTGGAGCGGGCCGTCGACGGCGCCGAGGACCTGGAGAAGGCCGACCCGGCGTCGCTGGGCGCGGGTGTGCTCCGGATTCACGCCGACCGGGCCCGCACCGCCAAGCGGGAGCTGCGGCTGCTGTCCCGATTCACCGGGGCCAACCCGCATGTGGCGCTGGTGGGCGTGCCGTCGCTGCCGTTCGACGTCTCCGATCTGGACGCGCTGCAGGCCATCGCCGACCAGATCTGCGGCGAAACGGGCGAATAACCCGTACACAACCGAGCGCTCGCGGGGTCAGGGCCCGGCGAGCGCTCGGTGAGGTACAGGGGTCCATGTACAAAGCCGAGCGGTCGCCGGACAGTTGCCCGGCGACCGCTCGGCTACGTACGCGTCAGGAGGTCAGGAAACGCTGCGGTGCTTGCGCTGGGCGGCGAAGAACTCGGCCCAGGAGACGACCTCGGGGTGCTGCTTGAGCAGGGCGCGGCGCTGACGCTCCGTCATACCGCCCCAGACGCCGAACTCGACCCGGTTGTCCAGGGCGTCGGCGCCGCATTCGCTGATGACCGGGCAGTGCCGGCAGATGATCGCGGCCTTGCGCTGGGCGGCGCCGCGCACGAAGAGCTCGTCGGGATCCGCGCCGCGACAGCGAGCTTTGGAGACCCAGGCGATTCTCGCCTCGGCTTCGGCGCCATGTGAGACACCGTTGACCGCAGATGTGTTCGTTCTCCGCGCTGCGGGCCGACTTCCTGACACCTGCGATCCCCTTATCGCTCAGGCCGCCTCGCGGCGGCGCACTCGTTCGTGCCTACGCACAGACCGGTCCCACGTCGCCGGGCGGAAACCCGGCCAAGTGCGATCTGCGCCACACTGCGTATACGTGTGTTACGCATGTCGCATTGCGTGCCTAAAGTTATGCCTTAGAGGGGCCTGAGCGCAACACCAGAAGCACGATAATTTTGGGACGGGCGTTCCGACACGCCCTGATATCCAAAATTTTCGGAAATTCGGCGCTACATTGCCCGCCGCCGACGCCGTCGAATACCGCCGTTACGCTGTAGCCATGCCGGAAGACGGGCCCGAGAACCGACCGCAACTGTCGGTGACGATCATCAAGCTCGCCTGGTGCTGCCTACTGGCCAGTGTGCTGCTGGCGGCGATGCTGTTCCCCATCGCCGGGGCGGTCGGGGTGGCGTCCAACCGCGCCTCCGACGTCGTCGCCAATGGGTCGGCCCAACTGCTCGAGGGCGACGCCCCGGCGGTGACGACGATGGTCGACGCGCACGGCAACCCGATCGCGTGGCTGTACACCCAGCGCCGCTTCGAGGTCGACAGCGACCAGATCGCCGACACCATGAAGCTGGCGATCGTCTCCATCGAAGACAAGCGGTTCTCCGAGCACAACGGCGTCGACTGGAAGGGCACCCTGACCGGCCTGGCCGGCTACGCCTCCGGCGATATGGACACCCGCGGCGGCTCGACCATCGAGCAGCAGTACGTGAAGAACTACCAACTGCTGGTGCTGGCCCAGACCGACGCCGAGCGGCGGGCCGCCATCGAGACCACCCCGGCGCGCAAGCTGCGCGAGATCCGGATGGCGCTGACCCTGGACAAGACCTTCAGCAAGCCGGAGATCCTCACCCGCTACCTGAACCTGGTGTCCTTCGGCAACAACGCGTTTGGCGTGCAGGACGCCGCGCAGACCTACTTCGGGATCAACGCCACCGACCTGAACTGGCAGCAGGCGGCGCTGCTGGCCGGTCTGGTGCAGTCGACGTCCACGCTGAACCCGTACACCAACCCCGACGGCGCGCTGGCCCGGCGAAACGTCGTGCTGGACACCATGATCGAGAACGTGCCGCAGCACGCCGCCGAGCTGCGGGCCGCCAAGGCCGAGCCGCTGGGCATCCTGCCGCAGCCCAACGAGTTGCCGCGCGGCTGCATCGCCGCGGGCGACCGGGCGTTCTTCTGCGACTACGTGCAGGAGTACCTGGCCAAGGCCGGGCTCAGCAAGGAGCAGGTGGCCAAGGGCGGCTACCGCATCGAGACCACCCTGGACCCCGACATCCAGGCGACGGTCAAGGGTGCGATCGACGCCAACGCCGCCCCGGACGCGCCCGGCGTGGCCAGCGTGATGAGCGTGATCCGGCCCGGCAAGGAAGCCCACCCGGTGCTCGCGATGGCCAGCAACCGGACCTACGGCCTGGACCAGGGGCTGTGGCAGACCATGCAGCCGCAGCCGTTCTCCCTCGTCGGCAACGGGGCCGGGTCGGTGTTCAAGATCTTCACCACCGCCGCCGCCCTGGAGATGGGCATGGGCATCGACTTCCAGCTCGACGTGCCGCGGCAGTTCAACGCCAAGGGCCTGGGCAGCGGCGGCGTGCGGGGCTGCCCGGAGGCCACCTGGTGCGTGCAGAACGCCGGCGGCGCCGGGTACCGCTCCCCGATGAACATCACCGACGCGCTGGCGACCTCCCCGAACACCGCGTTCGCCAAGCTGATCTCGCAGGTCGGGGTGCCGCGCACGGTCGACATGGCGGTCAAGCTGGGCCTGCGGTCCTACGCCGAACCGGGCACCGCGCGGGCCTACGACCCGGAGAACAACGAGAGCCTGGCCGAGTTCATCAAGCGGCAGAACATCGGCTCGTTCACCCTCGGGCCGTTCGCGGTGAACGACGTGGAGCTGGCCAATGTGGCCGCGACGCTCGCCTCCGGCGGCACCTGGTGCCCGCCCAGCCCGATCGCCCAGGTCTACGACCGGCACGGCAAGAAGATCTCGGTGACCACCCAGACCTGCGAGCAGGTGGTGCCCGAGGGCCTGGCGAACACTCTGGCCAACGCGCTGAGCAAGGACCACATCGGCGCGGGCACGGCGGCCGCCGCGGCCGGGTCGGCCGGCTGGGACCTGCCGATGGCCGGCAAGACCGGCACCACCGACGCGCACCGCTCGTCGGGCTTCCTCGGCTTCACCAACACCCTGGCCGGCGCGAACTACATCTTCGACGACTCCAACACCCCGGGCGAGCTGTGCTCCTTCCCGCTGCGGCAGTGCGGCGACGGCAACCTCTACGGCGGCAACGAGCCGGCCCGCACCTGGTTCCAGGCGATGAAGCCGATCGCGCTGAACTTCGGCGACGTGGTGCTGCCGCCGACCGACCCGCGCTACGTGGAGGGCGGGCCGAACTCGAAGGTGCCCAACGTGTCCGGGCTGAGCACCGACCGGGCCCGGGAGAAGCTGATCGAGCTCGGGTTCCAGGTGGCCGAGCAGCCGTCGTACGTGAACAGCTCGTCGTCGTACGGGTCGGTGGTCGGGACCTCGCCCAGCGGGCAGACCATCCCGGGGTCCATCGTGACCATCCTGCTGAGCAATGGCGTGGCGCCCGCGCCGCCGCCTCCGCCGGCCGCCCCGGAGGCCCCGCCGCCCGGCCAGAACTACGGCACCCAGATCATCGAGATCCCGGGGCTGCCGCCGATCACCATCCCGGTGCTGCCACCTCCGCCGCCGCCGGGCTGATCGGGCTGACGGGCTCGGGGTCGCTCGGCGCGAACTGCGTCCAGTACAGCTGGGCGTAGCGGCCGCCGCGCTCCAGCAGGGTGGCGTGGTCGCCGCGCTCGACGACCCGTCCGGCCTCCAGCACCACGATCTCGTCGGCGGCCCGCACGGTGGACAGCCGGTGCGCGATGACCAGCGAGGTGCGCCCGGCCAGCGCCTCACGCAGAGCCTCCGACACCTGCGCCTCCGAGGTGGAGTCCAGGTGCGCGGTGGCCTCGTCGAGGATGACCACCGCCGGCCGGGACAGCAGCAGCCGCGCGATGGTCAACCGCTGGCGCTCCCCGCCGGAGAGCCGGTAGCCGCGCTCTCCGACGACGGTGTCCAGCCCGTTCGGCAGGGCGCGGACCAGTTCGTCGATCCGGGCCCGCCGCAGCGCGTCCCACAATTGCTCGTCGGTGGAATCCGGTTGGGCCAGCAGCAGATTCGCCCGGACCGTGTCGTGAAACAGGTGCCCGTCCTGGGTCACCAGGCCGACCGCGCGGCGCAGCGAGTCGAAGGTCAGGTCGCGCACGTCGACGCCGTTGAGGGTGACCGCGCCGGCGTCGACGTCGTAGAGCCGGGTGGCCAGCGAGGCGATGGTCGACTTGCCCGCCCCGGAGCTGCCGATTAGGGCCACCATCGCGCCGGCCGGCGCGGCCAGGTCGACGTCGTGCAGGACCTGTTCGCCGCCGCGGCTGTCCAGTTGGGCGACCTCCTCCAGGGAGGCCAGCGACACCTTGTCGGCGGCCGGGTAGCCGAAGGACACCCCCTCGAAGCGCAGCGTGACGCCGTCGTCGGCGCCGGGGACCTCGACGGCGTCGGGCCGCTCGGCGATCAGCGGCTCCAGGTCCAGCACCTCGAAGACCCGCTCGAAGCTGACCAGCGCGCTCATCACCTCCACCCGGGCGTTGGCCAGCGCGGTCAGCGGGGCGTACATCCGGGTGAGCAGCAGGGCCAGCGCCACCACGGCGCCGGCGGACAGGCCGCCGGTGACCGCGAGCCCGCCGCCGAGCCCATACACCAGGGCCAGCGCCAGCGCGGAGACCAGCATCAGCGCGGGTTCACCACCTTCCCCGCCAACAGCGGGGTGACGACGGTGAGCGCGGCGGTCAGCGTCGAGGCCGCCACGAAGACCACGATGCGGCGGCGGTGCGGCGCGGCGAACGCGACGATCCGGCGGACGGTGGCGCGACGGTCGGCGCGGGTGGTGGCGTCGGGGGTGTGCGACGACTTGTACATCACGTCCCAGGCGACGGCTTCCATGCTCATAGACATCCTCCTTGCCTACAGTGGACTTCATGAAGTGCACTTGATGTCAAGGAGAGGTCTGTGAGCAGCGCGATCCCGGCCGACGAGCTGTGGCTGAAACCCGGGCAGGTGGCGTCGCGCGCCGGGGTGGCGGTCTCCACGCTGCACTACTACGAGCAGTTCGGGCTGATCAGCAGCCGCCGGACGGCCGGCAATCGGCGCGAGTACCGCCGGGACACGCTACGGCTGGTGGCGTTCATCCGGGCGTCGCAGACGCTCGGCATCCCGCTGGCCCGGATCAAGGCCGCGCTCGACGAGCTGCCGCACGACCGTCCGCCCAGCAAGCGGGACTGGGCCCGGCTGGCGCGCGGGTGGCGCGCCGACCTGGATCGGCGCATCGAGGCGCTGACCGCACTGCGCGACAACCTGGCCGGCTGCATCGGCTGCGGCTGCCTGTCGCTGACGGCGTGCCCGTATGTGAACCCCGGCGACGTGCTGGCCGGGCAGGGACCGGGGGCCCGCGGCCTGGTGACCGAGCTGCCGTCGTGACCAGCGGACTTGGTCACAACTGGAAGGTGATTGTCGGGCGGGCGAAGTAGGCTTGCCTGATGCCAGCTGTTCTGCCCGCCCTGAAGACCACGGCCGCGGTGACCCTGGGAACCGCCGTCGCAGGCATCGGTTACGCCTCGCTGATCGAGCGCAACGCCTTCGTGCTGCGCGAGGTCACAATGCCGGTGCTCGCTCCGGGTTCGTCCCCGCTGCGGGTGCTGCACATCTCCGACATCCATATGCGTCCCGGGCAGCGGCTCAAGCAGGCCTGGTTGCGCGAATTGGCAACGCTGGAACCGGATTTCGTCGTCAACACCGGCGACAACCTGTCGCACCCGAGGGCGGTGCCCGCGGTGGTGCAGGCCCTCGGCGACCTGCTGGCGGTGCCCGGGATGTTCGTGTTCGGCAGCAACGACTACTTCGCGCCGACGCTGAAGAACCCGGCCAAGTACCTGACCGACGCGGACCATCGCTCCTACGGCAAGCCGTTGCCGTGGCAGGACCTGCGGGCGGCGTTCACCGAGCGCGGCTGGCTGGACCTGACCCACACCCGTCGGGACATCGAGGTGGCCGGGGTGAGCATCTCCGCGGCCGGGGTCGACGATCCGCATATCGAGCGGGACCGCTACGACACCATCGCCGGCGGCGCCAACCCGGCGGCGAATCTGCGCCTCGGTGTGGTGCACGCGCCCTACACCCGGGTGCTGGACCAGTTCGCCGAGGACGACTACCAGCTGGTGCTGGCCGGGCACACCCACGGCGGGCAGCTGTGCCTGCCGTTCTACGGCGCGCTGGTCACCAACTGCGACCTGGATCGCAGCCGGGCCCGCGGGGCGTCGCGCTGGGGCAAGGATATGGCGCTGTACGTCTCGGGCGGCCTGGGCACCTCGCCGTACGCTCCGCTGCGGTTCTGCTGCCGCCCGGAGGCGACGCTGCTCACGCTGACCGCCGCGCCGATGGGCGATCAGGATTCGGCGACGGTCGCCGAGCACAGCCCGACGGCCGTCAGCGCGGGCTGAACCGCGTCAGCAGTCGGCTGAGTGGCGGGCTGAGCCGCGGTCAGTGGCGGGCGCCACAGCCGGCCAGCGCTGGGGCGCGTTCGGCCGTGGGCTGCTCGGCGTCGTCGGGCGCGCCCGGTTCGGGCTCACCGGTGTAGACCAGCCACAGCGCGGCGATCAGGAAGAAACCCCCGTACAGGGTGGCTGCCAGTGTGTTCATCGCTCGTCCTTCCGCCGGTGGCATGGCCGCGCGTATCAAGCGTGACGCGTCATCGGAGTACAACGCCGCAGACACGCCCGGTCTTCCCGCAACCGCGGCGGGATGGCCGTTTGGCTTCCGACGCCCCCGGTGCGATAGGCTGTCGACGCTTCACACGGGGTGTGGCGCAGCTTGGTAGCGCGCTTCGTTCGGGACGAAGAGGTCGTGGGTTCGAATCCCGCCACCCCGACAGTGAGAAACCCGCTTTGGCCTGGTTCGACAGGCAGGGCGGGTTTCTTCGTCTCCGCAGAGAGACCCGTCCGCCTGGCAGTGGAGTGAGTAGCGAGCGCGACGGCGGCGCTCAGCGGTTTCCACTGCCTCCCGACCATATCCAGAGATCGCGGATGTGGCGTTCCACCATCCCTCGCTGCGCCCGGCCCGGGCGCTACGCTGCGGTGATGCCCCTGGTGCGTGTGGTTCTCGGCGTCGCGTTGGCCCTCCTGCTGTTCTGCGGCGTACCCGTCCCCGCCTCGGCGGCGCCGGGGGTGATCCCGGGCGTCGAGGTGTTCCTGGCCGATGTGCCGGCGGCGTTGAAGGGCAAGCGGGTCGGGCTGATCACCAACAGCGCGGCGGTGAATCGCGCCGGAACACCGGACATCGACCTGATCGCGGCGCACCCCGACCTGAAGCTGGTGGCGCTGCTGGCCCCCGAACACGGCATCCGCGGCGCCGCCGAGGCCGGCGTCAGCGTCGGCGACAGCGTGGACGAGAAGACCGGTGTGCCGATCTACTCGCTCTACGGCGCGCAGGGGCACGCGCCGACGCCCGAGATGCTTCAGAACGTCGACGTCCTGGTCTACGACCTGCCCGAGGTCGGCGGGCGCACCTGGACCTACGTCTCGACCATGGCGCTGTCCATGCAGGCCGCCGCCCGCAAGGGCATCCCGTTCATCGTGCTGGACCGGCCGAACCCGATCGGCGGGCAGATTGTGGAGGGCGCGCTGCTGGATCCGGCGTACGCGTCGTTCGTCGGGATGTACCCGATCCCGGCGCGCCACGGCATGACTGTCGGCGAGCTGGCCTCGCTGTTCAACCAGACCCAGGGCATCGGTGCGGACCTGCGGATCGCGAAGACCCGGGGCTGGAGCCGCGGGCAGTGGTTCGATCAGACCGGGCTGCCGTGGGTGAACCCGTCGCCCAATCTGCGGTCGCTGGCCGCGCTGGCGAACTACCCCGGCACGGTGTACTTCGAGGGCACGAACGTCTCCGAGGGCCGCGGGACCGACCGGCCGTTCGAGCAGGTCGGCACCCCATGGCTGGACGCCGCGACGGTGGCCGCGAAGATGAACTCGCTTGGGCTGCCGGGTGTTTCGTTCCAGGCCGTCACCGTTCCGGTCGCCGCGGGCGCGGCCAAGTTCGGCGGGCAGAGCATCCAGGCAGTCCGGATGGCCATCACCGACCGCAACGCCTACCGGCCGGTGGGCACGGCGCTGCTGCTGATCGACGCGATCCGCGCGCAGCACCCATCAGACTTCGCCTGGGGTCCGTCGATCGACGCGCTGACCGGGTCGGACAAGGCGCGCAAGGCGATCGACGCCGGGCAGCTCCCGGCGCTGCTGGCCGAGTGGGACCGAGCGGCGGCGGGGTTCGCGACCAGCCGGGCTCCCTACCTGCTGTACTGACCGGGCCGCATCCAGGTCCGAGTGCGGACACCTGCGCGCCTGCGTCCACTTCTGACGCCCACTCCTCCGCGAGCGCCGCTTTTTGCACGAGCGCCGCTTTTGGTACGTGAAAGCCCAGGGGCGGGTGTGCCAGAACCGGCGCTCGTGCAAAAAGCGGCGCTCGGCGCGTGGTGAACCAGACATCTGACTCAGCGCACACAACGACACCGCATCGTCGCCGCTCTGCGGGGATTCCGGTGCCGACGAGCGCAATACAGCAACCAACCGGCCGAGGGCGGGCGGTTGGTTGCTCGATCTGCAGATCCGTTTTCGGGGTGGAGCAGCAGAGCAGGATCTTGCCCTCGCGGATCTCCCGCGGGCGGATGCCGCCCTGATGGTTCATGTCGACGTCGCCGCACAGCAGGGTCGACTTGCAGGTGCCGCACATGCCCTCACCGCACGCCGAGGCCACCCGGATGCCGGCGGCCAGCGCGGCGTCCAGGATCGTCTGATCCGGCCGGCACGTCACCGAGGCGCCCAGCTTGGGGAACTCGACGGTGAACCCAGCGGAGCGCCGCCCTCACCATAGGAGGCCCCGACGCCCTGCAGCGGCATGTGGTCCACCATGAAGGCGGTCACCCGGGTGTCGAGCTCGCGAATGTGCGCCGACGGGAAGCCGATGGCCGCACGCGCCGCCGAGAGCGCGGCGCTGGCCGCCTGGTAGCGCTCGAAGACCGGCTTCTGCCGCGCCGGAACCCGCGACTCGTCGAAGCGGTGGAACGGGAAGTAGGCGCCGAGCAGTTCCGGATGGTTGGCCTCGCAGTGGTGGCACTCGCGATTGTTCTCCATGGTGAGCTTCCAGTTGCCGTCCTCGATGATCGAGGTCTGGTGCGCCACCTTCGCACCGCGCAGATCGAACGGCGACAGGTAGGGCGTCACGGCGGCGGCGAAGTCCTCGATGTCCTCGGGCGCGTCCTCGGCCAGGCAGATGAAGACCAGGCCGGCGATGGCGCGCACGTGCACGCGGCGCAGACCGAACTTTGCCTTGTCGAAGTCATCGCCCTGGTTCTCGGCGAAGCGCAGCGCGCCGTTGGCGCCGTAGGTCCACTGGTGGTACGGGCAGACGATGTTGCCGACGGCGCCGCAGCGGCCGTCGAGCAACCGGGCGCCGCGGTGCCGGCAGACGTTGCGGAAGGCGTTCACCACCATGTCGTCGTCGCGCACGACGATGATCGACTCGCCACCGATTTCGACGGTGACGTAGTCCCCTTCCTCCGGGATCTCGGCCTCGGCGGCGACGAAGATCCAGTGCCGGCCGAAGATCAGTTCCAGGTCGAGCTCGAAGAATTCCCGGCTGGCGTAGAACGGCGTCTCCAGGCTGTGGCCGGGTGTGCGGCGGGCGACCAATTCCGCCGCGGTTTCGCGGGTGATCCCCGCGGCAGCACGATGACCATCCGCTGCATGAACCGCCGCTTGCGGGCCAGCTCCTTCGGGTCGTCGGAGAAATCCGTATCGGCGTCATCGCTGACTGACATGGAGCGTGCTCCTCAAGGATCGGCGGGCTGCACGACGTTGTGTTTCACTAAGTGAAACAAGTGCGCTATACGAAACAATGTGAGGTCGGCGATCATCGCTGTCAATCGATACTGAGAAGTAGCTTTCAGCCCGGCAGCGGGTAACCGTTGCGCGCCGAGATCGCTGCGGCGGCCGAGAGCACCGACTCGGCGAGCTCCGGCGCGGTCTGCCGGTTGACCCGGAACGACGGGCCGGAGATCGCCACCACGGCCTCCACGTCGCCGCGCAAAGAGCGGATCGGCGCGGCGAGCGCGGCCAGGCCGATCTCGAGTTCGTCGCCGGTGGTCGCCCAACCCGTCTCGCGGACCCGGGCGATCTCCGCGCGCAGCAGCGCGGGGTCGACGATGGTGTGCTCGGTGAAGGAGGTCAGCGGCCGACGCAGATGCTCATCGAGGTCGGCGTCGCTCATCGCGGCCAGGAACACCTTGCCGCCTGCGGTCGCGTGCAGCACCTGACGCTGCCCGGTCCAGTTGACGGTGGTGATCGCCGACGCGCCGAGCACCTGATCGAGGGTGAGCAGCTCGTCGCCGTCGAGGATCGCGATGTTCACCGTCTCGCCCGCGTCGGCGGCGAGCTGCTGGCAGACGGTGCGGCTGAGCACCGAGATGTCGTGGCGTTGGGTGACCCCCGCCGCGAGTTGGACCACGCCGTCACCGAGCTGATACTCGCCGCGGCTGGCATTCTGCTCGACCATGCCGCGGGCCTCGAGGGTGGCCAGCAGCCGGAACACCGTCGACTTGTGGATGCCCAATTCCTCCGCGATCCGGCTGACGCCGGCCGGGCCGGTGCGGGCCAGCACCTGGAGGATCGAGAGCGCCCGATTGACCGAACGGACCCCAGATTCTCCGTTGACGCTCACCGGACCAGCCTAAACTGCCGTTGCGCGCCTAACACCGTTCACAGCAGTCTCACTGTTAACGTCAGTTCATGCCGAAAATGCCGGGGGCTTCCCGACGTCAGCTCTCGCGGCGGGACGCGCTGCGCTACGCCGGCGCGGCGACCGCGGCCGTCGGGCTCGGGTCGGCCGCCGCTCCGCAGGCGGGCGCCGCCACCGGCTTCACCGTGATCGACTTCGCCGCCAAGCAGATCCCGGCCGCCGATATCAAGGCCGCCGGGCACGCGGGCGTCATCAACTACGTGTCCACCTCCCGGCCGGGCTCGAACTTCGGGGCCAAGCCGATCACCCGGCCCTACGCGCAGTCGCTGTTCGACGCGGGCCTGGTGATCGTCAGCAACTTCCAGTACGGCAAACCGGGCGGCACGGCCCCATCGGACTTCACCCGCGGGTACAACGGCGGGGTGGCCGACGCCAAAACCGCGTGGCAACTGCACACCGCGGCCGGCGGCGGGCAGACCGCGCCGATCTACTTCAGCGTCGATGACGACATCGACCGGGCCACCTGGAACAACCTGGCGCTGCCGTGGTTTCAAGGCATCAACTCCGTGATCGGGGAGATGCGCACCGGCGTCTACGGCGGCTACGACGTGTGCCAGTGGGCCGCCGAGTCCGGGGTGATCGGCAATTCGAGCGTGCCCGGATACAAGTGGGCCTGGCAGACCCGGTCCTGGTCCGGCGGCCGGATTCACCCGGCCGCGGTGCTCTACCAGCGCATCATCGACACCGCGTCATCGCCGGGCCCGCTGGTCGGCGGGATCCGCGTCGACGTCAACGACGTGATGGCCCGCGACTGCGGGCAGTGGCAATTGCACCCCTAGGCGCCATAACACCGGTTCTGATTCAGCACGCGGGCTGCGCCGCGCGACCGTACTATCCGAGAATGTCCATCGCGGAACCGCCCAGCCACGTCCAGTCCGATAAGGGCCTGCAAGCCGGCGCGATCGGGCTCGTCGGCAACGTCGTCATCGGGCTGGCCGCCACCGCCCCGGCGTACAGCCTGGCCGCCACCCTCGGCTGGATCGTGCTGGAGGTCGGCGAGAAGGCGCCCGCGATGTTCGTGCTGGCCTTCATCCCGATGCTCCTGGTGGCCTTCGCCTACAAGGAACTGGCGCAGGACACCCCCGACTGCGGAACCACCTTCACCTGGGGCACCAAGGCGTTCGGTCCGTGGGTCGGCTGGATGGGCGGCTGGGGCCTGGCGGTGTCGGCGATCATCGTGCTGGCCAACGTCGCCGAGATCGCGGCGGTCTACCTGTTCAAGCTGTTCGGGATGAACGACTTCGCCGAATCCCTCACCGCCAAGGTGCTTTTGGGCTCGTTCTTCATCATCGCGATGACGGCCGTCAGCGCCCGCGGCATCCTGCTGTCCGAGCGCATACAGAACGTGCTGATGGCGGTCCAGTTCGTCATCCTCATCACCGTCAGCATCCTGGCGCTGTGGAAGGTGTTCTCCGGCACCGCCGGCGAGCAGGCCGTCACCCCGTCGCTGAGCTGGCTGTGGCCCTCCGGCGTGGACTCCTCGTCGATGGCGGCGGCGATCATCTTGTGCATCTTCATCTACTGGGGCTGGGACGCGTGTCTGGCCGTGGGCGAGGAGACCAAGGACTCGTTCAAGACACCGGGGCGGGCCGCCATCATCACCTGTCTGATCCTGGTCACCACCTACGTGCTGGTCGCGTACGCGGTGATGAGCTTCGCCGGTTTCGAGGAGACCGGCATCGGGCTGATGAACGAGGACCACGCCGACGACGTGCTCACCATCCTCGGCGAGCCGGTGGCCGGCGGAATCGCCGCGGCCGCACTGCTGTTGACGGTGGCGGTGTCCGCGCTGTCCTCCACCCAGACCACCATCCTGCCGACCGCCCGCGGCACCCTGGCGATGGCGGTCTACGAGGCCATCCCGAAGCGGTTCGCCTACGTGCACCCGCGCTACATGACACCGGTGTTCGGCACCGCCGTGATGGGCGTGACGGCGCTGGCGTTCTACCTGGTGCTCAGCTTCGTCAGCTCCAACGCGCTGCTCGACTCGATCGCCTCGCTGGGCCTTGCGGTGGCGTTCTACTACATGATCACCGCGTTCGCCTGCGTCTGGTACTTCCGCAAGACACTCTTCAGTTCGGCGCGAAACCTGTTCATGCGCGGTGTCTTCCCGTTCCTCGGCGGCGCCGGCATGGTGTGGGCGTTCTTCAAGAGCGCCATGGACATGATGGACCCGGACTACGGCTACACCGCGTTCGGCCCGATCGGCGGCGTGTTCGTGCTCGGCATCGGCATGCTGGTGCTGGGCGTGCCACTGATGTTGGGCTGCTGGGCATTCGGCACCAAGCGGTTCTTCCGCGGTGAGACGCTGACGGCGGAGACCACCGTCAAGGTCCCCGACGTCTACTAAACCGAACCTCAAAAGGATCACCCGATGCATCTGACTGTCGGCTACCTGGCCACCCCGACCGGCGACGACGGCGTCGCGCTGGCCATCGCGCTGGCGCACACCCTGGACGCCACCGTCGACGTGGTGCTCGTCGTGCGCCACGAACTGCCCGACGGGGAACCGGGCCGCGGCCAGTATCAGGAGATCCTGCTGGAACGCGGCCAGGACTGGATCCGCGGCGCCGTCGACGCGTTCGCCGCCGCCGGGATCCGGGTGGAGTCCACGGTGCTGCTGGGTGATTCGTTCCCCGAGGCGCTGATGAACTTCGCCGAGGAGAAGAACTCCGATCTGATCGTGGTGGGCGGCGCCCGCGACGGGCTCTTCGGTGGACACATCATCGGGCCGGTGGCCGGCGCGCTGCTGCACTCCTCGCCGATCCCGGTGGCGCTGGCCACCCGCGGCTACGCCGAGGACGCCCCGGACCGGATCGACACCATCACCGCCGCCGTGCCGACCAAGCCCGGCGACGACAATCCGCTGCCGTTCGCCCTGGAGTTGGCCGGCGCGGCCGGGGTGCCGCTGCGGATGCTGTCGCTGGTGTCCTCGGAGCACCTGGCCGACACCGACGATGTCGCCGAGCTGCGCGCCCTGCAGCTGGCCGCCGCCGAGGCGAACCTCGCGGTCGCCGCCCGCGAGCTGCCCGACGCCCCGGAGCTGGATTCCATTGTCGCCGGCGGGCGCACGCTGGAGTCGGCGCTGAAGAAACTCACCTGGTCCGACGCCGACGTGCTGGTGATCGGGTCCAGCCGATTCGCCTCGCCCAAGCGGATCTTCCTGGGCTCCACCGCGTCCCGCATCCTGGCCGGCGCGGGCGCGCCGGTCATCGTCGTCCCCCGCGCGGAGTAGCGCCTACCGCTCGGCGCGCTACCGCTTGGCGCGCTACCGCTTCGTGAAAATCGTGCGGTGCCAATCCTTTTCGACGTTCGCGGTGATATCGCTCATCACGTGCTTGATGGTGAGGTACTCCTCGAACGAGTAGTCGCTCATATCCTTGCCGAATCCGGACGCGCCGACGCCGCCGTGCGGCATCTCGGAGATGATCGGGATGTGGTCGTTGATCCACACACAGCCGGCGTTGATCTCACGGCTGGCCCGCTGGGCCCGGTACACGTCGCGGGTCCACGCCGAGGCGGCCAGACCGTAGTCGGTGTCGTTGGCCTGGCGCAGCGCGTCGTCGTCGTCGGTGAACGCGCGGGCGGTGAGCACCGGGCCAAAGATCTCGTCGCGGTAGACCTCGGAGGACTCGTCGACGTCGGCGATGAGGGTCGGCCGGTAGAACGCGCCGGGTGAATCGGGCATGACGCCGCCGGTGACGATCCGGCCGCCCTGGTCCGGCGCCCGGGAGACCATCGCGGCGACCTTCTCCCGGTGCGCGAAGGAGATCAGCGGCCCCAGGTCGGTGTCCGGGTCGTGCGGGTCGCCGACGACGATCTTGCTCATCACCTCACCGACCCCGGCCACGAAGTCGTCGTACAGCTCGCGGGCCACGATCGCGCGGGTGGCGGCCGTGCAGTCCTGGCCGGTGTTGATCAGCGACGCGGCGACCGCGCCCTGCACCGCGGCGTCCAGGTCGGCGTCGGCGAACACCACGAACGGGGCCTTGCCGCCCAATTCGAGCTGGGTGCGGTGGCCGTACACGGCGGCCGCCGTCATCACCTTGCGGCCCACCGGCGTCGACCCGGTGAAGGTCACGACGTCGACGTCGCGGTGCCCGGCCAGCGCGGCGCCGGCGTCGGCGCCCGCGCCGACGATGACATTGAGCACCCCGTCGGGCAGGCCGGCCTCCTTGGCCAGCCGGGCCAGGGTCATGGTGGTCAGCGGGGTCAGCTCGGCGGGTTTGATGACCACCGCGCAGCCGGCGGCCAGCGCCGGGATCACCTTCCACACCGCCATCTGCAGCGGGTAGTTCCACGGCGTGATGGTCGCCACCACGCCGACGGCTTCGCGGCGGATCGCCGAGGTGTGGTCCCCGGAGTACTCGGCGGCGGCCTTGCCCTCCAAATGCCGTGCGGCCCCGGCGAAGAACGACACATTGTCGATGCTGCCGGGCACGTCGAACTCGGTGGCCAGCCGGACCGGTTTGCCGGTCTGGCTGACCTCCTCGGCGATGAACACTTCGGCGTTGGCGTCCATCAGCTCGGCGAGGCGAGCCAGCACCGTCGAGCGGTCGACCGGGGTGGCCCGGGACCAGTCCGGCAGCGCCGCGCGCGCGGCGGCCACCGCGGCGTCCACGTCGGCAGCGGTGGCCAGCGCCAACTCGGCCACCGGGTTTCCGGTCGCGGGGTCGATCACCCGGTGGGTCGCCCCGGAGGCATGCAGGTCCGCGCCGTTGATCCAGCCGCTCGGCACGGTCTTCAGGCTGTCGATAGTCGTCCCGGTCATGGCGGTAACGGTAGTCTCAACTGCTGTCCCACCCCACTCGAACCGCACCGAACGCAGCTAAGCGACTGGACACCCGATGGCACCTTCAGACACTCCGGCCGACCTGTCGGCCACCGCCGCCCGCCACCTGTGGGGGCACTTCTCCCGGCACGGCGCGGGCATCACCCCGCCGATCATCACCCGCGGCGAGGGCGTGCACATCTTCGACGACCGGGGCCGCCGCTACCTCGACGGGCTGTCCGGGCTATTCGTCGTGCAGGTCGGGCACGGCCGCGCCGAACTCGCCGAGGCCGCCGCCAAGCAGGCCGAGACGCTGCCGTTCTTCCCGCTGTGGAGCTACGCCACCCCGCCGGCCATCGAGCTGGCCGAGCGGCTGGCCGGGTACGCGCCCGGGGACCTGAATCGGGTGTTCTTCACCACCGGTGGCGGTGAGGCCGTCGAATCGGCGTGGAAGTTGGCCAAGCAGTTCTTCAAGCTGACCGGGAAACCCGGTAAGCACAAGGTGATTTCACGCGCGGTGGCCTATCACGGCACTCCGCAGGGCGCGCTGGCCATCACCGGGCTGCCCGCGTTCAAGGCGCCGTTCGAGCCGCTGACCCCGGGCGGTTTCCGGGTGCCCAACACCAATATCTACCGCGCGCCGGCGCCGTATGACACCGATCCGAAGGCCTGGGGCGAGTACTGCGCAGACCGGATCGCCGAGGCCATCGAGTTCGAGGGCCCCGACACCGTCGCGGCGGTGTTCCTGGAGCCGGTGCAGAACGCGGGCGGCTGCTTCCCGCCGCCGCCGGGGTATTTCCAGCGGGTGCGGGAGATCTGCGACTCCTACGACGTGCTGCTGGTCTCCGACGAGGTGATCTGCGCGTTCGGCCGGGTCGGGCCAATGTTCGCCTGCGACGCCTTCGACTACGTCCCGGACATCATCACCTGCGCCAAGGGCATGTCCTCGGGCTACTCCCCGATCGGCGCGATGATCGCCTCCGACCGGCTCTTCGAGCCGTTCAACGACGGCTCGACGGTGTTCGCGCACGGTTACACCTTTGGCGGGCACCCGGTTTCGGCCGCGGTGGGGCTGGCCAACCTGGACATCTTCGAACGCGAAGGGCTCAACGACCGGGTGCGCGAACTCGGCCCGGCGTTCCGCGCCACGCTGGAACAGCTCTACGACATCCCGATCGTCGGGGACGTCCGCGGCGAGGGCTACTTCTACGGCATCGAGCTGGTCAAGGACAAGACGACCAAGGAGACCTTCAGCGCCGAGGAATCCGAGCGGCTGCTGCGCGGCTATCTGACGCCGGCGCTCTGGGACGCCGGGCTGTACTGCCGCGCCGACGACCGCGGGGATCCCGTCGTGCAGCTCGCGCCGCCGCTGACCTGCGGGCAGGCCGAGTTCGACGAGATCTACGCGATCCTGCGCGAGGTGCTCACCGAGGCCAGTCGGCGGCTTTAGCCGGCGGCTTAAGAATCGAACCCGAGGCCCGCGGCGTCCATCGCCCGCAGGAAGGCGTTGCGTCGGCCCTGCCGGTGATCGGCCCGGTTCAGCGACCAGCGGGTCAGGTTGATGCCCACCGAGGAGAACGGCTCCGGCGGGAACGGCACCGGGCGCTTGCGGACCATCTGCAGTTGGGTCCGCTCGGTTTTCGCGCCGTCGAGGTGGTCGAGCATCACCTCGGCGGCGAACCGGGTGGCGCCGACGCCGAGCCCGGTGAAGCCCGCCGCATAGGCGACCCGGCCGCGACGGGCCAGTCCGTGGAACGCGGCGAACTGGGTGCAGGTGTCGATGGCGCCGGCCCAGCGGTGAGTGAAGCTGATCCCCTCCAGCTGCGGGTAGGTGGCCAGCAGGTGCGAGGCGAGTTTGCCGAAGGTCTCCGGGCGGTCCTCGTACGCGGCGCGGAGTTTGCCGCCGGAGTAGTAGATGGCGTCGTAGCCGCCGTAGAGGATGCGGTTGTCGCGGGTCAGCCGGGAGTAGTGGAACTGGTTGGCCATATCGGCCACGCCCTGGCGATTGGCCCACCCGATGGAGGCCATCTGCTCGGCCGACAGCGGCTCGGTCATCAGCACGTAATCATAGACCGGGATGACCTGGAATCGGTTGCGGCGCAGCAGCGATGGGAACACATTGGTGGCCAACGCGATTCGCTCGGCGCGCACGGTGGCCCGCGGGGTCTGCACGATCGCCGAGCCGGTGCGCGGGGTCTCGACGCGGGTCACCGGGGAGTGCTCGAAGATCTGCACGCCGAGCCGGTCGGCCTCCTGCGCCAGCGCCTGCACCAGCTTCGCCGGATGCACCATGGCGCAACCGCGCCGATCCCATTCCGCGCCGAGGTAGAGCGGGCTGTTGATCTGCTCCCGGGTCTGTTGCTCATCGAGAACGTCTGGGCCGCTGAGGTATTCGAGTTCGTGTTCCTCGACCGCGACGGAGAACTGGCCGGTGCGCTCCCACTGGCAGTCCACGGCGAAGGAGCCGACGTCGCTCTCCATCTCGTCGAGGTTCGCCAGGCCCAGTTGCTCCAGCAACTCGAACTCGTCGGGCCAGCGGGCCAGGCCGTTGGGCTCGCCGTGGGTGATGCTGGCCTCGCAGAATCCGCCGTTGCGTCCGGAGGCGGCCCAGCCGAGGGTTTCGGCCTCCAGCAGGACGACGTCGAGGGCGGGGTTGCGGCGTTTGGCCAGCACCGCGGTCCACAGCCCGCAGTACCCGCCGCCGACGATCACCAGGTCGGCGATGGTCGGCGCGGTCAGGGTCGGCCGGGCCGGCGCCTCGCCGAGGTCGTCGAGCCAGAACACCGACTGCCGGGCGCCGGCGAGCGCCTGCTCGACCACCCGGGCGTCGGGCGCGTTGCGCTCGTAGGCGGTGGGATAGGTGGTGAACGCCTCCGCCGCACGGTGCGCCAAGCTCGTCATAACCGTCACCTTCGCATATTCGCCGCCGCCGGCTGAACTCAATCGGCCACTACGACCGGTGGGGGTCCCGCAGATAGCGCAGCACCGCCGCCACCCGGCGGTTGGTGCCGTCGTCCGCGGACAGCCCGAGCTTGCCGAAGATGCTGTTGATGTTCGCCTCCACGGTGCGCGCGCTGAGCACGAGCTCGGCGGCGATCGCGGCGTTGGACCGGCCGCGGGCCATCAGCTCCAGCACGTCGACCTCGCGCGGGGTGAGGTCCGGGCCGCCGCGGCGCTGAGCCATCAGGCCGTCGACCACCTCCGGGTCGATCACGGTGCCGCCGGCGGCCACAGTCCGGACGTCGGCGACGAAGGCCCGCAGGTCGCCGACCCGGTCCTTGAGCAGGTAGCCCACTCCGGACGGCGAGCCGTCGACCAGGCGCATCGCGTGGAAGGTGTCGATGTGCGCGGACAGCAGCACGACCCCGACGCCGGGGTGCTCGCGGCGGATCCGCAGGCCCGCCTCGATGCCCTCGATGGTGTGCGTCGGGGGCATCCGGATGTCGGTGACCACCACGTCCGGCGACTCGGCGTCCACCAGCGCGATCAGGTCCTCGGCGTCGGCGGCGGTCCCCACCACGTCGAACCCGCCGCCGGCCAGCACCATCGCGGCGCCCTCCCGGAACAGCGCGGAGTCGTCGGCCAGCACCGCCCGCATCGGCTGTGTCTCGTTCGTGGGGACTCCTTCGCGTCGCGCCGCGGAAATACCGTGTTAGCACGGTAGTACCGGTCCCTTACCTCGGCTTAGCGTTGCTCCAGATTCACCACCGCAGGCAGGAGGGGCCCATGCTCGTTCAGCAGAAACCGCAGGCCGATCGGGGCCGCAGCGTGCTGGCCACGGGCACCCATGTGGTGGAGGCGGTGGCCGCCGCGCAGCACGGGATCGGCATCACCGACCTGGCGCAACGCACCGGGCTGCCGAAGTCCACCGCGCATCGGCTGGCGGGACAGCTCACCGAATCGGGCCTGCTGGAGCGGGTCGGCGGCCGGTACTACGTCGGCGCCGCCGTCGGCCGGTGGGGCCGCAGTCGACGGCCCGCCCGGACGCTGCACCGCGCCGCCGCGCTGCCGGTCCGCCGCTACGCGCACCTCAGCCGCGCCCTGGTGGGGGTGGTCGCCCTGGTCGACGGCCGGCCGGAGACCGTGCTGGACCATGCGGCCGACCCGCTGCCGTTCACCGTCGACCTGGCCGCCGCCGATTGGCGACGCACCGCTTTCGGCAAGGTGATGTCCGACCGCGCGATCGCCCGGGACGAGTGCGGGCTGTTGCCCGGAGTCAGCTGCATCGCGGGCGAATTGGAACTTCCGGGATGCCAGTGGCGGGCGGCATTATGCGCGTTGTACTTCCAGCCGGCATTGCCGGCGACCGCGACAACCCAGTTGGTGGACGCCATGCGCGCCATCGAACGCAATTGGGCGCGAGGCCTGGGTTAAACCGGGACGTGGGTTAAACCGAAATTCTATTTTCGATACGCAATCGTGGCTGAACAGCGCTTGACAGTTTGCCGGTACCGCTGGTACTGATAAGGAACTCTTGCACATCGCACGAGGTCAGGTGATTGAAAGGCTTCCGACAATGGAGATGAGCAAGAAACTCCTGGCCGAATTCTTCGGCACATTCTGGTTGGTTTTCGGCGGCTGCGGCAGCGCCATTTTCGCGGCGAAGTTCATCGCCGACGCCGACGGCAACGTCATTCAGGTCGGAATCGGATTCGCCGGTGTCGCATTGGCTTTCGGCCTCACGGTGCTGACGATGGTGTACGCCGTCGGGCATATTTCCGGCGGGCATTTCAATCCGGCCGTCACCGTCGGCGCGGTGCTGGCCGGCCGGACTCCGGCCAAGGATCTGCCCGGCTACTGGGGCGCGCAGGTGGTGGGCGGCTTGCTGGCCGGCGCGCTGCTGTGGCTGATCGCCAGCGGCCGGCCGGGTTTCGAGGCCACCGGCAATATGGCCGCCAACGGATTCGGGGAGCACTCCCCCGGCGGCTACTCGATGATGGCGGTGCTGGTCGCCGAGGTGGTGCTCACCTTCTTCTTCCTGCTGGTGATCCTGGGCTCCACCGATGAGCGGGCCCCGAAGGGCTTCGCCGGGCTGTCCATCGGCCTGACGCTCACCCTGATCCACCTGATCTCCATCCCGATCTCGAACACCTCGGTGAACCCGGCGCGCTCGACCGGCGTCGCGTTCTTCAACGGCGACGGGGCGCCGGCGCAGCTGTGGCTGTTCTGGATCGCGCCGATCATCGGCGCCGCGATCGCCGGGGTGGCCTACCCGGCGCTGTTCGGCAAGCCCGCCGACCAGCCGCGCCGAGAGGCCAGCGCCGTCGGGCGCTGAGCGCTGGGCGCTGGGGCGCGTCACGGCTGCGGCCGTGGCGCGCCTTGGCGTTCGCGCGGCCCGCGCCGCGATGCTCTGGCCTACGATCCAGGGATGGGCTTCATCATGCCGGTGCTCACCACCATCTGCGCGGTGTTCCTGCTCGTCACCGCCGTGATGAGCAAAACCTGGTGGCAGGTCGGCATTTACATCGTCCTGCTGGGCTACTGCGTCTACTGGTTCGACCGGGAACGCCGCGAGGTCCAGGAGCGCAAGTTCCGCAAGGCCAACCCGGATCTGACCCGCGGCGCGGGCACCGAGGCCGGGGCCGACGCGCCCGCCAAGGACGATCCCGCCGCCTGATGTTCCTCGCAGCGCAAGTGTGACTCCGCGCACTTCAGTAATGAGACACTATTGTCTCATTACGGGTGCTTCGTGATAGTTTCTAGCGCATGACCAGTTTGGAGACCGGCGCCCGCGGGCGGACACGGCGGGCGATTCTCGACGCCGCCATGTCCGTGCTGTCGGCCAACCCGGCCGCTCCGCTGGCCGATATCGCCACCGCCGCCGACGTCGGGCGCAGCACCCTGCATCGCTACTTCCCGGAACGGACCGACCTGATCCGGGCGCTGGCGCTGCATGTGCACGAGATCAGCCAGGCGGCCATCAACGCCGCCGACCCGGCCAGCGGCACCCCGGCGCAGGCGCTGCGGCGCGTCGTCGAATCCCAGCTGGACATCGGGCCGATCGTCGCGAACATCTACATGGATCCGAACGTGCTGGCCGACCCCGCACTGCTGAGCCACCTGGACACCGGTGACGACGCGATCATCGACGCCCTGCAACGCGCATCCACCGGGAAGGTCCCGCCGGGATGGGCCCGCCGCGCGTTCTGGGCGCTGCTGGAGGCCGGCTTCGACGCCGCCCGCCACGACGGCATGCCCCGGCACGAGATCGTCGACGCCATCATGACCAGTTTGACGGAGGGGTTGATCTCGCCCGGCTAGCCGGAACCACGACTCACCCCAACCGAACATATGCATAGGGCCGGGCCTCCAAAGACCCGGCCGAATAGAGGAATTTCTTCATGTCCACCCATCTCGACAACATGACAACCGACAAGTCGCCGACACCACCCAGGGCGTGGGCGGCCCTTGCCGTTCTGATGCTTCCGGTGCTGTTGATCGCCATCGACAACACCGTGCTGGCGTTCGCGCTGCCGCTGATCGCCGAGGACTTCCGGTCGTCGGCCGCCACCCAGCTGTGGATCGTCGACATCTACTCCCTGGTGCTGGCCGCGTTGCTGGTGCCGATGGGCAGCCTCGGCGACCGGATCGGCCGGCGGCGGATGCTGATGATCGGCGCCACCGGCTTCGCCGTGATGTCGGCGCTGGCCGCGTTCGCGCCGACCGCCGGCGCCCTCGTCGGCGCCCGGGCGCTGCTCGGGTTCTTCGGCGCCATGGTCATGCCCCCCACCCTGTCGCTGATCCGCAACATCTTCATGGACGCCGACGCCCGGCGGCTGGCGATCGCCATCTGGGCCGCCTGCTTCACCGCCGGCGCGGCGCTGGGCCCGATCGTCGGCGGCGCGCTGCTGGAGCACTTCCATTGGGGCGCGGTCTTCCTAGTCGCGGTCCCGATCCTGCTGCCGCTGCTGGCGCTGACCCCGGTGCTGGTGCCCGAATCCCGGGACCCGCATCCGGGCCCGCTGGATCCGATCAGCATCCTGCTGGCGCTCTCGACCATGGGCCCGATCGTCTGGTCCATCAAGTCCTTCGCGCACGACGGGTTCTCGACGGCCGCGGTGACCGCGGTCGCCGTCGGCCTGGTTTCCGGCGTGCTGTTCGTGCGGCGGCAGAACCGCAGCGCGACGCCCATGCTGGAGATGCGGCTGTTCCGCTACGCGCCGTTCAGCTCGTCGGTGCTGGCCAACTTCCTGTCGGTGGTGGGCCTGATCGGCTTCATCTTCTTCATGTCGCAGCACCTGCAGTTGGTGCTGGGGCTGTCCCCGCTGACGGCGGGCCTGGTCACGCTGCCGGGCGCGGTTGTGTCGATGGTGGCGGGCCTGGGCGTGGTGCGGCTGGCGCAGCACTTCGCCCCGCACCGGCTGATCATCGCCGGATTGCTGTTCGTGGCGGCGGGTTTCGCGCTCATCGTGCTGTTCCGGCACAACCTCACCGCCGCCGCGGTGATCATCTCGCTGATGACGCTGGAGTTGGGCGTGGGGATGTCGCAGACCATCTCCAACGACACCATCGTCGCGTCGGTGCCGCCGACCAAGGCGGGTGCGGCGTCGGCCGTCTCGGAGACGGCCTATGAGCTCGGCGCGGTGATCGGCACGGCCACCCTGGGCACGCTGGTGACCTCGTTCTATCGGAACAACGTGGACCTGCCGCGCGGGCTGTCGCCCACGCAGAGCGCCGAGGCCGGCGAGAGCATCGGCGGCGCGGTCGCAGTGGCCGGCGAACTGCCCGGCGAGATGGGCGAGCGGCTGCTGGAATCCGCCCGATCGGCCTTCGACTCCGGGATCGCCCCGACGGCGCTCATCGCGGTCGCGTTGGTGCTGACGGCTGTGCTGGTGGTGGCCCGGGCGTTCCGCGGCTACGACCCGCAGCAGCTCTCCCCGGCCGAGGCCAGCCGCGACTGAGCGGCATCCGTACCCAGCCGAGCGTTCGCGCTGTCGAGCGGCCCGAGCGCTCGGCTGCGCACGCTCTCCGACGGCGCCGAAGGGGCAGGCCCGCCGCGGCCTAACCCGTGGGCACCACGTCCGGGGCGTCGGCGAGGTCGCCGGAATCCCCGGCGCGGTCGGCGCGCCTGCCGAAATACCCGATATAGCCGAGGAACAACCCCAGCGCCAGCACACCGATGGCCACCCGCAGGAAGGTCGGCAACGGTGACGGCGTCACGAACGCCTCGATCAGCCCCGACACGAACAGCATCACCACCAGCCCGGCGGCCACCGCCACCACCGCCCGGCCCTGTTCGGCCAGCACCTGCCCGCGCGGCCGGTCGCCGGGGGCGATCACCGACCACCCCAGCCGCATCCCGACCGCCCCGGCCAGGAACACCGCGCCCAGCTCCAGCAACCCGTGCGGCAGCAGCAGGCCCATCATGAACGCGCCCTTGCCGGCGCCGAACATCAGTCCGCCCATCACCCCGACGTTCACCGCGTTGATCCACAGCACCAGCGGGATCGGGATCCCCAGCAGGATCGCGTACGCGATGCACTGCACCGCGATCCAGGCGTTGTTGGTCCAGACCTGCAGCGCGAACGCGGTCGCGGCGTGCTCGGAGTAGTAGCTCTCGAAGTCGTGGTTGACCAGCTGGTCGATCATCTCCGGGGTGCCGATGCTGGCCCGCACCTCGGGATCGCCGGCCACCCACATCCCGATGAGGATCGACACCAGCACGAAGATGACCGTCGTGGCCAGCCACCAGTACCGGGCGCGGTAGGCGACCACCGGGAAGGACACCGTCCAGAACCGGACGAACTCCTTGGACAGCGGGGCGTGCGCGCCGGTAACCGCGGCCCGGGCCTGCGCGACCAGGGCCGACAACCGGCCGGTCAGCGCCGAATCGGTCGACGACGACCGCACCATCGACAGGTGGGTGGAGACGCGTTGGTACAGGTCGACGAGCTCGTCGATCTCGGCGCCGGTGAGGCTGCGCCGGTGCTTGGTCAGGTAATCCAGCCGGTTCCAGGTCTCCCGGTGGGCGAGCACAAATGCGTCAACGTCCACCTCGCAGACTCTAGTAGCGTTTCTGCCATGTCAGCCTCACCAATCGGGTCGGTCGTCACCGGCGACGCGGTGGTGCTGGATGTGCAGATCGCGCAGCTGCCGGTGCGCGCCGTCGCCGCGGTGATCGACGTCATGGTGGTGCTGATGGGGCTGTACCTGGGCACGATGCTGTGGGGGATGACGCTGTTCCGGATGGACACCGCGCTCAGCGCGGCGATCCTGACCATCTACACGGTGCTGGTGATCGTGGGCTACCCGGTGATCTTCGAGACCGCCAGTCGCGGCCGCACGCTGGGCATGATGGCGATGGGTCTGCGGGTGGTGTCCGACGACGGCAGCCCCGAGCGGTTCCGCCAGGCGCTGTTCCGGGCGCTGGCGTCGATCGTGGAGATCTGGGCGCTGTTCGGCAGTCCCGCGGTGATCAGCAGCCTGCTCTCGGAAAAGGGCAAGCGGATCGGCGATATCTTCGCCGGCACCATCGTGATCAGCGAACGCGGCCCGAAGCTGGCGCCGCCGCCGCAGATGCCGCCCGCGTTGGCCGGTTGGGCGGCCGGCCTGCAACTGTCCGGACTGTCTCCCGAGCAGGCCGAATTGGCGCGGCAGTTCCTGTCCCGCGCGCCCGGCCTGGAACCGGCGGTGCGCGACGAGATGGCCATCCGGATCGGGAATGAGGTGGCGCAGCGGATTTCACCCGCGCCGCCGCCGGGCGTGCCCCCGCAATACATGCTGGCCGCGGTGCTCGCCGAGCGGCATCGTCGGGAAGTGCTGCGGCTGCAGGCCGCCGCGGCCCGGGCGCAGTCGGCTGCGCCCGGTTACCCGCCGCCCTCCGGTGGTTTCGCGCCGTCGGTCCCGGCGTGGGGGGCTGCCGCCGGGCCGCCGTCGGGTTGGGGGTCGCCGTCTGGTTGGGGGGCGCCTCCGGGTTCGCCGTCCGCCGGGCTGCCGTCCGCTGTGAGGCCACCGGCTGGTCCGCCACCCGCGGCTGGCGGTTTCGCGACGCCCGACTGATCACCGGAGCGATCGGGCTCCTCCAAGCCGGTCTGCCCGGCGGCGCTGGCGTTTCGCGCCCGCTGCGCGATGTTGGCGGCGATCGAGGTGCCCACCACGGTGACCAGCGCGCCGAGGATCAACGCCGACGGCTCCCCGGCCGACATCAGCCCGTAGTCGACGCCGAGGGCGGCCGCGGCGACCGGCACCCCCAACTGCCCGGACGCCAGCACCGCCATCGCCGCCGGCTGGCGGGTCAGCACCCCGGCCAGATGTGCCAGCATGGCCGCGGCGCCCAGGCTCAGACCGAGCAGGATGAGCGACGGGTCCTCGCCCAGTTCGGCCAGATGCAGTGACGCGCCCAGCCACACGAAGAACAGCGGCCCGAAGAACCCTTCGGTGACGCCGAAGAGCTGCCGGGCCAGCCGGCGCGGCTGGCCGATCGCGGACAGTCCCAGCCCGAGCGCAAATCCGGCCAGCATGATCGACACCCGGGTGCTGACCGCCAGCCAGCACAGCCCGAACAACAGCAGCAGCGCGATCCGCAGTTCCAGCGCCACCCGGTTCTGCTCGGAGTAGCGGTGGATCACCTTGCGGTAGCCCTTGCGCTGCAGATAGTGGATGACGAAGTAGGCGATCAGGGTGAAGGCAGCGATGGCCAGCGCGCCGAGCGCCGCCGTGCCGGCGCGTGGCGGGTCAATCGCCAAGGGCAGCAGCACAATACACGCGGTGTCGGCGATCGCGATCTGCGCGGTGACGCTGAGCACCGCGGGCCCGGCCATGCCGATCCGGTCGATCATGGGCAACGCCAGCGCGGCCGACGACGAGGCGATCAGCACCGCGTAGAGCAGCATGTGCCCGGTCTGGAAAATCGCTTCGATCCCCGCGGCGAGCAGCAGCGCCGCCACACCGACCAGGACGCACCGCAGCGCGGCCACCGGGACCGACGACCTCAGGTTGCGATCGCGGATCGGCACATGGCTGCCGACGAGGAACATCACCAACGCGAAGCCGATGTCGGCCAGGTGCCGGAAGGTCGGGTCGTCTGGGTTCAGCAGGCCCAGCCCGGAGTGGCCGAACGCGATGCCCGCCGCGAGTTCGCCGACGACGACCGGCGCCCGCAGCTTCTTCGGCAGCGCCAGCAGGGGTCCGATCATCCCGATCGCGACGATCATCGCGAGCGTGCCGAAGTCGAAGTCACCCATCGCGGGTGGTCCGGGGTCGCAGGCGCATCGGCAGAAGTGTGGCACGCCTGCAGGAAGTCCGATCGGCGAATGTCGGGGACCCACAGGCATCGCTACGGCAACCCTTGCGTTCCGACTTATTCCGATATATCGTGAGACTATCGAGAGCGCACGGAGCGCCTCCCCAACGAAATGAGACTCACCATGAATCACCCCTGCGATCCAGACGGCCAGCACGGCGGCCCCGGCCACTTCGGTTTCGGACCGATGGACCGGCACACCCGCCACCAACTGCGTGACGCCGTCCTCGACCAGGTCCGCGCCCAGCGCGGCGGCTTCGGCTTCGGCCCCGGCGGCTTCGGTCCCGGGTTCGGGTTCGGCCCCGGATTCGGCCCCGGCGGCCGCCGGGGCGGACGCGGCGGTGGTCGCGGTCCGGGCCGACGCGGCGACGTCCGGGCGGCGATCCTGTCGCTGCTGGTCGAACGCCCCATGCACGGCTACGAGATGATCCAGGAGATCGCCGAACGCAGCAACGGACTGTGGAAGCCCAGCCCAGGCTCGGTGTACCCCACCCTGCAGCTGCTCGAGGACGAGGGCCTGATCGTCACCGCCGACACCGAGGGCTCCAAGAAGCTCTTCGAGCTGACCGACGACGGCCGCGCCGTGGCAGAGAAGATCGAAGTCGCGCCGTGGACGGAGATCACCGAGAGCGCCGACCCGGGCGCGGTCGGCCTGCGTGACGCGCTCGGCCAACTCTTCGGCGCGGCGGGCCAGGCGGTCGCGGCCGGTGACGCCGACCAGCAGCAGCGCGTGCTCGACGTCATCAACGAGGCTCGTCGCGAGATCTACCAGATCCTCGGCGAAAGCTGACCCACACCACCACCTGACCGAGCGGTCGCGGGCCACCAGCCCGCGACCGCTCGACTGCGTACAGGGACCCGCGTACCCAGCCGTGCGGTCGCCCAGCCCATTGAGCGCGAGCGCTCGGTCAGGTACGGCGGGCGGTGTACCCAGCCGATCGCTCGCGGCCAAGTGAGGACCCGAGCGCTGGGTTGTGCACAGGAAACACCGCTATCCACAGGATCACCCGCGGCTGAATACCGCGCCGCGGCCCGGGCGATGACCATTCGGCGTATGTACCCCGAACTCATGTCCACTTTCGACGCGCAGGGCGGCGTGGTGCGGACGCCACAGCTCCTCGGCATCATCACCCGGCGGGATATGCAGCGCTTGCTCCGGTCCGGTGTGCTCGTCAAGATCCGCCGCGGCATCTACTGCATCGGCGAGCCGTCCTTGGCCACCCGCCTCAAAGCCCTCGACCTGCGCTGCGGTGAGCCGGTCGTGCCCTGTCTGGGCACTGCGGCCCAATTCCACGGGTTCAACACCGAGAACACCCGAGACATCCATGTGCTCAATCCCGAGGGGCATCTGCTGGTTCCGGAGCGCGGCCTGATCCCGCACCGTCGCGAGGGCGCGCCCCTGCTCGAGGTCGGCGGCCGGCTGGTGACCGCGCCGGCCTGGACCGCCGTCGAGTTCGCGCGGACCCTCCGGCGGCCACGGGCGCTCGCCGCCCTGGACGCCGCATTGCGGAGCGGCACGTGCGATCGCGACGAACTCGCACGGGCCGCGCGCCTGCAGGCAGGCCGGCGCGGGATCGTGAAGGTGCGCGAGCTCGTCGTGCTCGCCCGCCCGGAACCCGAATCGCCGATGGAGAGCGTCGTCCGGCTGATGATCATCGACGCCGGAATCCCCGACCCCACCCTGCAACTCGAGATCATCGATCGCGACGGCCATACCTGGCGGGTCGATTTCGCCTGGCCGGAGGCGATGATCGCGCTTGAATACGACGGGTTCGAGGCCCACAGCACGCCCGACCAGATCGGGCGCGATCGGACGAAGCACGAAGCGCTCACCGCCATGGGCTGGGAGGTGATCCACATCGTCGCCCGGGACGTATTCGAGGATCCGCGGCCGTGGATCTATCGCCTGCACCAACGGCTGGTCGGCAGCCTGGCCGCGTAGCGCTCAGAGCCGGCCGGACGCCTTCATCGCCAGATAGGTGTCGGCCAGCGCCGGGGCGAGCTCTTCCGGCTCGGCGTCGACGACCTCCACGCCCATGCCCCGCAGCCGGGAGGCGATGCCACGCCGTTCATTGCGGGAGCGCTCGGCGGCAGCGGCGTCGTACACCTGCGCGGCGTCGGCTCGGCCGGCCGCCAACGTGTCCACCCGCGGGTCGGCGACCGCGGCGATGATCACCTGGTGCCGAGCGGACAGCTGCGGCAGCACCGGAAGCAGCCCCTCCTCCAGCGCGGAGGCGTTCAGCTCGGTCAGGATCACCACCAGCGCCCGGCCGCGGGTGCGCCGGGAAACCTCCGAAACCATTCCGGCGGCGTCGCTTTCGATCAGCGCGGGCTCCAGCGGCGCCATCGCGTCCACCAGGCGGGCCAGCAGCTCGGTGCGACCCGCGCCGAACACACCGGCCCGGGGTTCGCGGTCATAGGCCAGGAAATCGACATGGTCACCGGCCCGGGCGGCCAGCGCCGCCATCAGCAGCGCGGCGTCCATGGACCAGTCCAGCCGGGGCCAGCCTACGGCGGGTCCAACGAGCGAGGAACGAGCGAGGAAGGGGCCCGCCGCATCAGCACCGGCGGGTCCAACGAGCGAGGAACGAGCGAGGAAGGGGCCCGCCGCATCAGCACCGTTGTCCAAGGCGGTCGGGTCCACCCCGACGCGGCCCGCCGAGGTTCGGCCGGTGTCGAGCACCAGCACCACCCGCCGGTCCCGCTCGGGCCGCCAGGTCCGCACCACCACGTCGGCGCGGCGCGCGGTGGCCCGCCAGTCGATGGAACGGACGTCATCGCCCACCACATACTCACGCAGCGAGTCGAATTCGGTGCCCTGGCCCCGGATCAGCACCGGAATGGCGCCGTCGATCTGACGCAGCCGCGCCAGCCGGGACGGCAGGTGCTTGCGGGACAGGAATGGCGGCAGCACCCGCAGTTCGCCGGGCAGCGGCCGGCTCGCCTGCCGGCCGGCCAGACCCAGCGGGCCCAGCGAACGCGCGGTGACGGCGGCGGCGTGCTGTTCACCGCGGCGGATCGGCCGCAGCCGGGTCTCGACGACGGCGAACCCGCCGGCGGGCAGATCCACCCGATGCTGCCGGGGCTCGGCCCGCGCGCTCGGAGCCCAGGCGTCCCGGACCAGGCCGCGGAACCGCCGGGCGCCGTCGTTGCGGATCACCAGCCGCAGCTCGGCGGGCTGTCCCAGCCGGGCCGACTCGGGTCCGGAGCGGGCGTAGTCGAGCGCCGAGGGCGCCGCCGCCAGCACCACGTCGATGGCCACCAGCACCGCGAGCGCCGCCAGCAGGACCGCGAATGTCGCTGCCGGCCACGGGGACACCGCGACCAGCGGCACGCCCAGCAGGGCGAGCAGCGCGACGCGGGCGGTGAGCACCACTAGCGGGGCACCGGCACCGAGGCGAGGATCCCGTCGAGCACCGCGTCCGGGGTCGCGCCCTCCAGCTCGGCCTCGGGGCGCAGCGAGATGCGGTGCCGCAGCGTCGGTTTGGCCATCGCCTTGACGTCGTCGGGGGTGACGTAGTGGCGGCCGGACAGCCACGCCCAGGCCCGCGCGGTGCCCAGCAGCGCGGTGGCGCCGCGCGGTGAGACGCCGAGCTGCAACGCGGGGGAATTCCGGGTGGCGGTGGCCACTTCGACGATGTAGCGCAGGATCTCGTCGGCGACAAGGACTTTGGCGACCGCGGCGCGTCCGGCGGCGAGTTCGGCCGGGCCGGCGACCGCCTGCACCGCGGACAGGTCGCGCGGATCGAAGCCGTGCGCGTGCCGGCCGAGGATGGCGACTTCCTGTTCGCGGCCGGGCAGCGGGACATTGAGTTTGAGCAGGAAGCGGTCCAGCTGCGCTTCGGGCAACTGGTAGGTGCCCTCGTACTCGATGGGGTTCTGGGTGGCGGCGACGATGAACGGGTCCGGCAGCGGCCGCGGTTCGCCGTCGACGCTGACCTGGCGTTCTTCCATGGCTTCCAGCAGCGCGGCCTGCGTCTTAGGCGGCGTGCGGTTGATCTCGTCGGCCAGCATCAGGTTGGTGAACACCGGTCCGGGCCGGAACTCGAATTCGGCGGTGCGGGCGTCGTAGACCAGCGAACCGGTGACGTCGCCGGGCATCAGGTCGGGGGTGAACTGCACGCGCTTGAACTCCAGGTCCAGCGCGGCGGCAAGGGTGCGGATCAGCAGGGTTTTCGCAACCCCCGGCACGCCTTCGAGCAGCACGTGGCCGCGGCACAGCAGCGCCACCACCAGACCGCTGACCACGGCGTCCTGGCCGACGACGGCCTTGCCGATCTCCCTGCGCACGGCCTGCAGCGCCTCCCGGGCCGGATCGTGATTGAAATGCGTCACTGGTAGGCAACCTGCCTTTCGATGTTGTCGAGCGCCGAAGCGAGGTGGACGAGGTCGTCCTCGGTGGCCGGGGCCGGGCCGAACAGCAGATGCGACACCGCCGCGGCCGGCATGCCGGTGCGGGCGGCCAGCGCGGTGACGATCTGCGGCGGGTCGGCGCGGGTGGTGAGTCCGAGCCGGGGCAGCAGTCGCTGCAGCGCGGCGGTGCGCAGCGCGTCGGCGGCCCGGTCATTGGCGCGCCGGGACTGATACAGCCGGCCGCGGCCTTCGACGGTCTCCGACGCGCGCACGACGACGGGCAGCTGCTCGGCGACCAGCGGGCCCAGCCGTCGGCCCCGCCACAGCGCCAGCAGCGCGACCACCAGCACGAGCTGCCAGACGATCCAGTTGACCCGTTCCGGAATGAGGTCGAAAATCGTTGCGTCGCCCGAGGATTCGCCCTCCAGCTGCTGCGGGGCGTACCAGATCACGCGGGCGTGCGATCCTGCCAGGTTCATCGCCAGCGCGGCGTTGCCGTCCTTGAGCAGTTGCCCGTTGGTCATGAAGTTCGCCGACCCGACGACCGTGACCTCGCGGCCGCCGTCGCGGTAACGGACCAGTGCGCCGCCGTAGCAGGAGGTGAAGCCGGTGATGTCGTCGTCGGCCTGCTCGTAGGTGTAGCCGGAGGTGAGGTTCGCGACGCCGGCGCTGTCGGCTTCGCGCATCGCGCAGCCCGGGTTGATCTTGGCCATCGTGTCGGCGACGTCGACGCCGGGCGCGAACACACCGGCCATCATCCGGGACGGCTCGACGATCAGGCGGTCACCGGGCGCCTCGTCCAACTCCGCCAACAGGTCCTCGCCGGGCAGGTACTGGGTGCGCGTCACCAGCAGCAGCGAGTCCTCATCGGCTGCGGCGACCGCGGCGCCGACGGTGTCGGCGACGACGACGTCGACACCCTGGTCGCGCAGCAGGGTGAGCAGGGCGTGCGCGCCGGTCGGCTGGGTGGAGCGCGGGTCCAGGTAATTGCCGTCGCGCGGGCTGGTCTGCCAGGTGACCAGGGCGGCGACCGCGGTGATCGCCAGCAACGCGAACACCACCGCGATCCGGGGGCCGCGCGTGCGGGTTCGGGCCGGCGCGGTCATCGGATCGTCGTCCAGCCCGAGGCCGCGCCCGCGGGCGTCGGAGCCCGGGGCGCGTCGGCCAGCTGCCGGTCCAGATCGGCGATCAGCCGGTAGCCGTCGGGCGCGCCGGGCTGTTCGCCGTAGCTGACGTCGTTGAAGATCGACGCGGCCGCCTGCAACGGGCCGGACAATCCCGGATAGACCGCGGCGGCGGCGTTGGCGAGTTCGGTGGCGGTGCGCCCGGCGACGACGGCCAGCGCCCCGGACTCCTCCAGCGCCCGGGCGACCGCGCGCAGGCGGTGCCGGATCGCGGCGGCCCAGTCGCCGCGGGTGGCGCACGCTTCGGCGGCGGCGCGATGCGCCTCGGCGCTGAGTTGTTCGCCGCCGAACAGCTGGAAGTCGCCGTCGGCGCGGGTCCGCAGGGTTGTGCGGTACATGTGCGTGGCGAAGACCACCGCGGCCAGCACAAGCAGCACCAGGATCACGATGGACAGCCAGCCGCCGGGCAGCTCGGCGCCCTTGTTCAGGATGCGGTTCAGCAGGTCGTCGAGCCATTCCAGCGATCGGTCGGTGAAACTCTGCCGCGGATACATCGGTTTGGACAGTTCGTCGCGCGCCAGTTCCCGCGCGGTGTCGGAGTCGACGTCTACGGTCGGGTCTGCCACAGCCAGTCCGTGGTGTTGGGGTCGGCCGGCCCGGCCGGGGTGACGCCGGTGCGCAGCACCATGTCGAACGCCTCGGCGCGCATCCGGCGGTCGGTGTACAGCAGCACCGTCACGCCGGCGGTGAACGGTGTGGTGATGATGCGGCTGATGGCGTTGCCGATGGCCAGCAGCACCAGGCTCAGCATGTACATGCCGGCCAGCCCCTCGAGGACCGCCCCACCCACCGCGAACGGCGCGGCCAGCACCCCGGCGATGATCGCGACCATCAGGCCGGTCAGCACCATGATGCCGAACACCCGCCAGAAATCGCCGCGGACCAGCGCCCAGGACCGTCGGATCGCTTCGCCGACCGGTTGCCGCTCCAGCACGATGACGACCGGCGCGAACAGCATCGCCACCCAGATCCAGACCGCCAGCGGAATGGCCAGCAACGCCAGCGGGACGACGACGAGGGTGGCGGCCAGTCCGCCACTGGCGGTCGCCACCAACAGTCCGGCGGCGACCAGCACGCCGATGATCGCCCCGTAGATCAGCATCTGCAACAACGCCAGCAGAATCAGCGCGCCGAGGCGGCCCTTGATCAGCTGCCAGGTCTCGCCGATGGTGATCGAGGAGCCGAACACCGCCCGCCCAACCACGACGGTGAGCATGCCGTTGAGCAGCAGCGTCGACAGCCACAGCGCCGCGGCGCCGGGCAGCTGCAGCAGCCCGGACAGCGCCCAGTCCGTCGAGGTGTCGCGCAGCGCGTCGATGCGGCCGACCGCCAGCATCGGCCCGATCTGCAGTGCCAGGGACAGCAGCTCGGTGGCCAGCACGACGACGGTGGTCAGCCCGAGGGTGGATTTGGGGCTGCGCCGGATATAGGCGACGGCGCCGTTGTAGAGCTCGCTGAGGTTCAGCGGCCGCAGCGGGATGACGCCCGGTTTGAGGTCGGGCACCATCGGCTGCTGGGGGTAGCCGGGCAGCTGCTGCTGGTAGCCGTGCTGGGCATACCCCTGTTGCGGATAGCCCTGCTGGGGATACCCCTGCTGCGGGTAACCCTGCTGCGGATACCCGGGCGCCCACGGCTGCTGCGGGTAGCCCTGATAGGGGTACCCCTGCTGGTACGGATCGGGCTGACCCGGGGGAACGCTCACCGGACCGACGTCCCGGTGCTCAGAGTCCGGTCCCTGCTCGGCAATGTCTTCACCCTCCGCGACGGCATTTGGTGAAAATGTACCGCCTGTCCGACGGGCGGGACCGCGCCAAAGTGCCGTCGGCGGGGCGTCGTGCCCACAATCGGGGCACGTCAACGCGTACGGTGCTGGCATGGCTGAACTCAAGAACCGGCTGCGCGCAGACCTCACCGACGCGATGAAGGCTCAGGACAAGTTGCGCACCGCGACCCTGCGGATGCTGCTGGCGGCCATCCAGACCGAAGAGGTCTCCGGCAAGGAGCCGATCGAGCTCACCGACCCGGAGGTGCTGCGGGTGCTGGCCCGGGAGGCGCGCAAGCGGTCCGAGGCCGCCCAGATCTACATCACCAACGGCCGCGGCGAGTTGGCCGCCAACGAGCGCGCCGAGGGCAGCGTCATCGAGGAGTACCTGCCCTCGCCGCTGTCCGAGGACGAAATCGCCAATATCGTCAACACCGCAATCGCCAATGTCGCCGAGGCCAACGGCGCCCGGCCCGGCCCCAAGGAGATGGGCCAGGTGATGCGGATCGCCAAGGAGATCGCCGGCGACAAGGCCGACGGCGCCCGGCTGTCGGCGGCCATCAAGGACCGGCTTTAGACGTCCACCCAGTCCAGGGTGCGCTCGACGGCCTTACGCCAGCCGGCGTAGCCGGTGGCCCGCTGCTCGGCGGACCACTGCGGCGACCAGCGCCGGTCCTCTTGCCAATTGGCCTGCAGGTCATCGGGATTGGCCCAGAACCCGACGGCCAGCCCGGCGGCGTACGCCGCGCCCAACGCCGTCGTCTCGGCGACCACCGGGCGGACCACGTCCACCCCGAGCACATCGGCCTGGATCTGCATGCACAGTTCGTTGGCGGTCACCCCGCCATCGACCTTGAGCACTTCCAGGTGCACGCCAGAGTCGGCTTCCATGGCGTCGACGACGTCACGGGTCTGATAACAGATCGCCTCCAATGTGGCGCGGGCCAGATGCGCGTTGGTGTTGAACCGGCTCATCCCGACGATCGCGCCGCGGGCATCCGATCGCCAGTACGGCGCGAACAGCCCAGAGAACGCCGGCACAAAGTACATGCCGCCGTTGTCGGGAACCTGCCGCGCCAGTGCCTCGCTCTGCGCGGCGCCGCTGATGATGCCCAACTGGTCGCGCAACCACTGGATCGCCGAACCGGTCACCGCGATCGAACCCTCGAGGGCGTACACGGGTTTGGCGTCGCCGAACTGGTAACACAGCGTGGTGAGCAACCCGTTCTCGGAACGCACGATCTTCTCGCCGGTGTTGAGCAGCAGGAAATTACCTGTGCCGTACGTGTTTTTCGCCTGCCCCGCGGCCAGGCACACCTGGCCGACCATCGCGGCCTGCTGGTCGCCGAGGCTCGCGGTGATCGGCACCCGGCCGCCCAGCGGTCCGGCGTCGGTGGTGTGGCCGTAGGGCTCCGGGGACGAGGACGGCGCGATCCGCGGCAGCATCCGGCGCGGAATGTCGAAGAAGGACAACAACTCGTCGTCCCAGTCCAGGGTCTCCAAGTTCATCAGCATGGTGCGGCTGGCGTTGGTGACGTCGGTGACGTGCACGCCGCCGTTGACCCCGCCGGTGAGGTTCCAGATCACCCAGCTGTCGGTGGTGCCGAAGATCGCGTCGCCGCGTTCGGCAGCCTCCCGCACGCCGTCGACGTTGTCCAGGATCCAGGCGATCTTGCCGCCAGAGAAGTAGGTCGCCGGCGGCAATCCGGCCTTGCGCCGGATGACGTCGCCGCGGCCGTCGCGGTCCAGCGCCGCGGCGATCCGGTCGGTGCGGGTGTCCTGCCAGACGATGGCATTGTGGTAGGGCCGGCCGGTGCGGCGGTCCCACACCACCGCCGTCTCACGCTGATTGGTGATCCCGAGGGCGGCCAGGTCGCCGGCCGACAGCCGCAGTTTGCTCATCACGGTCATCAGCACCGACCAGGTGCGCTCCCAAATCTCAATCGGGTTGTGCTCCACCCAGCCGGCCTGCGGCAGGATCTGGTCGTGCTCGAGTTGGTGCCGGCCGACCTCGCGGCCGGAGTGGTCGAAGACCATGGCGCGGGTGCTGGTGGTGCCCTGGTCGATCGCGGCGATGTAGGTGGCCAAGGGGTTCTCCTCGCGTGCGGGTGAGTGGCAGAAGTCCATCATGAACATTCCAACTGCGCATCGACACGCCATGTCGCAGTTCTCTGGCCGTCGACTTGCCGCCATGATGTACGCCATGGGCAGTGACTCCGCCGATATCTCCCGGATGCCGAGGGGTGGACCGGACGCGTCGTTCCTGGACCGGTTGCTGCAAACCGGGCTGAGCGAGTACTCCGACCGTGACGACGCCGACCCCAATCTGCGCAAGGCCGCGATCGAGGGTCAGGAGCAGGTCGACAAGATCATGCAGCACCACCAGCCGATGGTGAAGCTGATCCTGGAGGCCGTCGCCGACAAGCCCGACCCCGCGATCCTGGAACTCGGCGCCGGCACCGGGCTGATGTCGCGGATGCTGCTGGAGCAGCACCCGAGCATGCGGCTCACGGTCAGCGACGTCGACCCGGCGAGGGTTTCCGAGCTGATCGAGAGCCTGCTCGGCAAACACAGCCGGGTCACCATCAGCCACCTGGACGCGACCCGGATCGACGCCCCCGACGGCGCCTTCGACCTCGCGGTGTTCGCCTACGGCCTGCACCATCTGTCGGCGGTGCAGGCCGCGCAGATGCTCGTCGAAGGCACCCGGGTGGCCTCTGAGCTGCTGGTTGTCGACGTCAGCCGGCCCCCATCTCCGGTGCATCTGGTTCGGCTGGCAACCCTCGCGCCGTTCGCGCCGGTGGTCCCGTTCGTGCACGACGCGATGATCTCGTCGCTGCGGGCCTATAGCGCGTCGGCGATCCGGGCCATCGCGGCCGACGCCGGCGACCGCTGCGGTGAGCCGATCGCGGTGTCGGTCGCGAAGGTGGGTCCCGATCTGCTGGTGCGGGCCCGGCGTGCGACGCCCCCGGAACCCACGGATACGACGACGGTCCCCGAGGCGTAGCCCTTCGGGGCGCCCTGCTGTCCCCTCCTCAGCAGGGCGCCCCCACCACGCGGGCGTCGATGTCGTTGACCATCCGGTCCGGCGGGCACCCAGCCGACAGGCACACCCGGCGCACCGCGGCCCCCGACTCCGCGGCGAACACCCCGTAGATCACTTCGTCCGCAGGCGCGGAGACCGCCATCATCAGCCGGACCGGATCCGTCCCTCGACTGGCCGCTCCGTCCAGAATGGCAACGGCCTCATCCAGCGGACGATCGAGCAACTCCGGGCCGTACCACTCGACCAGAAAGTAGCTCGTCGCTGTCATCGACACCTGAACGACGCTAATTCGTTATCAGCGGGGACGAATCAGGGATTTCCCTGAAGTTGCGACCGCAATCACCCCGTGAGCCGGGTGTGCAGCTGCGATCGGGATCGCACGCCGAGCTTGCGGTAGACGCTGGACAGGTTGGTTTCGACGGTCTTGGGGGAGATAAACAGCTCCGCGGCGATCTGTTTATTGGACATGCCCGCGGCGGCCCGTTCGGCGACCCGCCGCTCGGCCGGGGTCAGCACGTCGGTCTCCCCCACCGCCGCGCTGACCCGGGCGAGCTCCTCGCGGGCGCGTTGCGCCCACAGTTGGGCGCCGCAGGACTCGAACATGCCCAACGCCTCGGCGAGGGTCTGCGTCGCGGCCTGGCGGCGGCGCCGTCGGCGCTGCAACTGACCGAGCAGCAGCAAGGTGCGGGCCCGCTCGAACGGCATCTGCAGCCGGGCGTGCTCGGCCAGCGCCCGGTCCACCGCGGCCTCGGCGCCATCCAGGTCCCCGCGGGCCGCGAGCACCGCGGCGCGGCCACGGGCGCCCAACGCCAGCGCCCAGGCGCGGTCCAGCCGCGCGCCGCCGATTTCCATCGCCTCGACCAGCGTCGCGGCCTCGTCGACGCGCCCCAACGCGACCAGCGCTTCGATGGTGTCCGGCACGTGCGCGGCGGTGTGGATCTCGGTGATCTGCCCGTGCGCCAGAAAATCAGCCACCAGCGGGCCCAACGCGTCCATCGCCTCGCGGTAGTTGCCCAGGCTGACCTCCAGGAATCCTTGGTCGGCGATCGGCACCTTGGCCAGCACCGGCGTGCCGGTGCGGTCGGCCATCTCCAGGGCCTCGGCGACGGCCCGGCGGGTCTGCTCGACCTCGCCTGCGTGGGCGAGCGCGCCCGCCAGCGCGACGGCCGCGACCAGCCGCGAGGTCTGACCACCCAGCTGCTGCGCGCGTTCGGTCGCGTCCCGGGCCAACGCCACCGCCGCGGCGAAGTCCCCGGACCAAGCCCTGATCAGCGTGCCCTGCACCGCGAGGAACATCAGCTCCGCCTCGGCGCCGCGGTGTTCGGCCTTCTGCCACAGCCGCTCGAACGATTCGACCGCTCCCGGCAGGTCTCCGGTCCAGGCCCGTAGCTGGAGCTCGTTTCCGCTGGCGCGGAAGATGATCGGCGTCGCGGCGTCCGGAGCCTCCAGTTCCAGCGCGAGTCGTCGGGTGTCCTCGCAGACTCCGTCGCCGCGCCGACAGCTCAGCATCGCCGACAAACTCAGCGCCTGGCTGCGCAGTTCGTCGGAGTCGAGGTACTCCGCCAGATCGCCTGCGACCGCCAATGATTCGCCGGCCTCGTCGAACTCGCTGATCCCGATCAGAATGAACGCCAGCATCATGTGCAGCTGGGCGAGCACCGGCGGGTCTTCGGTTTCGGCGATGCCCTGACGCACCCAGGCCAGCGCCGCGTTGAACCCTTCGGTGTAGACGCTGAGCCCACCGAGCAGCAGCAGACCCGCCGATCGCGGCAGGCCGGGTGGGAATCCGCCGATCGCCGGCTCCAGCATCCGGTGCGCGGTTTCGGCGTCGCCGGCGACCAGGTGGTGGGTGGCGCACAGCACTCGTCGCATCGGTTGGTCACCGCCGAGTGAGATCGCGAGTTCGACCAGTTCCGCCGCGGTCGCGGGGGCGCCCTGGGCGGCGGTCGCCGCCGCAGCGAAATCCAGCGCCATCAAGGTGTCCGGGTCGGCGCCGGTGCTGGCCTTGGCCAGATGGCGGGCCCGCAGCTCGATGGAATTCACCGCTGCGGCCAGCCTCCGGTGCGCGGCGCGCCGCTGACTCGGCGTGGCGCTGCTGTACACCCCGGCGTTCAGCAGCGGGTGGGTGAACCTCACCGTGCTGCCGTCGAACTCCACAATGCCTTGGGACTCAACGGGTTCCAGATCCTTCGTCAATTCTTCGACGGTGGCGCCCATGGCGTCGGCGATCACCTCCACCCGCGGCTGCGCCTCGGCCGCGACGGTCAGCAGAATCTCCGCGATACGCTCGTCGAGCTGCCCGATCCGCTCCCGCACCACCGCGGTCAGCGAGTCCGGCAGCTGGTTCGGGCTCAGGTTGCCCGCGGCCAGGCCGCGGCCCAATTCCAGTGCGTAGAGCGGGTTTCCGCCGGATATCTGATACACCCGGGTCATGGTCGGTCGCGGGAAGGTCCGCCCCAGACGCCCGGTGAACATCTGGTGCATGCCGCCGAGGGTCATCGGCCGCACGGTGTGCCGCTGCAGCAGGTCGGGGCGGCGCAGCTGCAGCCAGTCGAGCTGATCCACCCCCGGACCGGTGCGCACCGTGGCGAGGATCGCCACCGGGCCGGTCAGCCGTCGGACGGCGTACCCGAGCACCGTGCGGGTCGCCGGGTCCAACCAGCCCGCGTCATCGACGGCGATCAGCAGCCGCCCGTCGGCGGCCAGCCGCTCCAGCACGGCCAGGAACGCCGCGGCCACGGCGCGCTCGTCGAGTGGCCGGCCGAACCCGCCGCTGACCAGCACCCGGCGCAGCGCCTCCTGCTGCGGCTCGGGCAGTCCCGCCGATGGGTCCTCGTCCAGCTCGGACAACAAGTCGGCCAGCCCCGAATAGGTGAGGGTGAGTTCGCTGGGGGCCCCGCGGGCGGCGAGCACCCGGATCCCGCCGGCCCGCGCCCGGTCCACCGCCTCCAGCCACCGGGTGGTCTTCCCGATGCCGGCCTCACCCTCGAAGATCAGCGCAGCGGGCCCCGACGCGGCACGACGGAGCAGCGCGTCGATCTCGGGCACAATCTGTTGTCTACCGCACGCGGGTGACACACACTGTCATTTTTTCGCCGAGTCACCTGGGAAGTCGGACCCAGCATCTGGTCAGTCCGCGCGAGTACGGTGGCGGCCGTGGACAAAGAGGTACTGGATTGGGACAACGTTTACCGCGGCGAATCCGGATTCGACGGCCCTCCGCCGTGGAACATCGGTGAGCCGCAACCCGAGCTGGCCGCGCTCATCGAGGCCGGCGACATCACCGGGACGGTCCTCGACGCAGGCTGCGGCCACGCCGAGTTCGGCCTCACCATGGCCGCCCGCGGCAACACCGTGGTGGGCGTCGACCTGAGCCCGACGGCCGTCGCCGCCGCCCGAGCCACCGCGGCCGAACGGGGCCTGGAGAACATCACCTTCGAGCAGGGGGACATCACGGAATTCAGCGGGCATGACGGCGAGTTCGACACCATCGTCGATTCGACGCTGTTCCACTCCATGCCGGTGGAGAGCCGCGAGGGCTACCAGCGCGCCATCGCCGCCGCTGCCGCCCCGGGCGCGAAGTACGTGGTGCTGGTGTTCGCCAAGGGCGCCTTCCCGGCCGAGCTGGAGGAGAAGCCGAACGAGGTCGACGAGGCCGAGTTGCGCGCGGTGGTCGGCCAGCACTGGGAGATCGACGATGTCCGCCCGGCGTACATCCACGCGAACCTGCCGAACTTCCCGGCCGACCTGGAACTGCCGAAACCGCCGGTCATGCCGGAGCTCGACGAGAAGGGCCGGATGAAGATGCCGGCCTTCCTGCTGCGGGCGCACAAGGCCGGATAACCGTTTCCGCGCCGGGCGGTCGATAATGGCCGGATGGATCCGGCCGCGTTCAGCGACGACGACCGCGCGGCGCTCTACCGGGTGATCGGGGCGCGCCGCGACATGCGCCGGTTCGTTCCCGGCGCCGCTGTCGCGCCGGAGACCTTGGCGCGACTATTGGCCGCCGCGCACGCCGCGCCGAGCGTCGGGCTGATGCAGCCGTGGCGGTTCGTCCGGATCACCGACGGTGAATTGCGCCGCAAGATCCACCGATTGGTCGACGACGAACGGCTGCGCACCGCCGACGCCCTGGGTGAGCGTTCGTCGGAGTTCCTGGCGCTCAAGGTCGAAGGGGTGCTGGACTGCGCGGAGCTTCTGGTGGTCGCGTTGTGTGAGCGCCGCGAGCGTTGGGTGTTCGGCAGGCGCACCATGCCGCAGATGGATCTGGCGTCGGCGGCGTGCGCCATTCAGAACCTGTGGCTGGCCGCCCGCGCGGAAGGCCTTGGCATGGGCTGGGTTTCGATCTTCGACCCGGATCGGCTGGCCAAGCTGCTGAGCATGCCCACCGACGCCGAACCGATCGCGGTTTTGTGCCTGGGTCCGACGCCCGAGTTCCCCGACCGACCGGTGCTGGAACTGGAGAACTGGGCGTCGGCGCGGCCGTTGGAGGATTTCGTCGCCGAAAACTCTTGGCCTGCAGGCTGATCCGTTAGAGGGTGATCCGTTACGGGGTCATCCGCTACGGGTTCAGCGGGCGCGCCGGTTCGGTGGTCGGCGACATCGGCGCGCGGCGCGGCGCGTCGTCATCGTCGGGATCCATCCGGTTCTTCATCATGAAGCCCGGGCCGCGGTCGTTGTCCTTGAACTGCATGGAATGGCCGTGGCCGCGGTGTTCGTGCCTTCCACCGGAGCTGTGCCCAACCATGACACCGGCGAAGAAGATGACGCAGACGATGAACAGCGTCCCGGCGACGATCGCGACCCAGGCCGCCACCTGGTAGAGCCGGTTGGGCTTGGCGTCCCGGTGCGGCGGGGGCGGACAGTCGGGGCGAGGTCCTTGCGGTCCGCGGGGCGGGCCGGGCGGTGGGGCTTGCAGTGACGGGGTTTGTTGGGCCGCTGGTGGCGGCGCGGCTTCGGGCGGGTTCGGACTGGCGGGCGTGGAGTCGGCGACCGGGGCGGTCTCGGACTCCCGATCAGGTGTGTCACTCATGAATCGATCATGCCCGAGGGTTGCGGCGTCCGACCTTGGACTGAGTTAGGCAGTTGCTATGAGTACGTCGCTTCATCGCCTCCATCACCTTCATCAACGGGAAAGGCCGCGCTGCGATGCGGAGCGCGGCCCACCCCTCGGTCCCGGGTTACTTGATCCCGGTGGCTTTCTTGACCTTGGCGACGGTTTCCTTCACCTGAGTCTTGACCTTGTCGACGGCTTCCTTAGCCTTGCCGCGCAGCTCGCGGCCGGTGTCGCGGACTTCCTTCGCGCCCTTGCTGACCAGGCTGTTCTTGCCGGGCGTGAGGCCGGTGGCCTGCAGCGCGTCCTTGACGCCGGTCTCCAGGGACTTGCCGGCCTGGCGCAGTTCGCTGGTGAGCTTGGACTTTGAGGTTTCGGCGTTCACGGCCAGCAGCCCGGCAGTCTCCGGCGTGGACTTCTTGATGAGTCCCTTCTTGAATGACTCCTCGATGCCATCGCCGAGCGCCTTCACCACGTCACCGGGCACCTTCAGCCAGTCGACATCGGGCATCGTGCCGAACGGGGTGAGCTCATTGGCCTTTTGGTGAGTGCGCTCGTAATCGTCCTCCTGATCGACATCGGTGTAGCCGAGGTTGACCAGCACCTTCAGCGCCGGCTGCAGCGCATCGGCGATCGGGGTATTGAACTGCACATCGGCGCCAAGAGCGTTGAGCCCCAGGTTCAGCACCCGATTCGGCAGCCGCAGCGGCTCCAGCAGGGGTAGGTCGTTGACCTTGTAGGTGCCATAACCGTTGGTCGCGCTATTCATAACCACCACCTCACCGCCACCAAGCAAGTGGGTCGGCAGCAGAGCCGCGGCACCCGTGTTGGCCAACGACACCGGATTCAGCCAGGCAGGCACATCTGCCAACGCGTTGTACTCGGTGGTCACATCGACCTTGAACGGGACGATCCCGGGGACGGGGACGACGGGGACCTCAGCCTGGCCGTCCTTCCCCTGGTCCCGGGTGACGGTATTGATGCCGGCGAGCGCCGCCAACGGATAGATACGAGCGAACAAACCACCATTGGCACGACCTGGGTTCGAGATCAGCACCGAAATCGGCAACGTCAGACTCTGTTGCCTGTCAAGGGCGGCGTCCAGGATCTGCGGGTATGCCTCGCCAGCGGCGAACGCTCCGAGCCCAGTCGCAACAATCACCGGCGCCCTGGCGGCGAGATTCGGGTTGTTGAATATGCCCTGCAACGACAAGACCGTGGTGGACAGCGTCACCTTCATTGATCTGCACGCGGCAGCAACGCCGACGCACTTGATGCTGTCATTGATCGCCGAAGCGACATCGGCGAGGTTGGACTCAAGTGGCGGGGTGTCGTTGGCTTCATCGGCGATGCTATTGGTCGTGCCGGGAACCCAGCCCACGTTGACGCCGAGGAACTTCACCAGGTCCATTAACGGTCCAGCGGTGATGACGTTCAGCCCCTCCAACCCGCCTCCCATATTCAGCAGATCGGTCGTGTCGAATCCAAGCAGTTCAAGGAAGCCGCCGAGAGTGTCGATCGGGGGGTCGTTGGTGATATTGAGGAATGGCTGCAAAACCGCGAGCCCGAGAAGTCCCAAGCCGCGGATCGGGAGTTCGTTCAAGATATCGGTGACCCGCGTGCTCAGCACGTCGTTAATTGTGGCGGTCGGATCCAGCCCCAGGATGCTCCACAGCACACCCAGGTTGAGCGCACCCGGAAGAATCTTGGCCCCGGTGGCTCCGAGGGTGTCCAGCGCATTGGCCGTCCACCTCCCTGCGCCCAGCGTCAGATCGGGGATGTCGGCCGGGTTCGGGGCCTGACCCCAGAAGAAATTCGAGGCAAGCGGCATCGGCTCGAACCCCTCGCCAGGGTTTGTTGCCGAACGGTTCGTGTCGGCGTGCTCCGTGAGCCACGCGCCGATCTCATCCAGCACACCAGTGAGCGCCACCTCGGCGTTGCGCTGCTCGATCACCGCCGCCGATGTGACGGCCGCGGTGGCGCTGGGCGCCACCACCCCGGCGGTTAGCGCCGCGGCGGTTGCCACGGCTGCTGCCGCGGTGCTGACATTACGCAGGGCCCGACCCCGTTTTGTCCCGACCATTTCCCCGTACTCCTCAGATAAATCTCAGCTGTTTATCAGCGTGAGATTAACACCGAAGATGTGACGTAGAACACGTTTCTGCGGAGTCAGCCGAGGTCACCCGCGGACGGGCAGGTGTGCCCGTACACAACCGAGCGATGGAGCACAGCGGGCTCGCGAGCGCACGGCCACGTACGCCGGGGGATGTACACAGGCGAGCGCTCGCGAAGGAAGACGGACGCCAGCGAACGGTCAGGTACAGGGGTCGATGTACCCAGCCGAGCGCTCACCGGCATGGAGCCCGGCGAGAGATCGGTTACGCACCGAATCGACCGGATTCGACCTCGGCAGAACTACCGGGAGGCGGCAAGCAGCTCGGCGATCTGAATGGTGTTCAGCGCCGCGCCCTTGCGCAGGTTGTCCCCGGACAGGAACAGCGCCAGGCCGCGCCCGTCCGGCACGCCCTGGTCCACCCGGATGCGCCCGACCAGGGTGTCATCGGCGCCGGCGGCGGCCAGCGGCGTCGGCACGTCCACCAGCCGCACACCGGGGGACACGGCCAGCACTTCCTCGGCCTGCCGGGGCGACAGCGGCCGGGCGAACTCGGCGTTGATCGACAGCGAGTGCCCGGTGAACACCGGCACCCGGACACAGGTTCCGCTGACCAGCAGATCCGGGATGCCCAGGATCTTGCGGCTCTCGTTGCGCAGCTTCTGGTCCTCGTCGGTCTCGCCGGAGCCATCGTCGACCAGCGAACCCGCGAGGGGCACCACGTCGAACGCGATCGGGGCGACGTACTTCACCGGATCGGGGAAGGACACCGCGCCGCCGTGGTGCACCAGCTCCTCGGCACGAGAGATGACCGCCCGGGTCTGCGAGGCGAGCTCCTCGACGCCGGCCAGCCCGCTGCCGGAAACAGCCTGGTAGCTGGACACGATCAGCCGGGTCAGCCCTGCCTCGTCGTGCAGCGGCTTGAGCACCGGCATCGCGGCCATGGTGGTGCAGTTCGGATTGGCGATGATGCCCTTCGCCAGCGTCTTGCCGCGGACGTCGCGGTCGAAGTTCACCTCGGACACCACCAGCGGGACGTCCGGGTCCTTGCGCCACGCCGAGGAGTTGTCGACCACCGTCACGCCGGCGGCCACGAACCGCGGCGCCTGCACCCGGGACATCGTCGCGCCGGCCGAAAACAGCGCGATATCAAGGCCACTCGGGTCCGCGGTCTCGGTGTCCTCGACCACGATCTGCTCACCGCGGAACTCCAGCTTGCGGCCCGCCGAGCGGGACGAAGCGAAGAAGCGCACGCTGGAAGTCGGGAAGTCGCGCTCCTCCAGCAGCGCCCGCATCACCTGGCCGACCTGTCCGGTCGCGCCCACCACACCGATGTTCACCATGATGCTCAGCGCCCCGTTCCGCCGTAGACGACGGCTTCTTCCTCGCCGCCGAGACCGAAGGCCTCGTGCAGCGCGGAGACCGCGCGGTCCAGCTCAGTGTCCTTGATCAGCACCGAGATTCGGATCTCGGAGGTGGAGATCAGCTCGATGTTGATACCTGCTTCGGCCAGCGCCTCGCAGAACGTCGCGGTGACGCCCGGGTGGCTGCGCATGCCTGCGCCGATCAGCGACACCTTGCCGATGTGATCGTCGTAAAGCACTCGGGTGAAACCGATTTCGTCCTGCAGCGAGGTGAGCTTCTCCACCGCGCCGGGCCCGTTGTCCCGCGCGCAGGTGAAGGTGATGTCGGTCTTGCCGTCCTCCACCTTCGAAATGTTCTGCAGCACCATGTCGATGTTCACGTCGGCGTCGGCGACGGCGCGGAACACCTGCGCCGCGTAGCCGGGCACGTCGGGCACGCCGACAACGGTGACCTTGGCCTCGCCGCGGTCGTGGGCGACTCCGGTCAGGATTGCGTCTTCCATGGGGATGTCCTCGATCGATCCTTTGACGATGGTGCCGGGCTTGTCCGAGTACGACGAGCGGACGTGAATCGGCAGGTTGTGGCGGCGGGCGTATTCCACGCAGCGCAGCATCAGCACCTTGGCGCCCGCGGCCGCCATCTCCAGCATCTCCTCGAAGCTGACGGTGTCGAGCCGGTGGGCGTTGGGCACGATGCGCGGATCGGCGGTGAACACCCCGTCGACGTCGGTGTAGATCTCGCAGACGTCGGCGTTCAGCGCGGCGGCGACGGCCACCGCGGTGGTGTCGGAGCCGCCGCGGCCCAGGGTGGTGACGTCCTTGGTGTCCTGGCTGACCCCCTGGAACCCGGCGACCAGCACAATCGAGCCCTGGTCCAGCGCCTCGCGCAGCCGGCCCGGGGTGACGTCGATGATCTTGGCGTTGCCGTGGGTGCCGGTGGTGATGACCCCGGCCTGGGAGCCAGTGAAGCTGCGGGCCTGGGCGCCCAGCGATTCGATGGCCATGGCGACCAGCGCGTTGGAGATCCGCTCACCGGCGGTCAACAGCATGTCCAGCTCGCGGGCCGGCGGCGCGGGGCAGACCTGCTGGGCCAGGTCCAGCAGGTCGTCGGTGGTGTCGCCCATCGCGGACACCACCACGACGACGTCGTTGCCGGCCTTCTTGGTCTCCACGATGCGCTCGGCGACCCGCCGGATCCGGTCGGCGTCCGACACCGATGATCCGCCGTATTTCTGCACGACGAGCGCCACTGTGGAGACCTTCCCTGAAGATTGCGGGCCCGAAGGTTCGGGCTCAGTCATTAAGGATAGGGGAACAGCGCAGCCGATTTTCCGGCCGTACCCGCCCGCGACGGCCCGCTCACTCGGTGGGACAGCGGCGCTGCAATTCCGCGATCTGATCGCGGATCTGGGTGTCGAGCATCTGCATCTGGAACAACTCCCGCGGCGGCTCGGCGCCGTCGGCCGGCGGTTCGGGCATCTTGGCGTAGACCGAGGCGAAATCCCCGGCCAGGCTGGCCAGCTTCACCGCCTCCACCGCAAGGCTCGGATCCGCGACCTTGGCCGACCGGTCGGCCAGCCCGTCCGCCCAGACCCGGTAGTCCGAGGCGTTGGCCTCGGGTTTGTCGGCGATCAGCTGGCCCTGCTCCTGGTTGTACTTCAGCAGCTCCAGCACCGGCTCGCACTCCTCGGGCGGCTTGTCCCGGAACACGTAGAACAACGCCATCACGGCGATCACGATGATCGTCGTCGACCCGGCGAAAAGACGGCGACGGTTGCTCTGCGGTGGTTTCACGACAGCCAACGATAGTGCCGCAACCCGGCGGTGCGGCTACGCCGGGCCTCTTCGGATCTCGTTCCTCGCTCCTCGAACCCGGCGGTGGGTTTTGGCGGGCCGACGCCGCGGAGTAGAGTGACCGATGTGCAGCGTGTGCTCCTCCTCGGGCGCCGCGACGGGGTCTGAACAGACTGGCTTCCCGTCGCGGGTCTTTCGCGATGCGCCGGTCTGAACTTCCACCTAGACCATCCGGAGCCACAACATGACCACCATCTCTGAATCCGCCGATTCGTTCTCCTCGGTACGCGCCATCCGCACCCCCGCCGGCCAGCCCAACCCCGGCCAGCCGTCCTGGAACACCCAGCGCGCCTCGTCCATGCCGGTCAACCGGTACCGCAGCTTCGCCGACGAGGTCGAGCCGATCTCGCTGCCGGACCGCACCTGGCCGGACCAGGTCATCGACCGCGCCCCGGCGTGGTGCGCGGTCGATCTGCGCGACGGCAACCAGGCGCTGATCGACCCGATGAGCCCGGACCGCAAACGCCGGATGTTCGACCTGCTGGTCCAGATGGGCTACAAGGAGATCGAGGTCGGCTTCCCGTCGGCCAGCCAGACCGACTTCGACTTCGTGCGCTCCATCATCGAAGAGAACGCCATCCCCGACGACGTCACCATCCAGGTGCTGGTGCAGTGCCGGCCGGACCTGATCAAGCGGACCTACGAGGCCTGCGCGGGCGCGCCGAACGTGATCGTGCACTTCTACAACTCCACCTCCATCCTGCAGCGCCGGGTGGTGTTCCGCGCCGACCGCGAGGCGGTCAAGAAGATCGCCACCGACGGCGCGAAGCTGTGCCTGGAGCTGGCCAAGGAGCACCCGGAGACCCGGTGGCGCTTCGAGTACTCGCCGGAGTCCTACACCGGCACCGAGCTGGAGTACGCCAAGGATGTCTGCGACGCCGTCGCCGACGTCATCGAGCCCACTCCGGACTGGCCGCTGATCGTCAACCTGCCGGCCACCGTCGAGATGGCCACCCCGAACGTCTACGCCGACTCGATCGAGTGGATGAGCCGGAACCTGGCCCGCCGCGACTCGATCATCCTGAGCCTGCACCCGCACAATGACCGCGGCACCGCGGTCGCGGCCGCCGAGCTGGGCTATCAGGCCGGCGCGGACCGCATCGAGGGCTGCCTGTTCGGCAACGGCGAGCGCACCGGCAACGTCTGCCTGGTGACGCTGGGGCTGAACATGTTCTCCCGCGGGGTGGATCCGCAGATCGACTTCTCCAACATCGACGAGATCCGTCGCACCGTCGAGTACTGCAACCAGCTGGCCGTGCCCGAGCGGCATCCCTACGGCGGCGACCTGGTCTACACCGCCTTCTCCGGCAGCCACCAGGACGCCATCAACAAGGGCCTGGACCAGATGAAGTACGACGCCGACGCGGCCGACATCGACGTCGAGGACGCGCTGTGGCAGGTGCCCTACCTGCCGATCGACCCCAAGGACGTCGGGCGCACCTACGAGGCCGTGATCCGGGTCAACTCCCAGTCCGGCAAGGGCGGGGTGGCCTACATCATGAAGGCCGACCACGGTCTGGCGCTGCCGCGGCGGCTGCAGATCGAGTTCTCCCAGGCGATCCAGCGGATCACCGACGGCGAGGGCGGCGAGGTCGCGCCCAAGGAGATGTGGGACGCCTTCCAGCAGGAGTACCTGGCCCCTGTCACCCCGCTGGAGCGGATCCGGCAGAAGGTGGACGCCGCCGAGGTCGACGGCGGCACCGACACCATCACCGCGATCGTGAAGATCGACGGCGCCGAGCGTGAGATCGTCGGCGCCGGCAACGGGCCGCTGGCCGCGTTCTGCGACGCGCTGGGCGCGGTCGGGTTCGACGTCAACGTGCTGGACTACTCCGAACACGCGATGTCCGCCGGCGAGGAAGCTCAGGCCGCGGCGTACGTGGAAGCCAGCATCGGCGGTAAGACGGTGTGGGGCGTCGGCATCGCGCCATCGATCACCACCGCGTCGCTGCGGGCCGTGGTTTCCGCGGTGAACCGCGCTGCGCGCGCTTAGGTCTCAGAAACCGAAGAATCCCTCGCGCTTGACCAGGATTCGGTTGTTCGGTTCATCGGACATATAGATGTCGCCACCGGCATTGACGGCCACCCCCACCAGGAACCCGTCAATGCCGGTGGCCACGTCGTCGACGGAACCATCAGGGCCGAGCTTGATCACTTTGCCGGAATGCTTGTCGTCATCACCGATCCGGCTACAGGCGAGGTAGATGTCCCGCTTCTGGTCGACGGCGATGCCGAGCAGGTACCAGTCGTCGGAAGTCACGTAGCTGGGCCGGAAGTCGATGTCATCGAACTCGTCGGCGAAGAAGGCCGAGTCGTCGCGGGGGTTGTCGACGACCTCCCATTCGGTGGTCTGCTCGGACAGCTTCAGCAGCCGGTCCGTCGCGATCATGTCCTCGGTGTCGGTGGCGTACAGCGTGCCATCGGGCATCGCGGCGACGCTGTGGATGTTGTTCAGCCCGTGGGTGTTGAGTTGCGCGGGACCGCCGTCCATCAGCACCCATACTTCGCTGGACTCGTCGTCATCGGCCCGCGAATCGGCGATGTAGACAAAGCCGTTCGAACCGACGGCGACATCCACCGCGCGAGACAGCCCATCGATCGGCGTCTCGGTCAGCTCGCCGGAATCCGCGGCGACCTTCAGCACGCGTGGGCCGCCCCCGTCGACGATGTACAGGTCACCGGCGGCGTCGGCTGCCACCCTGGCGGCGGCGCCGGCCAGTTCGGGGGCGGGTTGTATCGCAACAGGATCAGCTGGCGTGGCCGACGCCCATGTGGCCGATCAGTTCCTCGGACTCGAACAAGCCCTCATCGCTGGGCGCGATGTGCTCGCCGAACACCCGGGTCTCCTGCTTGGCGCGCAGCGCCTTGTGCGCCTCCGCCGGGATGTCCTAGCCGTACTTGGCCTGCGCCTCGCGCGGGGTCATGGTGACCGGAGAATTAGCCGGCGTCTGCAGGACGGCGTGCGCGGCCACCGGCATGGTGGTCGGGATGAACAGCTCGCCCAGGTAGAGGTACAGCCACGGGTTGCGGGAGACGACGGTGAACCCAATCCGCATGAACAGCCGGGAGAACCAGTCGACCACGGCGGGCTGGTTGATCCCGAACATCTTGCGAATGTACTTGGGGTAGGTCGAGACGGTCGCCGCCCGCATCAGCCGGGCCAGCGGGATCCGGAACACGTTCAGCGGGAACGGCAGGTGCTCGGGGAACGCGATCTCGGTGTGCAGGATGAAATCGGTCATCGACTGCGCCAGCTCGGACGCGGCGAGCTTGGGCCGCCATTGCTCGAAGTAGGCGCGAACCTCTTCGCGGGTGCGCGGGACGTCCTCGACGTTGATGGTCTGCAGTTCCGCGGCCCGGGCGCACTCGGCCCAGAACTGGAGTTCCTCGGCTTCGCTCAGTTTCCCGCCACCGAAGATCTCGTAGCAGTGCAGGATGGAATGCCAGGCGGTGACGTGGATCCACAGCTGCGAGTCCGGTCGTTGGCGTCGTAGTGCCCGCCGGTGACGGGGTCGACGCCGATGGCCTTGGAGTGCACCTTCACCAGCACGTCGGCAGCCTTCGCGGCGCTCGCGGTGTCGCCGAACGCGGCCAGCGCGAAGTAGCGCATGGTGCGCTCATACCGGGTGCGGGTGCGGTAGCGAACATCGCCGGTGCCTTCGACCGCGGCGTTCAGATTGGGGTCGAGCTGTTCGATGGTCACCGCGCGGGTGAAGCCGATCACCACCGAGCTGGGGTACCCCCACACCCGCCAGGCCACCGAGTCCGGACCGAAGAACCCATTGTCCGCGGGCGCCTCGTAGTTGGCCCGGTAGTGGGTCACCGCGTCGAACGACCTCAGCTTCGCGAGTTCATTCACCAGTTTCAACATCGAGTGTCACCTTCTTCAGCGGGAACCGTGCCCCCGGGTTGGTCCGCGCCCGGGCCGAGGTCCGGCCGGGCGGCGAAATTCCTGGTCAGTGGCAGCGCGACCCGCAGGATGGTCTCGACACTGTCATCCACGGACGGGCTGGGCAGGATGGCGTGGCTGATCATGCCGCGCACCAGAGTGTCGGAGTAGGCCCGGGCATCCTCGGGGTCCGCTGCCGGCAGCGCGGCGCCGATGATCGTCGTCATTTCGGCCACGCCGTGCTCGAGGAGGCGCCCGCCATGGGTGGTGACCAGCGGCAACAAGCTGCCCGCGGCGACGTCGTCGGTGAGCACCGCGCGGATCAGCGGGTTGCGGGACAGGTCCTCCAGGATGTCGCGCAGCCCTTCCCGCAGCGCCTGCTCCGGGTCGTCGGGGAACCGGCGCAACGCCGTCCGGGCCTTCTCCAGCAGCAGGTCGACCTCACGGTCGACGTAGGCGCGGGCCAGTTCGTCGCGGGAGCCGAAGTACTTGTACAAGGTGGGTTTGCTGATGCCGGCCAGCGAGGCGATGTCGGCCATCCGGGTCTGGGCCCAGCCACGGGTGCGGACGATGTCGATGGTGGCCTGCAGGGCGACGTCGCGCAGCAAAGTGCGCGCTCGCTGGCCGAAACCCGGCCGGGCTGGCCAGTCTGCCGGCGCTGCCATCGCACTTCTATCCTCGGATCGCGCCCTCGCTGCGTGATTTACCCAACGGATGGACGTGTACGGCAGATTAACAAATTTTCCGTTGGAGTAAACAGTTGGACATGCAGTAGGTCACATTCAGAACAGCGCGAACTGGCCGTCATCGGCCGAATCGGTCGAATCCGCCGGCCCCGCGTCGGGCCGCGTCGCCAGCCCGCCGGCCCCCGCCATGAACTCTGCGTCCGACAGCAGCGGCACCCCGAGCGACTGCGCCTGCAGGCCCTTGCCACGGGCCGGGCTGGGCTCATTGCACACCACCAGCGAGGTCTGCGGGTCCACATCGACGGCGTAGGCCAGGCCCGCGTGCAGAATCCGCTCCACCAGTTCCTCGTGTGTGCGGGAACACTCCGCCGACAGCGCCACCCGCATCCCGCGGGCCAGCCCGCCGGAGTAGCGCCCCGGATTCGGGAACGGGCACGGCATCCTTGCGGCCAGCGCCTTCAGCGGCTGCAGCATGTCGTGCGTCACCCGCCCGTTGGGCCAGCGTTTGCGGCCCACCTCCCGGATCGGCAGCCACACGTCGCGTTCGGCGGCGCGATCCAGCAGCGGGCCCAGCACCTTGGACAGCACCAGCGCGTCATCGAAGGCGTCGTGCGGAAGGCTCTGCGTCAGCCCCCAGTTGCGGACCAGCGTCTCCAGCTTGACGTTCTCCAGGCCCAGATCGAGCCGGCGGGCCAGTTCGACGGTGCACATCACCCGGTCGATCGGCAGTTCCGCGCCGGCCTGTTCGGCCTCGGCGACCAGGAACGAGTAGTCGAAGCCGGCGTTGTGCGCCACCAGGGTGCGCCCGGCCAGCAGCCCGGCGATGTCCGGCGCGATCTCGGCGAAGGTCGGCTGGTCCTCCAGCATCTCGGCGGTGAGCCCGTGGATGTGGGTGGGTCCGGGGTCCACCCCCGGGTTCAGCAGGCTGGCCACCGATTGCTCGACGCGCCCGTCGGCGTCCAGCGCCAGCACCGCGACGCTCAGCACCCGGGCCTCGCCGGGCTTGAAGCCGGAGGTCTCCACGTCGACGACGGCCCATCCCACGCCGGGGTCGGCGGTCGGGGGGCTCCAGGTCGGTGTCACGTGCACAGCTTGTCACGTGCGGCCGACAAGGCTTTGGTTTGACGCACGGAAATCACCATTGCGTAGCATCTGACTCCGTGATCACCGCCCGCGCACGCATGGCCCTGGCCGCCGGATCGGCCGCCCGCTGGGCGTCCCGGGTCACCGGCCGCGGCGCCGGCGCCATGATCGGCGGCCTGGTCGCGATGAGCCTGGACCGCTCGGTGCTGGCGCAGCTCGGGCGGGGCCGGCGCAGCGTGGTGGTGACCGGCACCAACGGAAAGTCCACCACCACCCGGATGGTCGCCGCGGCGCTGGCGACCATCGGCGGCGACGGCAGCGTGGCCAGCAACAACGAGGGCGCGAACATGGACGCCGGGCTGATCTCGGCGCTGGCGATGAACAAGACCGCGACGCTGGCCGCCCTCGAGGTCGACGAGATGCACGTGCCGCACGTCGCCGACGCCGTCGACCCGGCGGTGATCGTGCTGCTGAACCTGTCCCGCGACCAGCTCGACCGGGTCGGGGAGATCAATCACATCGAGCGCACGCTGCGCGACGGGCTGTCCCGCCACCCCGACGCGGTGATCATCGCCAACTGCGACGACGTGCTGGTGACCTCGGCGGCGTGGGACAGCCCGAACGTGGTGTGGGTGGCCGCCGGCGGCAGCTGGTCGGGGGATTCGGTGAGCTGCCCGCGCAGCGGCGAGGTGATCATCCGCACCGACGACGGGCACTGGCGCTCCACTGGCGAAGAGTTCCACCGGCCCACCCCGGACTGGCGGTACGACGACGAGAACCTTTACGGCCCAGACGGTTTGACGCTGCCCATGCGGCTGTCGCTGCCGGGCCGGGTGAACCGCGGCAACGCCGCCCAGGCGGTGGCCGCCGCCGTCGCGCTCGGCGCCGACCCGGCCACCGCCGTCGCCGCCGCGGGAAGCGTCGACGAGGTGGCCGGGCGCTACCGGAAGGTGCGGATCGGCGAGCACACCATCCGGATGCTGCTGGCCAAGAACCCCGCCGGCTGGCAGGAGGCGCTGTCCATGGTCGACACCGACAACAGCTCCGGGGTGGTGATCGCGGTCAACGGGCAGGTGCCCGACGGGGAGGACCTGTCCTGGTTGTGGGACGTCGGCTTCGAGCACTTCGTCTCGCCGTCGCAGCGGATCCCGGTGGTCGCCGCCGGCGAGCGCGGGACCGACCTCGGGGTGCGGCTGGGTTACGCCGGGGTGCGGCACACACTGACGCATGACACCCTCGCCGCCATCGCCGGCTGCCCGGCCGGGCACGTGGAAGTGGTCGCCAACTACACGGCGTTCCTGCAATTGAACCGGCGGCTGCCATGACCGTGCGGATCGGGCTGGTGCTGCCCGACGTGATGGGCACCTACGGCGACAGCGGAAACGCGGTGGTGCTGCGGCAGCGGCTGCGGATGCGCGGCATCGACGCCGAGATCGTCTCGATCACCCTGGATGATCCGGTGCCGGACTCGCTCGACATCTACACCCTCGGCGGCGCCGAGGATTACGCGCAACGGCTGGCCACCCGGCACCTGCGCGCCCACCCGGGGCTGCAGCGCGCCGCCGAGCGCGGCGCCCCGGTGCTGGCGATCTGCGCGGCGATCCAGGTGCTGGGCCACTGGTATGAGACCGCGGCCGGCGAACGCGTCAACGGCGTCGGACTGCTGGACGTCACCACCTCCCCGCAGGCCGAGCGCACGATCGGCGAGGTGGCGTCCACCCCGCTGATCGACGGGCTGACCCAGCCGCTGACCGGGTTCGAGAACCATCGCGGCGGGACAGTGTTGGGCCCGGATGCCCGGCCGCTGGCCGCGGTCACCAAGGGCGCCGGCAATCGGGCGGGAGACGGGATCGACGGCGCGGTTCAGGGCAGCGTGGTCGCCACCTACCTGCACGGCTGCGCGCTGGCCCGCAATCCGGAGCTGGCCGACTTCCTATTGGCCCAGGTGGTGGGCCCACTGGCCGCCCTGGAGTTGCCCGAGGTGGACCTGCTGCGTGCCGAACGCCTGGCCGCGCCGCGACGGGTCTGAACCGGCGCCGGCCGCCGCGCACCCGATGCGCCGAGCGTTCGCCCGGCGAACGCTGCGCCGTTCACCTTGGCGGCCTACCCTGACGAACGCCCGTCCCGTCATCGGAGGTCAGAAATGAATCTCGCCAAATCGCTCGGCGTCGCCGTCGCCTCCGCGGCCCTGACGGCCGCCGGGCTCGTCTTCGCGGCCGTCGCCTCCGCCGATGACACCGACAGCCCCGCCCCGTTCGACACCAACGGCATGGTCTACAACTCCGAAGACCCGCAGGAGCCGACGGATCCGATGAATCCGAACTACTGGGATTCCGGCCAGCACGCCGGCAGCACCGGGGCGGAGACCGAGAACGACGGCCCGTCGTACAACAACTACGACCAGAACGCCGGCGGCACCGGCGAGGAGACCGGTCAGGACGACTTCTCCATCGACCACGGCTCCCAGGAAGCCGGCGCGTTCTAGGCGTTAGCTCATCTGAGCGGGTTAGCTCATCTGGCGGCGCCCGGACAACGCCCGGCCCAGCGTCAGCTCGTCGGCGAACTCCAGATCCCCGCCCATCGGCAGGCCCGAGGCGATCCGGCTGACGGTGAGGCCGGGGATGTCGCGCAGCACCCGGACCAGGTAGGTCGCGGTGGCCTCACCCTCGGTGTTGGGGTCGGTGGCGATGATGACCTCGCCGACCTCCACCCCGTCGACCCGTTCGCCGATCCGGTTCAGCAGCTCACGGATGCGCAGCTGGTCGGGCCCGACCCCGGACAGCGGGTCCAGCGCCCCGCCGAGCACGTGATAGCGGCCACGGAATTCCCGGGTGCGCTCCACGGCCTGGACGTCCTTGGGCTCCTCGACCACGCAGACCAGCGACGCGTCGCGGCGCGCGTCGGCGCAGATCCGGCAGCGTTGCGCGTCGGAGACATTGCCGCAGACCTCGCAGAAGGTGATCCCGTCCCGGATCCGGCCCAGCACCGCGGTCAACCGGTCGATCTCCGGCGGTTCGACCGAGATCAGGTGGAAGGCGATGCGTTGTGCGCTCTTGGGCCCGATGCCGGGGAGTTTGCCCAGTTCGTCGATCAGATCCTGGACGGGTCCTTCGAACATCTTTTCAGAAGCCTGGCATGCCGAGCGCTTCGCCCATGCCCCCGGCCAGCGGTCCCAGCTTGGCCTGCGCCATCAGGGTCACCTGGGTCGACGCGTCGGCCAGGGCGCCGACGAGTAGGTCCTGCAGGGTGTCCGGGTCACTCGGGTCGATGACCTTCGGGTCGATGGCGACGCCGACGACCTGGCCGCTGCCCTTCATGGTGACCTGCACCAGGCCGCCGCCGGCCTGCCCGACGACCTCACTGTTGGCCATGGTGTTCTGGGCTTCCATCAGCTTCTGCTGCATTTCCTGCGCTTGTGCCAACAGGGCCGACATATCGGGCGGGTTTCCGGGTTGCATGACAGTCCCCTTGCGTTTCGGTCTCGACTTGGTTCCACATGGCGTGTTCAGGCGCTCTGGCCCTTAACAGCGTAGTCATCCGATGGTTAGCGTGCCGGGGTGCATGTCCGTCCCCGCTCGCGTGTCGGCGCCAGTATGGCCGCCGGTCTGCTCGTCGCCGCCTCGACCGTCAGCGTGACCGTCGCGGCCCCCGCTTCGGCCGCCCCGGTCAGCATCGCGGGGATGATCGTCTTCCTCGATCCCGGCCACAACGCCCGCAACGAGGGCGACAGCGCCCAGGTCCCGACCGGCCGCGGTGGCACCAAGGACTGCCAGGCCAGCGGCACCTCGACCGAAGACGGCTACCCCGAACACACCTTCACCTGGGACACCACGCTGCGGATCCGGCAGGCGCTGTCGGCCTACGGCGTGCGGACCGCGATGTCCCGCGGCGACGACGCCTCCCAGGGCCCGTGCGTCGACGCCCGCGCGCAGCTGGCCAATTCGGTGCAGCCGAACGCGATCGTCAGCATCCACGCCGACGGCGGGCCGGCCACCGGCCGCGGGTTCCACGTGCTGTACTCCAACCCGCCGCTGAACCAGGCCCAGGCCGGGCCGGCGGTCACGCTGGCCAAGACCATGCGCGACCAGCTGCAGGCGTCCGGCATCCCGCCGGCCACCTACATCGGCAACGGCGGGCTGATGCCGCGCTCCGACATCGCCGGGCTGAACCTGGCGCAGTACCCGTCGGTGCTGGTCGAGCTGGGCAATATGAAGAACCCGGTGGACTCGGCGCTGATGCGCTCCGAGCAGGGCCGGCAGAAGTACGCCGAGGCCGTGGTCCGCGGAATCACCGCCTACCTGGCCAGCCTGAAGCAGAACCGGACGATCTAACTCTCCAGCAGGGTCTTGAGATTTGCCAGGGTCTCGTCCTGGATCTTGCGCAGGCCGATCGGCGCGAAGGTCTTCTCGAAGAATCCCTTGACCCCGCCGGCGCCGGTCCAGCTGGTGCGCACCGTGACGGTGGCGCCGTCACCGGCCGGGGCGACGGTCCAGTTGGTGATCAGGGTGGAGTTGGCGTCCTTCTCGATCACGGTTTTGCCCGCGACGTCGACCTCGGCCTGGATGTCGCGGACCCGCGACTCGGTGGCCTGCAGCCGCCAGGCGACCACGGTGCCCGCGCCGGTCCCGCCGGAGATCACCCGGTATTCGCTGTACTGCTCGGGCAGGATCTTGGGCCGCACGTCGGTGTAATCGGAGACGGCGGCCAGCACGGCGTCCGGGTTGGCGTTGATCAGAATGGTGCTGGTGGCGCTGACAAGTGCCATCAGGTGTGCTCCTTCTCGGGTGACGGGGGCGAGTATCGGTACCGGTGTACCGCTTCCTCCTCGCGCCGGTCGGATTCGCGGACTAGCGTATATCCGTGTCACCACCGCCTGCAGACGCGGCGTCGGCGCACACCGCCGGCGTGCGACAGTTGGTGTCCAGTTACCGGGCGATCCCGCCGCACGCGCCGGTCCGGCTGGCCAAACGGACGTCGAACCTGTTCCGGGCCCGCGCCCGCAACAACGCCCCCGGCCTGGACGTCTCCGGATTGACCGGCGTCATCTCCATCGACCCGGAGGCGCGCACCGCCGACGTCGCCGGCATGTGCAACTACTCCGACCTGGTCGAGGCCACCCTCGCGCACGGGCTGAGCCCGCTGGTGGTCCCCCAGCTGCGGACCATCACCCTCGGCGGCGCGGTGACCGGCCTGGGCATCGAGTCCGCGTCCTTCCGCAACGGGCTGCCGCACGAGTCGGTGCTGGAGATGGACATCCTCACCGGGACCGGCGAGGTGCTGACGGCCTCCCGCACCGAGCACCCGGATCTGTTCCGGGCGTTCCCGAACTCCTACGGCACGCTGGGCTACGCGGTGCGGCTGCGCATCGAGCTGGAACCCGTCGCGCCGTTCGTCGCGCTCACCCACCTGCGCTTCGAAACGCTGCCCGAACTGGTGGCGGCCATGGATCAGATCGTGGCGACCGGCGCGCACGACGGCCGTCCGGTCGACTACCTCGACGGGGTGATGTTCTCCCCCGGCGAGTCCTACCTGTGCCTGGGCGCCCAGACCAACGAGTGCGGCCCGGTCAGCGACTACACCGGCCAGCAGATCTACTACCGCTCCATCCAGCAGAAGGAGACCGACCGGCTGAGCATCGCGGACTACCTGTGGCGCTGGGACACCGATTGGTTCTGGTGCTCACGGGCGTTCGGCGCGCAGAACCCGCGGATCCGCCGGCTGTGGCCGAAGCGCTTCCGGCGCAGCAGCTTCTACTGGAAACTCGTCGCCCTGGACCAGCGCCACGACATCGGCGACCGGATCGAGCGGCGTCGGCTGACCCGCCCGCCGGCGCCGCTGCGCGAACGCGTTGTGCAGGACGTCGAGCTGCCGATCGAGAACACGGTGGACTTTCTGACCTGGTTCGCCGAGAACGTGCCGATCGAGCCGGTGTGGCTGTGCCCGCTGCGGCTGCGCGACGCCGACGGCTGGCCGCTGTATCCGATCCGGCCGCGCCACACCTACGTCAATATCGGCTTCTGGTCCTCGGTGCCCGCCGGCCCGGCCCCCGGACATACGAACCGGCGCATCGAAACCCGGATCGCCGAGCTGGGCGGACACAAATCGCTGTACTCGGAGGCGTTCTACTCACGCGCGGAGTTTGACGCGCTCTACGGCGGGAATGCCTACCGGATGGTGAAGACGGCCTACGACCCCGACTCACGTCTGCTGGATCTGTACGGGAAGGCGGTGCGACGACAATGACGGTGTTCCACGACGCCACCTCGCATCCGAACATGTCGATCGCGGAGGCGCTGGGTGCGCTGATCTCCGGAGACAAACTGCCGCTGCGTATTTCGGCGTACGACGGCAGCCAGGTCGGTCCGCTCGACGCGTCCCTGGGCCTGGATCTGCGCACTCCGCGCGGGATGACTTATCTGGTGACCGCGCCCGGGGACCTGGGCATGGCGCGGGCCTATGTCGCCGGCGATCTGGAGATGCGGGGTGTGCACCCGGGTGACCCGTACCCGCTGCTGAAGACGCTGTCCGAGCACGTCGACCGCAAACGTCCGCCGGCGAAGGTGCTGCTGGATGTGGTTCGCTCCATCGGCATCGAGCGGCTCAAGCCGGTGCCGCCGCCACCGCAGGAGGCGTTGCCGCGGTGGCGCCGGCTCGCGGAGGGGTTGCGGCACAGCAAGACTCGGGACGCCGAGGCGATCCAGCATCACTACGACGTGTCCAACGACTTCTACCGGCACGTGCTCGGCCCGTCGATGGCCTACACCTGCGCGTGCTACCCCGACGCCGACGCCAGCCTGGAATCCGCGCAGGACAACAAGTTTCGTCTGGTGTTCGAGAAGCTGCGGCTGGACGAGGGCGATCGGCTGCTCGACGTGGGTTGCGGCTGGGGCTCGATGGTGCGCTACGCCGCCCGCCGCGGCGTGCGCGCGCTCGGGGTGACCCTGTCGCAGCGTCAGGCGGCCTGGGCGCAGCAGGCCATCGCCGGCGAAGGCCTGCAGGGTCTGGCCGAAGTGCGGCACTGCGATTACCGCGACGTCGCCGAATCCGATTTCGACGCGGTGTCCTCGATCGGTCTGACCGAGCACATCGGTGTGACGAACTACCCGTCGTACTTCGCCTTCCTGCGCGACAAGTTGCGTCCCGGCGGCCTGCTGCTCAACCACAGCATCACCCGGCCGGGCAACGACACCTCCACCGCGGCCGGCGGTTTCATCGACCGTTACGTGTTCCCCGACGGGGAACTGACCGGGTCCGGCCGGATCATCACCGAGGCGCAGAACGTCGGCCTGGAGGTGGTGCACGAGGAGGACCTGCGCCGGCATTACGCGATGACGCTGCGGGATTGGTGCGCGAACCTGGTTCGCAACTGGGACGCCGCGGTCAACGAGGCCGGACTGGCCACCGCGAAGGTCTGGGGCCTCTATATGGCCGGCTCCCGGCTGGGCTTCGAGACCAACGTCGTTCAGTTGCATCAGGTGCTCGCGGTCCGGCTCGGCGAGCGCGGCGACGACGGCGGACTTCCGCTGCGTCCGTGGTGGACCCCGTAATCTCCGCTGCCTGGGCGCGGCAAACCTCCGTCGTGCGCGCCCGCCGGCGGCGCGTAGATTCACCCCGGTGATGAGGTTCCGGTGCGCGTTGGCCGTCGCGATGGTCGGGCTGCTGGTCGCCGGCTGCGCCGGCGCATCCGATCCCGCGTCGCCCGCGCCGGATCCCGGCGGCGCCGAGCTGGTGACCGGCGCCGACCCGGACGCGGCCAGCGGGGACGCCCAGGGAGATCTGCGGGCGGCGCTGGGCCGGATGGACGAACTGCAGAGCTACCGCGGTGATCTGACGATGGTGATGGCCGGTCTGCCCAACCGCACGCTGACCACCACCGGCGCCATCCAGACCGATGTCGTCGACCAGGTGATCTTCCAGGTCACCGATGTCACCGGGGCCGAGATCGGGTTCGCGACGGGCGCCCAGGAGACATTGATCCGCGACTCGGAGATGTTGGTGCACTCCGCGTTGTACAGCGAGTCCTTCGGCGGGGAACCGGACACCTGGTACCGGGCGCCCACCGCGCCGGGCGGTCAGGGCGCCCCGATGTTGGTGTCGATGTACTTCACGCCGGCCGCGCAGGCGATCACCGCGGTGACCGACGAGGGTGTCCGGACCGTGGGTGAAGCCCAGGTGCGGATCTACCGCGCCCAGCTGGACCCCATCAAGTTCCGCGCGGCCCTGGACGCGGCCGATCTGCCCGGCGGGATCACCGCCGAGGATCTGGCGGCGCCGGAGCTCATCGAATACGGCGTCGGCGACGACGGCTATGTGCGCCACCTCGCGTTCAACAGCACCGGGCTGGGTGAGCTGAGCATCGACCTGCACAGTTTCAACGCCGAGCTCGACATCCCGGATCCGTCCGACATCCGGGACATGCCCGCGGCATAGCTATTCGGCTATTCGGCTTCGGCTATTCGAGCTTCCGGGCGCCCAACTCGTTCTTCAGCAACTCCAGCGCGATCTCCTCGGGGTCGCGGCGCGGGCCGGGGTCGGAGTCGTCGGCGGCTGCCTCCGCCAGCATCCGCTCTTCCTCGGCGCGCTGGCGCTCGGCCTCCGCGGCCCGGCGTTCCTCCTCGCTGGGGCGCGGTTCGGCCGGTGCCGTTCGCCGCACCTGCGGCGGGGTGCGGCGGGCCGGTTCCGGGGCGCGGCGCGCGGGCTCCGCGGCCGGGGCGTCCGCGGTGGCCGTCTCGCAGCGAACGTTCCACTCCACCCCGAGCGCGTCGCGCAGGGCGTCGCGGATGACCTCGACGTTGCGGGGTTCGGACAGCCGCTTGGCCAGCGGCGCCGAGTCATGGGTGAGCACCAGGGTGTCACCGTCGACGCCGCGGACGGTGGCGCCGGACAGCATCACCTCGGTGGTGCGGCTGCGGTCGCGGACCTTCTCCCGAACCGTAGTCCACATGGTGCGCACCGCGGTCGCGTCGGGCTGGCCGGGGACCGCGGAGGCCGGCTGAGGCGCGGGGGGCGATTGGGGTTCCGGCGCCGGTTCGGGTTCGGGCGTCGGGTCGGGCTCGGGTGACGGCTCCGGCGTTGGTTCAGGAGTCGGCTCAGGAGCGGGCCGCGGTTCTGGAACGGGCCGCGGTTCTGGAGCGGGCCGCGGTTCTGGAGCGGACCGCGGTTCAGGTGCGGGTCGCGGTTCTGGTGCGGGAGCGGGCAGAGCCGGAACAGCGGGTGCGGGCTCCGGTGGCTCGACCGCCGGCTTCACCTCGGACACCACCGTCGCCGCCGGAACCGACGGCTTGTCCTCGGCGGCAGCGGGTTTCGGGTCGGCGGACCGCTGGCTGGGTCGGCTGAACTGCCGGCTCGGCGACATCGCGCCGTCCCCGGCGGGCTGGGAGGCGGCCGCCTCGCCGGCCGGGATGGACATGTCCAGCCGGGTCTCGATGCGCTCGACCCGCTGCAGCAGCGCGGCCTCGGTGTCCGCCGCCGACGGCAGCAGCAGCCGCGCGCACATCACCTCCAGCAGCAGCCGGGGCGCCGTCGCGCCGCGCATCTCACCCAGCCCGTTGTGCACCACCTCGGCGTAGCGGGTGAGCGTCGCCGCGCCGATCCGCTCGGCCTGCGAGCGCATCTTGTCCAGCTCGTCCTCGGGCGCCTCCACCACGCCGCGGCTCGCGGCATCCGGCACCGCCTGCAGCACGATCAGGTCGCGGAAGCGCCCCAGCAGATCGGTGGCGAAGCGGCGCGGGTCGTGCCCGGCGTCGATCACCGACTCGACCGCCCCGAACAGCGCCGCGGAATCCCCCGCCGCCAGCGCCTCGACCGCGTCGTCGATCAGCCCGACGTCGGTGGCGCCCAGCAGCGCCAGCGCGCGCTGGTAGGCGACATGGTTGCCGTCGGCCCCGGCCAGCAGCTGGTCCAGCACGCTGAGGGTGTCGCGCGGCGAGCCGCCGCCGGCGCGAATCACCAACGGGTACACCGCGTCGTCGACCCGGACATCCTCGGCGGCGGTGATCTTCTCGATCAGCGAGCGCATGGTGCGCGGGGCCAGCAGCCGGAACGGGTAGTGGTGGGTGCGCGAGCGGATGGTCGGCAGCACCTTGTCCGGCTCGGTGGTGGCGAACACGAAGATCAGGTGCTCGGGCGGTTCCTCGACGATCTTTAGCAGCGCGTTGAAGCCCGCGGTGGTGACCATGTGGGCCTCGTCGATGATGAAGATCCGGTACCGCGACTGCGCCGGCGCGTAGAACGCGCGGTCACGCAACTCGCGGGTGTCGTCGACGCCGCCGTGGCTGGCCGCGTCGAGTTCGGTGACGTCGACGCTGCCGCCGCCGTTGGGGGCCAGCGCCACACACGACGGGCACACCCCGCACGGCGTCGGCGTCGGCCCCTGCTCACAGTTCAGCGAGCGGGCCAGGATGCGCGCCGAGGAGGTCTTGCCGCAGCCGCGGGGGCCGGAGAACAGGTAAGCGTGGTTGATTCGGCCGGCCGATAGGGCCGTCGACAGCGGCGCGGTGACGTGCTCCTGCCCGATCACCTCGGCGAACGTCGCCGGACGGTACTTGCGGTAGAGCGCCACGGAAGGAAGGTTACCCAGGAAGCCCGACAGGCTACTGCTCGGCCAGCAGCGACTCGGTCGCCGCCAGCAGGGCGCAGCTGGCCAGTCCGTCGATGGCGTCGCGCAGGTCCGCCGGCGACGGGAAGCTCGGGGCGATGCGGATATTGCGGTCCTCGGGGTCGCGGCCGTACGGGAACGACGCGCCCGCCGCGGTGACGGCGATGCCGGCGTCCTTGGCCAGCGCGACGGTCCGCTTCGCGGTGCCGGGCAGCACGTCGAGGCTGACGAAATAGCCGCCCTTCGGCTCGGTCCAGGAAGCGATCTTCGAGTCGCCGAGCCGGTCCTCCAGGATCTCCAGCACGGTGGCGAACTTGGGGGCCAGGATCTCCTGGTGGCGCAGCATGTGCCGGCGCACCCCGGCGGCGTCGCCGAAGAACCGCTCGTGGCGCAGCTGGTTGAGCTTGTCCGGTCCGATGGTCTTCTTGCCGGCGTACTTCGTGTACCAGGCGATATTGGCCGCCGAGGCGCCGAAGAAGCAGACACCGGCGCCGGCGAAGGTGATCTTGGAGGTGGAGGCGAACACATATGGCCGGTTGCCGAAGCCGGCCTCCTCGGCCAGGCCGAGCACGTCGACCTGCTCGACGAAGTCGCCGGTCAGGGTGTGCACCGGGTACGCGTTGTCCCAGAACAGCCGGAAATCCGGCGCCGCGGTCTGCATCTGGGCGAGCCGCCGGACCTTCTCCGCGGAGTAGGTCGCGCCGGTCGGGTTGGAGTACACCGGGACGCACCACATGCCGCGGATCGCCGAGTCTTCGGCCACCAGCTCCTCGATGAGGTCGACGTCGGGGCCGTCGTCGAGCATCGGGACGGCGATCATCTCGACGCCGACGGTTTCGGTGATCGCGAAGTGCCGGTCGTAGCCGGGCGACGGGCACAGGAACTTCACCCCGGTGCCGTCGCGCAGTTCGTCGATCCAGGGCCGCGGGGAGTCCACACCGCCGTGCAGCATGGAATACATCACCGTGTCGTGCATGAACTCCAGGCTGGCGTTGTTGCCGGCGATCAGGTTCGACATCGGGATGCCGAGGAGTTCGGCGAAGATGGCGCGAATCCCGGGCAGACCGGTGATGCCGCCGTAGTTGCGGGCGTCGGTGCCCTCGTCGTCGCGGTAGGCGCCCGGGCCGGGCAGGCCGAGCATGGCGTCGGCGAGGTCGAGTTGTTCCGGCGACGGTTTGCCGCGCGTGAGGTCCAGCGAGAGGTTCTTGGACTGCAGCTCGGCGTATGCCTGACGCTGCTTGTCGTTTTCGGCCTGCAACTCGGCGGGGCCGAGGGAATAGAACGACACCTTGGGTGGCCTTTCGCCGGTCACGACGGAACTGCGCAGGTCAGAAGTGATAGGGGACCCCGCGCACCCGCCAGAGCCCATTGACCCTTGCTGCCTTCCGGCCCTGGGGGAGTTCACAGGATGGACGCCGCGCGGGGTCCACCGAGCAGTGTAGTACGACGGGTGGCCGGCACGGTCCCCGGTCGTGACGGTCGATCAGCAGGGGGTGATCGGCTGCATCACGACCACCTCGACATTGGTGTAGCTGTCGCCGGCGTGCGCGCAGGTCGGCACACCGTTGATCAAATGCATCAATCCGCCGGTGGCCCCGAACTTCTTGTCATGCTCGCTCTGCTGATTCTGCTGAGCCGCCTGGTTCGCCTGGTCGACGGCGTCCTTGGCCTGGTCGATCGCGGACTGCGCCTGATCGGCGGCGTCGTCCCGCTTGTCCTGCTCGTCCTCGTTCTGCTGCGTCTCATCCGGGTTGGCCGGATCGTCGGCGTAGGCCGTCGGCGCCCAGATCACCGCTCCGGCGGCAGCCAGCGCCAACGCCTTGAGCAGTATCGCGCGCTTGTCGCTATGTGCCATGGTCACTCCCCCAGATCCTCGAAACAGGACCCAAAGCGTCGCGTGACCTGCTGCGATGCGCTGCCAATCGGCGCTCTGCAAGACTGGGCAGATGGCCACTGTGAGAGCGTGGACAAGGATCGGGCCGCTGGCGGCTGCCGCCCTGATCGTCACTTCCTGCGGGATCGGTCTGGCCGAACCCGAACCCAGTTCGCCCGGCACCACACCGACCAGTGATTCGTCGGCGGGAGCCTGCCCGTCGGATCCGGTGTCGAAGACGAGCGCCCCCGACCCGCTGATCAGCGGGTTCACCGAGTACGAAACGGTGAACCTCGCCGATTTCCACACCTACGAGGACTACGGGTGGAACGGCGCGCAGTTCGAAACCTGCGGCGGCGTGCGGTGCAGGCTCTACGACGGGCCGAACTCCTGGCAGTACTACGCGATGGTCTACTGCTGGGGACGGCTGCCAGGACTTCCCGAGGAGCAGAACTACGCCAAGGTCGACGGGACCGCGTCGTTCGGCTACCGCGACCCCGCTGAGCTGGAGGTTTCCGGGATGCCACGCAAGCCCATCGACCCGGCCGACTATCACCTGCTGGCGCCCGGCCAGAAGATCGTGATGCCCGGCGCGCGGTCCGGTTCGGCGGACCCGACGAGCAACGCCGCGGTGTGCGCGGCCGGACCGGGCGGCAAGGTCACCTGCGAGATCCAGAACGGTGAGTTCGTCGATGGCGCGACGCACGGGTTCGTGCTGTCGCCGGACGGCAGCCGCACCTACTAAGGCCGCCTCGCCGGTGACTGTGGATCGCAATTCTTTGCCGCAGTGACGGTAGGGCGATATCCGGCCCGAATATCGCCCTACCGTCACTGGGAAGGCGCAAGAACCGCGATCCCGTGGGCCCGTGCGGCAGCCGCCATCCGGTCGTCGTAGGTGACCATGCCGGCGAGGTCGTCTCCCAGTTCGAGCGCGGCCGCAATGTGCACGGCGTCAAGGCTGCGCAGGACCGTCGGGTCCAGAAGAGCGGCCGCTTCGAAGGTCGCAGTGCTGACAGTGCTGAGGATGATCGAGTCGAGGACCGCCCGCGCCTCAACCAGACGCTCTGGGGCCACTCGCCGGACCGCGCGCAGCAATTCCGTGCGAGTCACGTCCGACGACACCAATGCCGCGCTTTCGCCTGCAATCCAGTCCCTCAACGCGGGTGTTTCCGGCTCGGCGACGACCAACTTCACCAGCGCCGAAATGTCGACGTAGTAGGCCACGGCTCAGTAGCGCTCGGCGTCGCGCATCTTCGACAGCTCCGCCGACAGGCTCGGTCCGGGGGTCGGCGCGGGCAGCTTGCGAATATCGCGGCGCGGCGGACGTGCTCTTCCTGCGGCGAGCAATCGCTGCAGCGGAGTGGCCGGGAGCGGGGACAACTGGGCCACCGGGCGTCCACGATCGGTGATGATGACCACCGATCCGGCGGCGGCGTCAGCGACAACCGCCGAGGCGTTCTGCTTGAGCGCCCGAATGCCGACCTCAGTCATGTGCTTCATTGTAGCTCAACGCTTCGGCGCTCAGCCGGTCAAAACCGGTCCCGGCGCTACGGTAAACTCTGCGACGGAGGATTCGCCTAGTGGCCTATGGCGCTCGCCTGGAACGCGGGTTGGGTTAACAGCCCTCAGGGGTTCAAATCCCCTATCCTCCGCACCCGACCCGGGTGCCCAGCCGCCGCGGTGGGCACCCGGGTCATATTTTTGTTTCTGGCCGACGCCGCGCCGTAGCCGCACGGTCTGCGCAGGTGAGCTGCGACACGAACGGGGGCGACGGAGTAACGTCCGACCCCGATGCACCGAGGAAAAGACATGGTCGAGGAAACCCATCGGCGCCCGGGGTCCACAGGGCGGAAACGATTGCTGGCCCTGGTGCTGGCGCCCCTACTGGCAATGCTCGGACTGCTCGTCGCTCCGGCAACCGCATGGGCAGACCCGATGGACGTCAACGCCGCCATCGCGCAGGTGGAACCCGGCCTGGTCAAGATCGACACCCTCAACGATTTCGCCGGCCTGGTCGGCAACGGCACCGGCATCGTGCTCAGCCCCGAAGGCGTGGTGCTGACCAACCACCACGTCATCCAGGGCGCCAACTCCATTCGGGTGACCAGCGTCGGCAACGGCCAGACCTACGACGCCGACGTGCTCGGCTACTCCCGCGGCAACGACGTCGCGGTGCTGCAGCTGCGCGGCGCCTCCGGGCTGCCCGTGGCTCCGCTGGGCTCGGTGTCGAACCTGCGCGTCGGCGACCCGGTGCTAACCATCGGCAACGCCAACGGAACCGCGCATCCGCTCACCCACGAAACCGGCACGGTGACCAGCCTGGACACCGCCGTCGATGTGGAGGACCAGAGCACCAACACCACGCACCAGATGGGTGGGCTGATCGAGTCGTCGACCAATCTGCGCGCCGGCGACTCCGGCGGCGCGCTGGTCAACGCAGCCGGTCAGATCGTCGGGATGAACGCCGCGGCCACCATCACCTACCGGATCGACGGCAGTGGCGCCGATCCGGCCGGCCAGGGCTTCGCGATCCCGATCGACCGGGCGCTGGGGCTGGCCAATCAGATCCGCGCCAATGAGGGCTCGCCGTTCGTGCACGTCGGCCCGTCGGCGATGCTCGGCATCGGCATCGACGCCGGCGGTCCGAACCGGCCCGAAGGCCTGCCGATCCGCTCGGTGCTGCGCGACGGCCCCGCCGCTCGCGTCGGGATCGCGCCGGGTGATGTGCTGACGACCATCGACGGCACCCCGATCGACTCGTCGAACACCCTGACCGGACTGCTCGACCAGCGGCACGCCGGCGACGTGGTCACGGTGAACTGGGTGGATCAGAGCGGCACTCCGCGCACCGCCCAGGTGACGCTGATCCCCGGCCCGGTCAGCTGAGGTTCGGCTCTTCGCGTTTTGCGCCCGCCCCCGCGCTGATTCATTCCTGAGCTTCGTCGGTGTAGTCGTCGGGGAGTTCGCACAGGAATTTGGCTTCGGCGACGGCTTGTTCGAACCAGGTCAGTTCCGCGTCGGGCGGGAAACTCGGACGGATCTTGGCCCGGTGGCCCGTTGTTCGCGGCCCTAGCTTTTTGAGCCTTGGGGTGGGTCCGTCCCGGGTGGGTGTTGGTGTCGGAACCGTTTGTGGAAGTGGGCGAGCATGTCGGCGGGTTGATGATGCGGGTTGACCCGCGGCTGGCCGTGATCCAAGTGTGCTGGTGGGGTCCATTCGATGCGTCCGTCGGGGTTGAGGTGGGTGGTCCAGTTCTGGGTGTCGGCCATGGTGTTGTCACCGCCGCAGGCCAAGCCGAGGTCGTCGATATCGGTGCGGCCCTCTCGACCACGCCCGTAGGGGGTCAGGTGATGCGCTTGGCAGCGGTAGGCACTACGGGTACACCCGGGCTTCGTACATCCCTTGTCCCGGGCGAACAAGACCAACCGCTGATCGGCTGAGGCGAGACGCTTGGTCCGCCCGAGCCATAGTGGTCGGCCGCGTCCGTCGAAGATCACCAGATAGTGCAGGGCGTGGGAGGCCATTCGCAGGAAATCACTCATCGGAACCATCGACCCGCCCGCAGTCACCGCCCACCCCGTCAAAGCGGCCGGCACGTCGGGGGTCGGGAGTCCGGCAGGATCAGTGGCGGTCGGGTCCTCGCCTGCTTCCCGCACGGCCGGGGTCACCGGGCCGCCGCTCGGGGCGCCCGGGCCCGCGATCGTCACCACCGGGTCGGTGACCGCCGCGCCCCCGAGATCGGCGCGCACCCCACCGTGGGCCGCGGCGTTCAGCTCCGCAAGTGTCGTCGTCACAATCACCGTGACGGGTAGTCCGTTGTGTTGCCCGAGGTCGCCGGAGGCCAGCAGTGCCCGCATCGCCGCGACCAGGGCGTCGTGGTTGCGCTGGGCGATCGTGCGCCGATCACCCTGAATCTGCTCCTCCGACGGTGTTCCCGAGACACAGGGGTGTTCATCGGCGGGATTGCACATGCCCGGCGCCGCCAACTTCTCCAGGATGGGTTCCAGGGTGGCCCACGCTTCGGGGGTCAACCGCGCCCGCAGGTTGCGCATCCCATCGTGGGTCTGTGCGCCGACGGACAGGCCGCGGGCGGCGGCGCGGCGCCGATCGGCGAAGTCCCCGTCCGGGTCGAGGACCATGAGCAGCATGGTCGCCAGTTTGCTCAAATGCGAGGGCCCGTACTGCGTGGCGAGCTCGGCCAACTCCTTCTCGGCATCAGCCCGGGTCTCCGGATCCACCGCCGCCGGGATCTTCGCGTAGGTGTCTCGCACGATGGCGACCTGTTCCGGGCCGATCACCCCGTCCGCCACCCCTTGGGCGACCGACGGCATCACCGGCTCCAAAGGTTGCCCATCCACCGCGGTGCGCGGCCCCAGGTCGGCGGCCTCAGCCAGACGCCGTCGGGCGACGCCGCGGGAGATCCGCAGACGCTCCTCCAACACGAGGGTGAGGTTCGCCGCCCCCAACACCCCCGGATTGCCGTCAGCCACCAACCGGGCGAGCAGTCGGTGGTCGGCCGCCGGGGCCCGCCACGCGAGCGCCTCCCGGCGCGCGAGCACCTCCAAAATCTCCTCCGACGAGAGCGCGTCGAGGGACGCCGAAGCCAGGACGTGGTGGGCGGTTTCGGCCTGCGCGAGGGCGGCGAAGATCGCTTCCCGGTCGGCGTAGGCGTTGCTGCTCATAGCAAGAACGCTATACCTCGGGTCCGACAAGTTCCGTTGCGAGACAACGGAAAACAGGCCCTTTGGATTGAGATTTCTATGAGAAATTTCGGGCGACAATCCGCGCTCGCCGCGGATCAGATTCAGCCCTCGGGCTGAGTTGAAACCGGGGCCTCAACCTCACCGCTGGTGACCGGCATGGGGCCTTCGATTGCCGCGACCCGGGTGACCTTGGCGTCCAGCTTGGCGTTCTTGGGACCGTCGACGGCGACCCCCTGCAGCATCCGGGCCTGACCGTCGTGCACGGTGAACGAACCGGGCTGCGGCTTCTGCCCGCCGACCACTTCGTAGTACACCGTGAACGGCGTCGTCGGCAGCGGATGCATGCCGCGATACTCCGGCTGGATCGAGTACACGTAGGTGCAGATGTTTGCTGTGGCGCAGTGCTGGTCGGTCACCTGCACAGCAACCAGGAACTCACCCGGCGTCGGCACGGTGGCCGTCGGCGTCGCCCAGGACTGATCCGGGGCGGCCTGCTCCTGCGCGCCGGAATGCGTGATCAGGTACATGGTGACCCCGACGACGCCGATCAGCATGGCGGCGACGGCGATGGCCGCCAGCACCTTCCGCACCGTTTGGACTCCCCCGCGCACCCGCTCACCCTACGGCAGCTCGGCCTATTCCCAGTGCTCGGCGACCTTCTTGCTCGGCTGCACCCGGGGCGGCTCGCCCGGCATCTTCGGGTAGTTCGGCGGGTACGGCATATCGCCGAGTCCACGCTCGGTGTCGGCCTCCACCAGCTCCAACAGCGGCTCCAGGGACTGCGGGTTAGCGTCCATCTCGGCCCACGGGTCATCCCGGCCGGCGACGATGTCCGCCGCGGTCAGCAGGGTGTAATCATCCGGGTCCGCGTCGACCAGCGTCTCCCAGCTCAGCGGCATGGACACCGTCGCGATGCGGGTGCGGCGCACCGAATACGCCGACGCCATGGTGCGGTCCCGGGCCGTCTGGTTGAAGTCGACGAAAATGCGTTGTCCGCGTTCTTCTTTCCACCACGACGCCGTCACCTGATCGGGCGCGCGGCGCTCCAGTTCCCGGGCCACCGCGATGGCCGCGCGGCGCACCGCGATGAAATCCCACTCCGGACGGATCCGCAGGTACACGTGCACGCCGCGGCCGCCGGAGGTCTTCGGATAGCCGACCAGACCGAGTTCGTCGAGCAGCGGCTTGAGCACCTCACACGCGACGGTCCGCGCTTCGACGAACCCGGTGCCGGGCTGTGGGTCCAGATCGATGCGCAGCTCGTCGGGATGCTCGACGTCAGGCGCCCGCACCGGCCACGGGTGCAGCGTCACCGACCCCATCTGCGCCGCCCACACGATCGCCGCGGGGGTGGTGACGCACAGCGTCTCGGCGGTGCGCCCGGACGGGAAGGTGACCGTGACGCCGTCCAGATACTCGGGGCGTTTGGCCGGCAGTCGCTTCTGGTAGATCTCCTCGCCGTCGATGCCATCGGGGAAACGCTGCAGGTGGGTAGGACGGTCGCGCAGCGCGGTGAACATTGGACCGAGGGCCACCGCGCGGTAGTAGTCGATCAGCGCGCCCTTGCTGCCCGCGGCGCCCAGATCCGGGAAATACACCTTGTCCCGGTTGGTGATTCGGACAGCGACGCCGTCGACGTCGAGCTCTTCGGCGGGTGCGGCCATCAGCTCTCCAACACGTCGTAGAAATCGTAGCTCGTCGGCACATCGAGCTGGTCGAAGGTGCAACTGCGCGGATCCCGGTCGGGCCGCCAGCGCCGGAACTTCACCGCGTGCCGGAACCGCCGGCCAGGTCCGGCGCCCTCCATCTGGTCGTAGCCGACCTCGGCGACGCGTTCCGGGCGGATCGGGATCCAGCGTTTGTCGGCCGCGGAGTTCCACCGGCTGGGTTCGCCGTCGCGCACCAGATCGGGCTCCAGGCGCAGCGGCTCCAGCTCGGCGAGCAGCTGGTCGCGGGCGGCGGCGGTGAACGACGCCGCGCCGCCGACCATCTGCGGTTCGCCGTCGTCGTTGTAGAGGCCGAGCAGGATGGAGCCGACACCGCGGCCGGACTTGTGCACCCGGTAGCCGATTGCCACGCAGTCGGCGTCGCGAGAGTGCTTGACCTTGACCATCTCCCGCTTGCCGGGCAGGTAGGGCCCGCCCAGCCGCTTGGCGATCACACCGTCCAGGCCGGCGCCCTCGAACGTCGTCAACCACTGCTGCCCCAGCTCCGGGTCCTCGGTGGCGCGGGTGAGGTGACACCAAGACGCCGGGCGAATCAGCTCCCGCAGCGCGGCCCGACGTTCCACGAACGGCCGGTCCAGCAGCTCCTCACCGTCGCTCGACAACGCGTCGAAACCGATGAAATGCGCGGGCGTTTCCTGCGACAACAATCGAATCCTGCTGTCCGCCGGGTGGATTCGCTGTGATAGCGCGTCCCAGTCCAGCCGGGTGCGGCCGTCGACCTGACGCGGCACAACGATCTCGCCGTCCAGCGCGCATCGCGGAGCGGTCTCGGCGGCCAGGGCGTCGAGCAGTTCCGGGAAGTAGCGGCCGAGATCCTTGTTGGAGCGCGAACGGATTTCGATGTCGTCGCCGTCGCGGAACACTAGGGCGCGGAAGCCGTCCCACTTGGGCTCATACGACCACACCCCCGGGTCGACAGGCACCGCGGTCGCCGCCTTGGCCAGCATCGGCTCGATCCCGGGCAGGTTCACGTCTCCCATCCTGTCCTCAACACGGCCGGATGACCAGTGCTGTCGCCACATCGGAATCCACATCGGAATACCCGAGCCCGGGTACCCGTTGTACGGGAAAACAACGCGCAGAGGGCGAAAGGAGCCGACATGCGCCAGCTTTACCCCGACCTGTGGGAGACGCGCACCGACAATCCGTTCCCGGGGCTGACCACCCACGCATACCTGTGGACCGGCGGACCGGACGGCAACGTGCTGTTCTACTCCACCCTCACCGACGCCGATTTCGACGCGATCGAGGAACTCGGCGGCATCAGCCACCAGTACCTGTCGCACCGGGACGAGGCCGGCCCGACGCTGGGCCGCATCGCCGCCAGGTTCGGCGCCCGGCTGCACGCCCCCGCGCTGGAGGCCGGCGATATCTCCGAGCACGGCCGGATCGCGGTCCCGCTGGCGGCGCGGCACGTCGACGACAACGGCGTCGAGGTCATCCCGACGCCGGGTCACACTCCCGGCAGCACCAGTTACCTGGTCACCGGGGCCGACGGACTGCGCTACCTGTTCACCGGCGACACCATCTACCGCGGTGAGGACGGCGCTTGGAACGTCGGGCTGCTGCCGTTCAGCGACGCTCCGACGCTCGACGCGAGTCTGGTGTTGCTGGCCACCCTGGAACCCGACGTGGTGATCTCCAGCGCGTTCGCGGGCGAGCACGCCGCGCTCCGGCTCGACACACCGTGGGCCGAGTTGGTGGAGCAAGCCCGGAACTGACGGTCACCTCGCCCGGGACTAGATTTCGGGGCGTGGGCGAACAGAGATCCGGCCGGTTCGCGCCCAGCCCGTCGGCCGACCTGCACATCGGCAACCTGCGCACCGCGGTGCTCGCGTGGCTGTTCGCCCGATCCTCCGGGCGGCGGTTCCTGCTGCGCGTGGAGGACCTCGACGACCGCACCTTCCCCGACGTCGCCGCCCGCCAGATCGCCGACCTGGTCGCCATCGGGATCACCTGGGACGAACCGCCGCAGTTCCAACACGAGCACGCCCGCCGGTACAACACCATCGTCGACGAATTGCTGGCCGCCGGGATGGCCTACGAATGCTATTGCAGCCGAAAGGAAATCCTCGCCGCGTCGCGCGCCCCGCACGCGCCGCAGGGCGCCTACCCCGGAACGTGCCGCGGACTGACCGGCGCCCAGCGGGCCGAGAAGCGCGCGGCATCCGGACGGCCGCCCGCCTTGCGGCTGCGCGCGCAACAGACCGAGCACACCGTCACCGACCTGCTGCGCGGCTACTACACCGGCGTGGTCGACGACTTCGTGCTGCGCCGGTTCGACGGCGTGCCGGCCTACAACCTGGCCGTCGTCGTCGATGACGGGGCGGCAGGCATCGATCAGGTGGTGCGCGGCGAAGACCTGCTGTCGTCGGCGCCGCGGCAGGCGTATCTGGCGTCGCTGCTGGGCCTGCCCGCCCCGGTGTACGCCCACGTCCCGCTGGCGCTGAACGCCGACGGCAAACGGCTGGCCAAGCGCGACGGCGCGGTCGGGTTGGCCGAGATCGGCGTCGGGGCCGCGCTGCGCCAGATCGCGGACTCGCTCGGCTACCGCAGCGACACCGTCGACGGCATGCTCGCCGAGTTCGACCCGAACCGACTGCCGCGGGAGCCCTGGGTATACCGGCCCGGCCGACAAGACTCCGCCTGAGCCGAATCCTTCCACTGCCGCGAAGGGCTTGTTACCGTCCGCGCGGTGGGCCCAAAACGAATAATCCTGGCGCTGCTGGCCGCTTGCGCGCTGGTGCTGGCAGGCTGCGGCGCGAAACAAGCCGGCGGTGACGACCCCATCGCCTCCGCTGGTGTGCTGCGGGTGGGGACCGAGGGCGTCTACGCGCCGTTCACCTTCCACGATCCGGCGACCGGCGAGCTGGCCGGCTATGACGTGGACGTGGCCCGGGCGGTCGGCGAACGCCTCGGGGTGCCGGTAGAGTTCGTCGAGACCCCGTGGGATTCCATCTTCGCGGCGCTGGAGGCCGACCGGTTCGACGTGGTGGCCAACGAGGTGACCATCACCGACGAGCGCAAGGCCCGCTACGACCTGTCCGAGCCCTACTCGGTGGGCGAAGGGGTGATCGTCACCCGCGCCGACGACGACAGCATCACCTCCCTCGACGACATCCGCGGCAGGACCGCCGGGGAGAACGCCACCAGCAACTGGGGCCAGATCGCCCGCGACAACGGCGCCAAGGTCGAGGTGGTGGAAGGCTTCACTCAGGCCATCAAGCTGCTCAACCAGGGCCGCGTCGACCTGGTGATCAACGACAGCATCGCGGTGTACGCCTACCTCGCCGAGACCGGGGACACCTCGGTCCGGATCGCCGGGACCACCGGGCAGAAGAGCGAGCAGGGTTTCGCCGCCCGCAAGGACAGCGGCCTGCTGCCGGAGTTGAACCGGGCGCTCGAGGAATTGCGCGACGACGGCACGTTGACCACCATCTCGCAGCGCTATCTGCGCGCCGACGCCACCGGGGCCACCGAGCCGGGGAAGGCCGAGCCGCGCTCGACGTGGAAGCTGATCGGCGACAACTTGGTCCCGCTGGCCAAGGCCGCGGTCACCAAGACGATCCCGCTGACCGTGATCAGCTTCGTCATCGGGTTGGCGCTGGCGCTGCTGGTGGCGCTGGCCCGATTGTCGCCGAGCCGGGTGCTGAGCAACCTGGCCCGGCTCTACATCTCGATCATCCGCGGCACGCCGCTGCTGGTGCAGCTGTTCATCGTGTTCTACGCGCTGCCCGAACTCGGGGTGCGCATCGACCCGTTCCCGGCGGCGATCATCGCGTTCAGCCTCAATGTTGGCGGCTACGCGGCCGAAATCATTCGCGGCGCGATCCAGTCCATCCCGAAGGGGCAGTGGGAGGCGGCCGAGACGATCGGGATGAACTACCCGACGACGTTGCGCCGGATCGTATTGCCGCAGTCCGCCCGGGTGGCGGTGCCGCCGCTGTCGAACACGTTGATCTCGCTGGTGAAGGACACCTCACTGGCCTCGACGATCCTGGTGACCTGCGCACCGCGCAGATCGCCGCGGCGCCCACGTTCGAGTTCTTCGCGTTGTACGGCACCGCGGCGGTGTACTACTGGGTGATCTGCCTGGTGCTGTCGTTCGGCCAGAACCGCGTCGAAGAGCGTCTGGAAAGGCACATATCGCGATGAGCGAGAAAGAAATCCGGGTGGACGCCCGGGAGATCCGAAAATCGTTCGGGGACAACGAGGTGCTCAAGGGTGTCTCGTTCACCGTGCCCCGCGGCAGCGCGACGGCCATCATCGGCCCGTCGGGTTCGGGCAAGACGACCCTGCTGCGCACCCTCAACGCACTCGACGTGCCGGACTCCGGGGTGATCCGGGTCGGCGACGAGGAGGTCGACTTCTCGGCGAACCCGGGCAAGGCCGAGCTGCGGCGCTACCGGGCCCAAAGCGGGTTCGTGTTCCAGTCGCACAACCTGTTTCCGCACAAGACGGTGCTGCAGAACGTGACGGAGGGCCCGCTCGTGGTGCAGAAGCGCCCGGCCGAGCAGGTCCGCTCGGAGGCGCTGGCGTTGCTGGACCAGGTCGGTCTGGCGAACAAGAGCGACGCCTACCCGTACCAGTTGTCCGGCGGTCAGCAGCAGCGCGTCGGAATCGCGCGGGCGTTGGCGCTGGCGCCCAAAGTGGTGTTGTTCGACGAGCCGACCTCGGCGCTGGACCCCGAACTCGTCGGCGAGGTGCTCTCGGTGATCAAGGATCTGGCCACCGAGGGTTGGACCCTGCTGGTGGTCACCCACGAGATCCAGTTCGCCCGCGGGGTGTCGGATCAGGTGCTGTTCACCGACGGCGGGATCATTCTGGAGCAGGGTCCGCCGGAGCAGGTGATCGGCGACCCCGCCCAGGACCGGACCCGGCAGTTCCTGCAGCGAATCCTCAACCCGCTCTAACGCTCAGCCGATAACCGGCAAACTGGCCAGCCCGCGCAGCGTGACGTTCGGTTTGTAGAACGGCTCGCCGGTCGGCCGCGCGTCCGGGAACTTGGCGGCCAGCGCCGAGAGCGCCAGGCAGGCCTCCAACCGGGCCAGCGGCGCGCCGAGACAGAAGTGCGGACCGAGCCCGAAGGCCAGGTGGCGGTTCGGTGAGCGGTCCGGGTCGAACTCGTCCGGGCGGTCGTAGAAGCTCGGGTCGCGCTGCGCGGCGGCCAGCATGAGCATCATGGTGTCGCCCTTGGGCACGGTGACCGATCCGATGGTCATATCCGCTCCCGCGATCCGCGAGGTCAGCTGGACCGGCGGGTCGAAGCGCAGCGTCTCCTCCACGATGGCCGCGGCGCGCGCCGGGTCGGCGCTCAGCGCCCGCCAGTGCCGCAGCTCGCGCAGCATGGCCAGCACCGCATTGGCGATCAGGTTCACCGTCGTCTCATGCCCCGCGATGAGCAGCAGATTGCAGGTCGCGACGATCTCCTCGGCGGACAGCTGGTCGCCGTCCTCCTCGGCGGCGATCAGCTCGGAGATCAGGTCGGACTGCGGCTGCGCGCGCCTCGTTTCGACGAGGTCGCGCAGGTAGGTCCGCAGCCACATGCCAGCCTCCAGCCGCTCGTCCATGTCGGCGGGCAGTTCCCCGGTGACGGCGACGAACGGGTCCAGGCCCTGGGCCAGCAGCGCCGACGCGCGGCTGAACTGCGGCTCGTCGGACATCGGCACGCCGAGCAGCCGGCAGATCACCGCGACCGGCAGCGGGTAGGCCAGATCGGCGATGACGTCGAACTCGACGCCGGGTTCCAGCTGGGTCAGCAGCCCGTCGATCAGCGCGACGATCTCCGGCTCCAGCGCCTTGACCACCCGCGGCGAGAACGCCTGCTGGGCGAGTTTGCGCAGCCGGGTGTGGTCCGGCGGGTCGAGGAACAGGAATCCGGGCGCGCCGAACGGACGGGCCACCGCGCCGGCGGCGATCTCGCGCTGCGCGGCGGTGGAGGTCAGCCGGTCATTCGACGAGTCGGGGTGGCGCAGTATCTGGTCGCAGTCGGCGTAGGAGGAGAACACCGCCAGATTGGCGGCCGGCAGCCGCACCGGGGTCAGCTCCGCGATCTCCGCGTAGACCGGATACGGGTCGGCCCGGGTGGCCGGGTCGAGCATCTTGATCAGCAATTGCTGCGGGGAATCGACCTTTGACTCCTGGGCTGTCGTCATCTGCCCATTCTGCCTGCGCGACGGAGCTCCGCTGGTCAGGACGATTTGCTGTAGTAGCGGCCGAGGGTTTCCTCGCGCAGCTCCGCAAAGTCACCGGCGCCGATCGAAGTCCGGATGCGGTCCACCAGCCGAACGATGAACCGTTCGTTGTGGATGGTGCACAGGGTGGCCGACAGGATCTCCTTGGCCTTGAACAGATGGTGAATGTAGGCGCGGGTGTAATGCGCGCAGGTGTGGCAGTCGCACTCGGGGTCCAGCGGCGTGAAGTCGCGCCGGTAGCGCGCGCCGGTGATGTTGTACCGGCCGTCGGCCGAGTAGATGGCGGCATTGCGGGCCACCCGGGACGGGGACACACAGTCGAAGGTGTCTGCGCCGGCGGCGACGGCCGCGAACAGGTCGTCGGGTTCGCTGATGCCGAGCAGGTGCCGCGGTTTGTCCTCGGGCAGCTCGTCGACCACCCAGCCGATGATGGTGGCCAGGTTCTGTTTCTCCAGCGCGCCGCCGATCCCGTAGCCGTCGAACTCGCACCCCTGCGCGGGCCCGGCCTCGTTCCCGATGCCGACCAGGCCGCGGGTCGCCGCCCGGCGCAGGTCCTCGTACTGGGCGCCCTGGACCACTCCGAACAGCGCCTGCGCGGGCCGGTCCGGGGCGGCCGCGGTGAGCCGTCGGTGCTCGACGAGGCAGCGGATCGCCCACTCGTGGGTGCGCTGGACCGAACGCTGCTGGTACTCGCGGGTGTTCACCAGGGTGGTCAGCTCGTCGAAGGCGAAGATGATGTCCGCGCCGAGCCGGTGCTGGATGCCCATCGACACCTCGGGGGTGAACCGGTGCGTCGAGCCGTCCAGATGCGAGGTGAAGGTGACGCCGTCGTCGTCGACGCGCGCCAGCCGGTCCTTGCCGGGGGCGACGATGTCGTCGGCGCGGTGCCGTTCGGTGTCCATCGCGAGCACCTTGCGGAACCCGCTGCCCAGCGAGAGCACCTGGAATCCGCCGCTGTCGGTGAACGTGGGCCCGGGCCAGTTCATGAACGCGCCCAGCCCGCCGGCCTCGTCGACGATGTCCGGCCCGGGCTGCAGGTACAGGTGGTAGGCGTTGGCCAGCACGGCCTGCGCGCCGAGGTCGGCCATGGTCTCCGGCAGCACCGCCTTGACCGTCGCCTTGGTGCCGACGGGCACGAATGCCGGGGTGTCGATGTCGCCGTGCGGGGTGTGGATGGTCCCGGTGCGCCCGGCGCCGTCGGCCATCCGATCGGTCACCGTGAAGAAATCGCCCACGGGCGCTATTGGATCAAACCCGCGGGCCCGCCGCGAAGTCGGCCGGGCATACTCGTGCCCATGAACAAGCTTCTGCTCACGGTTTGCGCGACGGGAACGATGCTGGTGGCGGGTTGCTCCGGAGGTGGCGCCTCGGAGACCGACGCGCTGAAACTCGGCGACACCGATCTGGGCCCGGTGTCCTCGGTCAGCTGCAGCACCGACGACGGCCTGACCACCATCACCATCGACGCCGCCGAGAAGACGGTGGTCAAGGTGACCGAGGAGGAGGAGCCGACGGTCCGCTCGGTGCACATCGGCGAGGTCGGCTCCAGCGATCGGGCGCTGGTGTTCATCGACGCGGTGTCGGCGACCGGACCCGAGGTCACCCACCAGGACCGCCGCTACACCATCAAGGGCACCGGCCTGGGCACCTCCGGCGACGCCAACCAGCCTGTCGACACCACCTTCGAGATCGACGTCACCTGCCCGAAGTAATCCGGCTGTGATTGCCGAGCTCTTCCGCAGGGGTTGACGCGCGACGATAATCGCAGCGAGGACCGCCCGCGCGGGCGGACCACGACAGTAAGGAGAGCTGTGGTGAAACGAGCATTGGCGCTCACGATCGGCGGTATGGCCATTGTGGCCGCCGGTCTGACCGGCTGTTCCAGCGACAAGTCCGCCTCCGAGGAAGTGACCTCGGCGACCTCGAAGGCCAAGGACGCCGTCACGGACGCGACCGACGCGGTGAAGGGCAACCCGGAGCCCGGGCACGCCAAACTGAGCATCGACGACAAGGACCATGAGCTGTCCGGCACCGCGGTCTGCACCGTCGCCGGCGGCAATATGAACATCGCCGTCGGCGAGGGCTCCAGCGCCGTCGCCGTGGTGCTGGCCGAGGACGCCTCCACCGTCACCTCGGTGGGCCTGGGCAATATCGACGGCGTCTCGCTGGCCGTCGGCCCCGCCAACACCGGCGGCGAGGCCGCCGCCACCAAGGACGGCCAGACCTACGAGGTCACCGGCACCGCCACCGGTGTCGACGTGGCCAACCCGACTCAGATGGTGAGCAAGCAGTTCGACCTGAAGGTCACCTGCCCGTAGCAGCCGACCCGACAACGACGACGGCGGCGGTCCCCTCCCGGGGCCGCCGCCGTCGTCGTTTCGGGGTGGCTACTGCTCGACCGCCTTCTCCAGGTCGGCCAGCGCGTCCTCGAGGTGGGTGAGCAGCCGCTGCAGGTGCGGGATACTGCGCCGGCAGCCGATCAGGCCGAACTCCAGGTTCCCGGCGTTGTTCGCCAGGGTGATGTTCAGCGCCAGGTTATCGGTCACGATGGACACCGGGTAGCTGCCGACCAGCTTGGCCCCGCCCCAGTACATCTGCTCGCGCGGGCCCGGCACATTCGAGATGACCAGGTTGAACGGCGGCGGCGCGGTCGAGACGAAACCGGGCACCGCGCCGAGGCCGACCGCGGCGACGTTGACGGCCGACAGGGCCAGCGTCTCCAGCTTGGGCAGCCCCTCGAAAACCGATTTGCTGTCCCGCATGGAGCCGTGGATGACCTGCAGCCGCGCGACCGGGTCGGACAGATGGGTGCCCAGGTCGCACAGGATGGCGCCCACCTGGTTGCCACCAGCCTCGGCGTTCGGATCGCGCAGGCTGATCGGGACCATCGCGATCAGCGGGGAGTCCGGCAGCGCGTTCTGCTCCAGCAGGTAGGCGCGCAGCGCGCCCGCGCACATGGCCAGCACCACGTCGTTGACGGTGACCCCGGCGGCGGCCTTGACGGCGCGGATCCGCTCGAACGCCCAGGACTGCGCGGCGAACCGGCGGGCGCCGCCGATCTTGACGTTGAACATGGTCTTGGGCGCGGTGAACGGCAGCGTCAGCTGGTTGTCCAGCAGCGCCGCCCGGGCGATCTTGAGTGACGACGGCGCGAACCCGAGCGCGGTGCCCACCGCGTCGCCGGCGAACCCGACCGCGCCGGAGGCCATCCCGAGCAGCGAGCGGCCGCCGCTTTCCGGAGCGGGCTTGCGCCGGCGCGGGAAGATGTCCCAGGGGGCGCGGACGTTCAGGTCCTCGGGGTCGGTGGTCAGCGCCCGCTGCATGGTCTTGCTCGCCGAGATGCCGTCGAGCAGACCGTGGTGGATCTTGGTGTAGACCGCGACCCGGCCGTCGGCCAGCCCCTCGATGAGATGCGCCTCCCACAGCGGGCGGTGCCGATCCAGCAGACTGCCGTGCAGCCGGCCGGTCAGCTCCAGCAAGTCGCGCACCCGCCCCGGGCTGGGCAATGCCGAGCGGCGCAGGTGGTACTCCATGTCGACGTCGTCGTCGACGGTCCAGCTCATATCGACAATCCCGCCCAGCAGGGTGGCCGGATGTTTGCGGAACGTCTCGGCGAAGGTGTCGTGTTGCTGGATCTGCTCGTGCACGTTCCTCAGGAAGTCCGGACCGGACCCCTCCGGCGGCTCGAACAGCTGCAGACCACCGACGTGCATGGGGTGTTCCCGCGACTCGGCGATGAAGAACATGGAGTCGGTGGGCGACATGAATTGCATGGGTCCATTAGACCCGACCGCGGCGTTGCGCACCGCAACTATCCCCGGTTTCCGGCCCAGGTCGGGCCAGCTCAGACCCGCAGCGCGAAGCCCAGCGCCGACAGCGGCGTGTGCACGATCACAGCCCCGCCGTCCATCGACCAGACGAACTCGCCGCCCGGCACCGGATTCTGCGACGCCAGCGGCCGGCCCGGCATGTAGAGGATCAGCGCGTCCGGGCTGATCGCGAAGGTGTCGTAGTTGCCGGAGAAGCCGATGAAACCGTCGGTGCGGGGCTCGAACTGCTCGGTGGTGAACGGGTAGCTGCCGGCCGGGTGCGGCGGCTGGGCGGCGTCCAGCGCCGGGATCAGGTACGGCCGCACCAGTGGCGGCAGCACCGCCCGCGGATCCCCGTCGGTCAGATCCGACAGTTTCACCATCCGGGAGCCGTCGAAGGTGAAGCTGCGGTAGCCGTTGTCCTCGAAGACGCCGTGCGACCAGCGGTTCTCCCGGAACACCACCGACTGCAGCGCGGCGGGGCCCTTGAAATACTCGAAGTCCACGCTGAGGTTGGAGCTGCGGACGTCGACGGCGCCGGTCTTGCGCCAGCGGTCGATGAAGTCGATCAGGTAGCGCCGGATCGGGGCGCCGGTGGCCGCGTCGTCGACCATCCCGGCCGGCGCGCGGACGGTGATGTTCATGGTGGCCTTGCGCTCGGACTGCACCTGGATCGAGCAGGTTTCGGTCCCCGGGTCCCAGGCGCCGGTGCGGTCCACACACCAGTCGGCGGCGGCGTGCGCGGGCGCGGCGGTCAGCAGGCCGAGCGCGACGGTGACGGCCGCGCATCCGGCGGCGCCGCGGGACAGCAGACGGAACGGGTTCACGGTGTCTCCGATCAGGGCGGGGGCGGCGCGGCCGGCAGCGCGGGCCCGCCGTAGGGCAGCGGGATGGACAGCGGTAGCTGCGGCGACGGTTTCGTCTGTTCCAGCGGGTCGTAACCCGCCGGCGGGCCGGCGGTGTCGTCGCCGGGCGGCCGCGGCGCGTTGCGGGCGCCGCGCACCAGCACCGCCGGGTCGTCGTTGGCGCAGTAGGTGTACTTGTACGGCTCACCGTGGTCGGCCGCCGACGGCGCGCTCTGCGGCAGGTTGTAGTCGCAGGCGTAGCGCGGCCAGATATTGCCGATCGCCCACACGCCCTGGTCGTGGAAGGCGCTGGACAACGCGTCGAGCACCGAACCGCGCACCGACTGGTCCGGGAACAGCGCCTGCAGCGCCGGCACCCGCAGGTAGGTCAGCTCAGCGACGGTGGTGAGGTTGCCCAGCAACGCCACCATGGTCTCGGAGTTGTCGTTGATCAGGGCGTCGACCTGTTCCAGCGTGCCCGGGCCGGTGTCGAGCAGCCGGCGGTAGCCGCCGTCCATCCGGTTCACCCCGTCGAGGATGCCGCCCAGATTGGCGCCCGTCTGGCGCAGGCCGGGGGTTTTGTCGCTGAGGGTGGCCAGCACGATCGGGCTCTGCTTCATCACGCTGACGGTCTGCGGCAGCACCTCGTGCAGCGTCGAGATCAGGAACGACGAACCGTCGATGATCTGGGACAGCTTCTCCGGGCCGTAGCGGCTGACCCGCAGCTCGGTGCTGATCACCTCCAGCTTCTCCGGCTTGAGCTGGGCCATCATTCCGTGGCCGTTGTCCAGCAGCTGCGACAGCGACACCGGGATGCTGGTCTGGCCCTGGCCGATCACCGCGTTGTCGCTCAGGTACGGGCCGTCGGCGGTGGTGGGCCGGAAGTCCAGGAACTGCTCGCCGGCTGGGGATAGCCCGGACACCCGGACGCGTGAGTTCAGCGGGATCTGCGCGCGGGTGTCGATGGCCGCGACGGCGGTGACCCGGTCCCCGGCGAGTTCGACGCCGGAGACCCGGCCCACCGGGACACCGCGGTAGGTGACGTCCTGGTTGGGCAGCAGACCACCGGACTGGGCCAGCTCGACGTACACCGTCATGGTGGAGCGCAGCGGGTTGATGCGTAGCGAGTCGATCAGCACGTACCCGCCGGAGACCACCAGCAGCACGGTGAGCCCGATGCCGGACACCAGGTTCTTGCGCCGGGCCACGGTGCGCCCGCCGCCGATCACCGCGCCGGTGATCCGATCCAGAATCCTCAGAATGGCGTGTGTCATGGGCCCGGCCGATGCGCGCCGTAGAGCCGGGACAGCAGCACATTCCACTCGTAGCGGACACCGCCGACCATATTGTGCCAATCGGTGCCGTCCGGTCCGTGCATACCGAAATCGCCCGGGTAGTTCATATCCGGCAGCGAACCCAGCGCGATTCGGGTGACGTCGCCGTCGGTCGAGATCGCGGTTCCGGCGGTCGCCTTCAGCAGCAGCGGGATCAGCCGGTTAAGCCCGGCCAGGCCGACGCTGGGGTCCAGCGCGATGTCGTTGAACGACGCCGCCAAATTGTTCAGATCGATGATGACGCTGCGGCTGTCTGTGCCCTGCAGCGACGGGAACCGGTTCAGCTGATCGGTGCTGCGGCTGACCTGGGTGACCAGATCCATGATGTCGCCGGTGTTTTCGGCGATCACACCGGTGGCCGGCGAGGTGGACACCAGCACGTCGTTGAGGATCGCCTCCTGATCGTGCAGGGTGTCGGCCAATCGCGCGGTGGCGTCGAGGGTTTCGTTCAGTTGTTGCTGGCGCGCGCTGAGCCGGCCGATCAGATCGGTGGAGCTGTCCAGCAATTGCCGGACGTTCGAGCCGCGGCCGCCGACCAGCTCACCGGCGCCGTTGATGGAGTTCACCACCTGCCGGACCGCGCCGCCGTTGATCAGCAGCGCGGCCGAGGCCATCAGATCCTCGACGGTGGCCGCGGCCGAGGTGGCCTCGACGCCCAGCACGGCGCCCTCCGGAATCCAGCCGTCGCTGGGTTCGGCGGGCGGGTGCAGCGCGACGAACACATCGCCGAGCGGGGTGGCCGAGCGCAGTTCGGCGGTGGTGCCGACCGGCAGCCGCACGTTGGAGGCGATGCCCAGGCGCACCTCGGCGATCGAGTCCACCGCTTCGATGCTGCGCACCTGGCCGACGTCGGCGCCGTTGAACCGGACCTTGGCCAGCGCCGGAAGGTTCAGCACATTGGTGAATTCCGCGGTCAGCTCATAGGTTTCGCCGACAGATCCGGGCGCCGGTAGCGGCAGCCGGTCCAGGCCCGGGCCGCTGGAGCAGCCGGACAGCGTGATCACGACGATGGCGGCCAGCGCCGCCCCCGCGGTGAGAATGTTCCGGGAACGCTTCAATTCGCCGCTCCCGCCAGGAATTCGAACATGGTGTTGAGGCCGAAGTCGGGGCCGTAGTCGCGCAGGGTTCCGGTCGCGCAGCCCAGCTGCTTCAGTGACATCAGGTTGCACACCTCCTTGGTGAACTGCCCGTTGAACAGCAGCTTGTCCACCAGAATGTGGAATCGAACGGCGCCCGCCTGGTAGTCGATCGCGTTGTAGACGTTGTCCAGCGCGAGCGGCGCCACGTCCAGCATTTCGGCGACATCGCGGCGCAGGTCGACGATCGTGTTGGTCAGATCCCGCCCGGTCTTCGCGGCGCTGGTGATCTTGTCCTTGTTCTTCTCCAGCAGGCTGGAGGCCTTCTGGAGGATCTCGTTGATCTTCGCTCCGGTGGTCCCGGATCCCAGGTCCTGGGCGGCGATGGTGTCGCTGACCTGTCGCAGCGAGCTCCCGAATTCCCTGATCTGGCTGTCGTTCTGGGCGGCCGCGTCGACCAGCACGGCCAGGTTGTCGATGATCCCGGTCAGTTGATCGTGGGTCTGAGCGCCCTTGTCGTCGGACAGCCGCAGCGCCTCGGAGAGCCGGCCGAGGCTGTCCTTGATCTGCTCTCCGTTGCCGCCGATGTCCGCGCCGATCGTGATCAGGTCGGCCAGCGGGCCGCCACCGTCGCCGTCGCCATTCATCGCGCGGCCCAGCTTGTCGACCATGGCCAGGGTTCGCTCGAACTCCACCGGGGTGCGGGTGTTCTTCAGCTCGATGACCGCGCCGTCGGCGAGCTTCTCCCCGCCGGTGTAGGCCGGGGTGAGTTCGACGTGCCGGTCGGTGAGGATGGAGGTGGACACAGTGACCGCCTGCGCGCCCACCGGGATGTCGACGCCCGGGTCGATGGCCATCACCACCTCGACGTATTCGCCTCGGGGCGTGACACTTTCGACCTTGCCGATGGTCATGCCCAGCACCGCGACCTGGTTGCCGACGTAGAGGCCGACGGCGTCGGCGAAGTTCGCGGTGATCCGCATCTGCTTGGCGGTGAGCTTGGGCAGCAGCACGATGGCGGCCACCACCAGGGCGGCGACCAGCGCCAGCGCGCCCAGCGCGATGAGACTGCGGGTGCGTGAGGTCATGGGGCTGCTCATCATTCGCAGTCCTCGAAGTACTGCGTCAGGTTGAACTGGACGGCGCGGACGCTCAGCGCGCACATCCACGAGTCGATCCCGATGCCGGCCGGCAGGAACAGCGAGATCTGGTTGCCCGACCCGGCGATGTTGGCCACGTTTCGCACCGTGATGGGCGCGGTCTGCAGCAGGTCCCGCAGGGTGGCGTCATTGCGGGCGGCGATGTCGGTGAGCTCGTGCAGGGCGTCGACCAGCGAGGTGATGGCCGGCTCGTCGCGGACGATCTCCTCGGTGCGGGCCACCAGCACGGTGATCGAGGCGAACAGATTGTTCAGCGCGGCCCGACGGTTCGCCAGGTCGCCGAACAGGCTGCGGCCCTGCAGAACCAGCACGCCGAGGTTGGATTTCTGTTCGCGCAGCAGGGCGGTCACGCTATCGGTGCTGCGCAGCAGCTGGCCCATCTGGTCGCGCCGGGAGGCCACCACGTCGGCCAGCGATTTGATGTTCGTCAGCGCCTGCGGCAGTTCGGCGGGCACCCCTTGCAGCGATTCGGTGAGCACCCGGGTGGACTCCACGATGCGGTCGGCGTCGAGGGTCTCGAAGGTGGTGGTGGCGTCGGCCAGGGTGTTCTGCAGGTCGTAGGGGACGATGGTGTTCTCGATCGGGATCAGATTGCCGGGGGGCAGCCCCTCGCCGACCGGGGTCAGCGCGATGTAGCGCGAGCCGAGGATGGTGGTGAGTTTGATCTCAGCGGTGGCGTGTTCGCCGATCCGGACGCCGTCGCGCACGGTGAAGCCGACGTCGACGTGGTCGCCGGCCAGCTTCAGCGATTTCACCTCGCCGACCTCGACGCCGGCGATGCTGACCTGATCGCCGACCCGTAGCTGCGCGGCCTGAGCGAAGTGGGCGTGCAGCTGGGTCTTTCCGATGGGCAGCTGGCCGAGCAGCAGGATGCCGGCCACCACCACGATGATCACCGCGGACGCGATGATGCCCATCACGGTCATGTTGTATTCCTCCAACGGCTTTCGCCGCTGGTCCCGGGCGGTTCCGGTCACCGTCTCCGTCATCGCCTCACGACCTGCACTTCGCGGAATGCTTGATGTTGTGGCCGTCGGTGGCCCCGGCGACGACCGCCGGAATGTAGCGGCCCAGCCAGTCGAAGATCGTCGAGTTCAGATCGCAGACGTAGGCGTTGATGTACTCGCCGGACTGGGTGACCCGCGCGATGCCCTTCATCACGGCGGGCACGTTGTACAGCGCGTAGGCCATCCGCTCCCGGCCCGGCCCGGCGACGTGCGCGGCCCAACCCGGTTGGCGCTGGATCATCTCCAGCAGGTCGGGGGTGACGTTCTCCGAGATCCGGGACAACTGCCCGACGGCGGAGTTGATCGACCCGACCGAGGCCAGCAGTTGGTCGTGGCGGCTCTCCAACTGGCGGACGATCGAGGAGGCGTTCGACAGGGTTCCGCGCAGACCGCTCTCGTGGTCGGCGAGGTTGTCCACCACCAGCCGCAGACTGTCCAGCACCCGGCCCAGCACCTCGTCGGGTCCGGCCAGCGACTGGGCCAGCGTGGAGGTGGAGGTGATGAGCTCCAGCACCGAGGTCGAATCCCCTTGCAGCGCTTGGACGACACCCTCGGTCATATTGTCGACTTTGCCGGGGTCGAGCAGGGTGAACAGCGGCTCGAAGCCGTTGAGCAGGTAGGCGATGTCGAACGAGTCGACGGTCCGCTCGATGGGGATCTCGGAGTCCGGCGCCAACGGATGACGGTCGGGGGTGCGCTCGGTGGCCAGTCCGAGATACCGCTGCCCGATGATGTTCTGGTAGGTCACCGAGGCGATGGTGTTGTCGAAGAGTTGCTGCCCGCTCTGGATCGCGAAGGTGACCCGGGCGGCGGCCTGCTTGCGGCCGTTCACCTCGACGTCGACCAGATCGACCTTCTCCACCCGGCCCACCCGCACGCCGGCGACTCGGACGTCGTCGGAGGGCTTCAGCCCGGAGGCGTCGGAGAACACCGCGCGGAAGGTGTGGGTGGAGCCGGCCACGCCGCGCGAAAGGGTCACGTAGACCATCGAACTCAGCACGATCGCGGAAATGGTGAACAGGGCCAGCCCGATGAGGGCGTTGCGGTGCTGTCTCATCGCTAGCCCTCCCGCACCTGTTGGACGGTGACCACGGTGTCCCGGGCCAGCGGCGCGAGCAGCACCTGATCGGCGGTGCTCGGCGGCGCGCCGAGGATCTGCCGCAGCTGGATGCGCTCCTGCTCGCTGCCGACCACTCCGACGTTGCCGCCGAAGCTCGCGGGGGCGACGGTGGTCGACCCGGGCGCCGGCTGCTCGGCGGGGGCTTCGGCCGGGGCCGCGTCCGGCGCCGGGCCGGGCGCTCCGCCGGGCACGTGCTGCGGCTGGTTGGCCGGATCCTGTTCCGGGGGAAGGTAGGCCGGCGGCTGGCCGGCGCCGCGGACCGAGTCGCGCGGCGGCGCGAAGTTGTCCCGATTCTCGGTGACCCGCTCCGGCAGCGTGATGCCCATTGATTCCAGCGCGGACTGCAGGTACGGGGCCCGCGGGGTGTCCGGCGCGGTGTAGCAGCTCGGGCCGAGCAACTCGCCGTAGCGCGGGCAGTCGCCGCGGATGTAGTACCGGGTCGGCGTGAACGACACGATGGCGAACAGCTTGATGACCTGCCGGTTGTGGTCCCACACCTGGGTGTCGAAGAGGTTCGCGGTGCGCTGCAGCCGGGTGAAGATCGGCTTGAACTGGTCGTGCTGATCGGCGAGCACGCCGATCACCGGGGTGAGCTGGGTGGTGATGCCGATCAGCCGATCGGTCTGGTTGTCCATCGCCTCGGCGGCCAGCCCGGTGGTGCCCAGCCCGGTGGACAGGAAGTTGTCGAGCGCCAGGCGTTTCTCGGTGAAGGTGCGCATCGGGGCGACCGCGAGCTTGAGCGAGTCGAATAGTTCCGGGGACGCCTCCTGCAGCCCTTCGGCGGCCAGCGACAGCCGCGCCAGCGCCGAGGCGTCGTCGCCGTCGCCGATCTCGGCGCCCAGCTGCTTGGCGATGTCGTCGAGCTCGCGGCCGGCGGTCTGCACCTTCACCCGTCGGCCGCTGGTGGCCCGGCCGATCGCGGTCAGCGGCCCGACGGCGTCCTCGGCGGGCCGGTGCGCCATCGACTTCATCAGGGCGCGCATATTCGAAAGCGCGGTCTGGAACACCTGGGTGGGCAGTGAGTCGTCCTCGGGGATGACCGAGCCGGGCTGCAACTTCGGGCCGGTCAGATCCTCGGGCGGAACCAGCTGCACCGAGGACACCGCGAACACGTTGGACGGCACCACCCGGGCGGTCACCGCGGCCGGGATGCCCGCCGCGTAGCCGGGTGTCAGATCGAGGTCGACGACGGTGTTCTGGCCGTCCTCGGAGGTCTGCACGGCGCCGACCGAACCGACCAGCACGCCGAGGTATTTGACGTCGGAGCGGATTGGCAGACCGTCGCCGACGTCGGTCAGCGCGGCGGTGACCCGGACGAACTCGTCGAATTTGCCCTGCGATTTCTGGATCATCAGGATCGAGGCGATCACGGCGAGCACGGTGAAGATCGCGCCGATGACGATGAGTCGCCGCAACGACGGGCTGCGCGGGTTGATGTCGTAGGGGTTGGGCATCGCTCAGCCGCCGAACCTGGCGCCGTCGCTGACGCCCCACAGCGCCATCGTCATCAGCATGTTCACCGCGATGACGACGGTGATCGCGGCCCGCATGGCGCGGCCGGCGGCGACCCCGACGCCTTCCGGCCCACCGCTGGCGAAGTAGCCGTAGTAGCACTGGATGGTCGACGAGATGAACACGAAGACAACGGCTTTGAGGATCGAATAGAAGACGTCCTGGCCGCTGATGAACAACGCGAAGTAGTGCGAGTACGAACCGCCGGATTGTCCGGAGGAGAACCGCACGACGATCTCGGCGGTGAGGAAGATGACGGCGAGGGTGGTCAGCAGCAGCGGCACCACCGCGATCATCGAGGCCACCACCCGGGTGCTGACCAGGTACGGCACCGGGTTGAGCGCCAGCGAGTCCAGCGCGTCGATCTCCTCGTTGATGCGCATGGCGCCGAGCTGGGCGGTGAACCGGCAGCCGGCCTGGGCGATGAAGGCCATCGCCACCATCACCGGCGCCAGTTCGCGGGTGGCGGCCAGCGAGGTGATCAGGCCGGTCGCCGGACCCAGGCCGAGCAGGTCCAGGGCGTTGAAGCCTTCCACCGCGACCAGACCGCCGGCCGTCATACCCAGCACGATCACCACGCCGACGGTGCCGCCGCCGACCACGATGGAACCGTTGCCCCAGGTCAGGTCGGACAGCACCCGGAACAGCTCGTGCCGGTACCGGCGCAGCATGTGCGGGGTGTCGCACACCACTTCCCAGAAGAAGTGCACCAGGTGGCCCACCCGACCGAGCGGGCCGATGACACCGTCGGCCGCGATCCGCAGCGTGCGGCCGAACCGCGGCAGGTACGGGCTGGCGGTCATCTACAACCCCTGCCTCGGGAAGATGATCACGTAGAGCTGGCTCATCGCGACATTGACGACGGCCAGCAGCAGCATCGACTCCACCACTGCGGCGTTGACCGAGTTGGCGACGCCGGCCGAGCCGCCCTTGGTGGCAAGGCCCTTGTGGCAGCACACGATTCCCACGATGGTGGCGAACACGATGGTCTTCACCAGCGCCAGCCACAGGTCCCCGACGGTGGCGAATGAGCTGAAGGTGGCGATGAACGAGCCCGGGGCGCCGTGCTGCATGTAGACGTTGAACGAGTAGCCCGCCAGGTAGCCGATGAAGCAGGTCCAGCCGGTCAGGCCGATGCCGACCAGGATGACCGCCAGCAGCCGCGGCGCGACCAGGCGGCGGATCGGGTTGACGCCCATCACCTCCATGGCGTCGATCTCCTCGCGCATGGTCCGCGAGCCCAGATCCGCGCAGACCGCGGATCCCACCGCCGCGGCGAGCAGCATCGAGGCGACCAGCGGGGCGCCCTGGCGGATCACCACCAGGCCGGTGGCCGCGCCGGACAGCGAGGTCGCGCCGACCTGACCGGCCAGCAGGCTGAACTGGATGGACAGCACGACGCCGATCGGGATGGTGACCAGCAGGGTCGGCAGGAACGCGGTGCCGGCCATGAAGGCCGACTGCCGGACGAACTCACCCGTCGGGAACTTCCATCGGAGGATGTCGAGCACCAGCCACTGGATGGTCCGCAGGCCCAGGACGACCTGCTCGCCCATGGTTTTCATGGAGGCCAACGCGTGATCGCGCACCAGTCCGCGCACCAGTCGGCCGGCGTCGGCGAGGGCCGGGTACTGGGCCGTCACGTATCACCTCCCGATGTTGCCGAGCGCGTCGTCGATCCCCCGATCGAACTCGCGGTATCCGGTACCGCGTGGTGGATCACAATAGCCACGTCCGCATGATGCGTATCACGTTTTGGCATCAGGCGGCCGACAGTCTCAGCCAATATTCACTCCCCGGCCGAAAAGCGGCCCGCCCCGGGCGCCGTTCAGGAAGCCGGGAACAGCAGCACCGCGACGTGCCGCCGGGCGAAGGCGTAGGCGTCGGCGGCGTCGCGCACCGGCAGCACCCCCTCCGGGTTGGCCACCAGCGACATCAACAGCCGGGACAGCAGCTCACTGACCACCGCGGCGTCGTAGGCGGGCAGCGATCCGGCCGCCTGCCACGCCTCGATGGCCCGGGCCAGCAGCTCGCGTCCGCCGGCGATCATGGTCGGGTCGGACAACTCGGACCGGATCTCGCCGGCCACCGAGGAGTTGCGCAGGCTGCGGGTCAGCAGCTTGGGCGCGGACGCCTCACGCACCAGCACCGAGAAGCCCTCGCAGAGCGAGGCGACGGGATCCTCCGGCTTGCTGATCGCGTTCACCACGATCATCAGCACCCGACGCGCCTCATAGGCGACGGCGAACCTGATCAGGTTGTGCTTGGTGCCGAACCGCCGATAAACGGTGGCCACCCCGACGCCGGCCTCTTCGGCGATGTCGGCCACGTTGGTCTCGTCGTAGCCGCGGACGGTGTACAGCTCGCGGGCCGCGGCGACGATCCGCTCCGCCTTGGCGTCGAGGGCCTCCAGCTGCGGGTACGCGTCGCGCACCGCGCGCATCGCCGGGCCCTCGGAGGCTGTCACCGCCATAACGTACCGCCGGGCAGGTCACGATCGGAGGCGAAGCCCTTGTGTGACACACGCCACTGTTGATAGATTTGGATATCGGATCTATCACACCCGGGGAGGGCCCGTGACGCCGTTCCGCAACCGCCAATCGCCGCCGGAGCGACCCATCGAGGTCGCGACGCCGCTGTTCCTGACGCTGCCGGTGGCCAACATCATCATGCAGTTGGCCGAACCCCGGGTCGGCGAAGGCGTCGCGCACAGCCGGGTGGATTCCGGCAGCGCCTTCAAGCGGGCCGTCAAGCGCAGCCGCACCACCGCCCAGTACCTGGCGGTGGCGATCGCCGGGTCCGACGCGGACCGGCAGATCTACCGCGACGCCGTGCGCGAGGCGCACAGCCACGTCCGCTCCGAGGTCGGCGACAAGGTGCGCTACAGCGCCAACGACCCGAAACTGCAGCTGTGGGTGGCGATGTGCCTGTTCAAGGGTTACATCGACTCGTGGGAGCTGCTCTACGGCCCACTCGATGAGGCCGCCAAGGACACCCTGCTGGCCAACTCGGCGACGCTGGGCACCACGCTGGAGATGCGCCAGGCGCAGTGGCCGGCCAGCTGGGCCGAGTTCGACCGGCAGTTCACCGCGTTCTCCGCGGACTTCACCATGACCGCCGAGGTGCGCGACCTGCTGAGCGCGCTGGCCGACCTGAGCTTCCTCAACGAACAGTGGGGCGTGCTGGGCCGGGCCATCTCCACGGTCGCCGGGCCGGTCAACGAGTTCTTCACCAAGGCCACGCTGCCGCCGCGGTTCCGCGAGCTGATGGGCTGGGAGTGGACCGAGGCCGACGAGCGCTTGTTCGCGCTGGCGCGCAAGGGCGTGGCGGCCGTCGACTTCGTCGCGCCGTGGACGATGAAGGCCTACTGGGGTCTGTACCTGGTGGACATGCGGATCCGCACCCGGCTCGGGGCGCCGATCCTCGGCAAGCTCGTGGTGCGGCCCCGGGACCGGCACGCGCAAGCCGCCTGAGTCGACGAGCGGACGAGCTTGCGAGTCCGCGAGGAGAGCTCAGGCGAATCGACGCCGCCTGAGTCGAAAAACCCCGCGACCTGCGCGGGCAGGTGCGGGGTTCGCTGGCGGTGGCGGAGGGATTTGAAACCTATTTGCGGGTTGATCCGACCTGCCAACTACCCGGTGACCTGCGGAATCACATCACTGTAATTAACCCGGTTTATCTGTAACTGTGGGCAATATGTGGGCAATTCGTGGGTGGTTGTGCCGCCGGCGCAGGTACCGCTCCGGGCCATTGGTCCCCGGTCATGGCGATCCTTGCCCGTCGAAAGGAGGGCCGAGGGGCCATGCACCAACCCCTCGGTTGAGAAAACCGGGTTTGACGCCGGCGGCACTGGTCTCACTGAGCCCTCACCCTGAACCTGTTGAGCACGATCTGCTCGGCCAGGGTCCAGCCGAAGCCGGTTCGGGCGAATTGGTACTCAACATCGTCGACGCGCTTGGAGATCAGGCCCGTTGAGTTGGCGGCGAGGCGGTTGGCCGCGGTGACGATCACCGCGGCTATCTCGGCGTTGGGCTTGCCGTCGCTGTCGAAGCCTCGGCCGCGGGTGTAGCTGCGGGCCATCGTGGTCACCAGGTCGACGGCGGTGGCCAGCCCCCCGTCCTGTAGGGAGCTGGCCGTGCCGACGATGCCCGAATCAGGGGCAGTCACGCTTACGCCTCGGTCAGCAGGGTCACGGCCTTGGCCTGCAGCAGGGCGGTGTCCCAGCGCGACACGACGCGGATCCCGATGCTGTCGTAATCGCCCCAGGTCTGGTCGAGAATCTTGACCTCGGCGTCGACGTCGCGGGCGACGACCACCTTGGAGAAGTCGACCAGGCCGACGCGGGCCTTGGTGCTGGCGGCCGGGACGTTGTCGGTGATGATCACCGGCAGGCCCAGCAGCCGCAGCTCGGTGCCGTTCTGGATGGTGTTCGGGTCGAACAGGTACCGGGCATCGTCGGCGCCGACCTTGAGCTTGCGCAGCGCCGCGAACGACGAGCTGGTCATGACCCAGTGGGTCGGGTTGACCTTGTTGCCCTGGGCGGTGGCCAGACCGTCGACCAGACTGTCGGGGTCGGTCAGGTCCAGGGTGCCGGTGGCGATGCCGGACTGCCGGAAGATGCCCTTGATGGTGTTGCTGGTGCCGGCGCCGTCCCAGAGGGCCGCGTCGAGGGCGTTGGCGACGTCGGTGACCAGGCGGGTCCGCAGCACCGCTTCCAGCCCGACCACGCTGGTTCGGATCAGCTCATTGGTGAGCCGCACCAGAACCTTGAGGCCCTTCATGGTCGACGGCATCAGAGTCACCTCGTCGAATCCGACGTCGCCGTCGCTGATCTGTGACCCTTCGGCGACGAACCCGGCGCTCACACCGGAAGCGATGCGCGGGACGCGGATCGGGCTGGAGCTGTCGAGGATCTTCGGGCCGGCTGCCAGGAACGTCGATGCCTGCTCCAGTGGCTGCACGAGCAGCGAAGCGACCTCGGACTGAATCAGAGTGCCGTTGCCGGCGACGGTTTCGATTGCCATTGGTTGTCCTTAGAACGGAGGGATATTCGCTGAGTCCCTCGCCGCCAGGACGCTGATGGGGCCGGTCACCAGGACCGACCCCATCATGATACCCGCCGGGGGTATCTACACCAGGCCCTTGAGCTTGCCGAGCAGGGAGAACGGTTCCCCGGAGCCGCCGCGGTTGCCCTGCCCGGCGTCCCCGACAGGCCGACGGGACGCCAGGTGCGGCTTGGCGGCGAGCAGCTCGTCGACGGCGGCGACCAGGGCGTCGGGATCGTCGAGGTGGGCCGGGTCGAACTCGAGGTCGGACGGATCAGCCAATCGGCCGGTGGCCCTGACCAACTCGGTATGCAGGCGGTGGGCGAGCTGGTCGGCCCGCTGGGCGCGGGTGCGGTACTTGCCGTTTTCCTTGCGGAGCTGCTCAACAAACTCCCGCGGGAAGGTCTCGGCCTCGACGCTATTGGGAGCTTCGAGTGGCTGGGGCGCATGTCCCGGACCCACATGCTGGCCGCCCAGAATCGGAGAAGGCGATGATATCGACTTCTCCCCAACAGCGGCCGCGGTGTTGTTGTCGGACCCGTCAATAACCTCGGGGACCTCGGTGGACGTGTCTTCGATTGTCTCGGTGGTGTTTTCACTCATGGGTTTCTCCTGACTTGATGGTTTCTACTACATCGGCCAATTTGGTGGCCAGGCCGATCGCCTCGGCCTGGGACATTGCGAAGGTCAGCCCGAGGACCCGCAGCAGCACGCGGCCGGGGTCATCAGACCTGGTGGTCACGCTGTAGTTGGGTTCGCAGCTCCGCAGGCGCATCAGTACACCTCCTGCAGCGGGTCGCCGACGACCTTGCGGATCTCGTCCTCGGCATAGCCGAGCTTGGCCAGGGCGTACTCGCGGGTCAGCAGGCCAGCCTGAAACAGCTTCACCACCGCGTCGGCTTCCTGGGCGACACTGCGGGTCGCCGCATCAGCCCATTGCACGCGAATATCGTTGATGCCACCGGGATCTCGTCCGTCGCGGACGGCGATCATCAGCTTGGCGACTTGCTCCCAGGAGCGGCCGAACATGTGCTGTCGGGCCTCGGCGCGGGCGGTCAGGGATGCCTCGGCGGCCCGCAGAGCATCAGCCGAGGGCGGGGTGTCGGTGAGGGTGCCGAGGTAATGCGCCGGCAACGTGCTGACGGCCATGATCTGACTGGTGAGCACCCGCATCGCGGCCTCATACCCACCGAGGTCCGCGGCGGCCAGCTGTCCGAACTTGGCGTCGGCCTGCTCGGAGATCATCGCCCGGTTGCCTTCCGGGATCGGATTGGTCTCCCGCATCACCGGCTCACCATCGTCGAGGACCGGATCCCCGTCCTCATCAAGCACCGGTTCCTCGGTCAGCTCGATCCCGGTTGCCCAGCGTCGAGGCCGGCCAACGTACTCCGAGGTGGTCAGCATGTCGACCAAGATCTTGTTGGCCCCGTCGACCAAAGGCTTGAGGTCGTCGATCTCCGAGGTTCCCCAATCGGCCAGGATCCGATCGGAGTTCCGCAAGTTCACCAGCGGCACCGAGCCGATCGGGTTCGGGATCTCGTCGACGATCTTGAATCCCGTTGCCACCGCGCCGGTCTGCTCGGCCCGCAGCCGCACCAACCTGTCCGGCAGATACAGGATCGCGTGAGTCTGGTTGGCGGCCTGATCTTCCCAGCGTTTGATCCCGGCGATGATCTCGCGGGTGCCCGGGTCGGTGAGGACCGACACCTGGCGCGCCGACTCGACACTCACCAGCGGCCGGCCAGACCGGTCGGCCCACACGATGACGAAGCTGTCACCGAGCAGCAGGGCCTCCCGGTGCGCGACACCGCTGGTCTGATCGAGGTCGTTGCGGATCCAATCCGACCAGAGCCGGCCGTCCCCGGAGAATCCGGTGATCCGCAGCCGCTCGGCCAGGGCGGTCACCGCCAACCGTGGGACATTGCTTGCCATGACGCCGAACCTGTTGCCCAGAGCCGTTTTCGCCTCCGGGGACAGGAACGCCAACGGCTGCTTGCCCTGGTAGTAGCGATCAAGGTCGGCGTAGCGGCCGGCGGGTTCGTTGAGCCGCTGCAGCAGCCGGATCAACAGGTCATCTTGTGTCAACACGCGAAACTCCTAGTCCTGCGGCCTTTTTGGGTTTTGTGGTGCGCTGCGCGGTCGTAGGCCACGATGGCGGCCACAGCAGCGTCGATCTTCCGCGGCGAACCGCGCTTGTCCTTGCTGACGAGATCCCCCTGCGGGGTCCGCTTCGCCGTGCAATGCGCGACGTGAGCAGCCAGGCGCGAATCCCCGTCGTGAGTCACCGCATTGGTGACCACGGCCTGATACAGCCGATCGGTGGCCGGTGCCATGCGGCCGGCGTGGGCGGTGTTGTATTCCAGCACCCGGCGCTCACCGTGACGCTTGGCCCACGCCTCGATCTCCGAACGCCAACCCCACGGATCACACGCCAGCTCGGCGACGTCGTAGCGGGCGAACGCGGCATCGACAGCCCGGTCGACGTCCTCGCGCGGCACACGCCAGCGCGGATCCTTCGGGTTCTCCCACAGGCCCTCGATCCACAGGTGCCCGTCGAGCGTGCAACCCACCAGAGCCGTCGAGTCCCCGGAGGCGGATCCGTCGAACGCCAGCACCACCCGCTCCCGCGGGCGAACCTTCCGGCGAGCCTGGCAGGCGTCCCACGCTCCGAACGGCAACCACGCCTCAGCACCCGTAACCCACTGACCGAGACGCAGCTGGCGAAACACCGGCTCCCGCAACGTCTGACGCGCAGCCTCGATCCCATCCTCGGCCAGGAACGGCTCATCACACGCCAACGCCGGATTGGCCTCACGCCACGCATCCCGATCAGCGGTGTCACACCCATCAGGGGCGCAGAACTCCCGCAGGAAGAACGCCGGATCTTCCCCGGCGCGGCCATGCTCGACGAGACGCCACATCACCGAATCCGGCGAGCTGGCCGGCGTGCTGATCGCCAAGGTCAGCGACTCCGGGCGCTTACCCGACATCGACGTCACGGCCTCCCACACGGCCTCGGTCACCACATGCAGCTCGTCGACGATCAACAGACTCGGATCGTGACCATGCAGTGCACCCGGCTCAGCCGGCAACGGCAACAGCAACCCGTCGTTCTCAGGCAGCACGATCCGATCGGCGTAAATGTGGCACCGCTCAGCAAGCTCCGGGTTCAGCTCGATCATGCGCTTGGCCATCCTGAGCGTGATTCCAGCCTGGCGAGCGTCCGAGGCGACCACCAGCACCTCGGCGCTCGGCGGCCCCACGAACAACTCAGCAACCGCCAACATCGACGCCAAACCCGTCTTGCCGTTCGCCCGCGCCATCGACACCAGACCAGTACGGACACCAGGGGAAAACGCGCCGAGGATGATCTCCCGCTGAAACTCCCGCAGCCGCACCGGCTCCCCCGCACCAACACCCTTCGGCACCACCAGGTGCTCGGCGATGAAAGCCAGCCGACGCTCAGCACGACCATCAGGCAACCCGGACAGATCCAACGGATCAGCCGTCACGATGCCCTTCGCGCCGCCCTTCACGATCCCTCACTAAAACTTTGCCTGGCCGGGGGGTCTGGTTTGGCCCGGCTGGGGGTATCCCCCCTGGTGGCTGTGTGCCCGCGTGCGGCTCCGGCGGCGCGGTTGCATGGTCCGCATAGGACTTGGACGTCGGCGAGCCGTATGGCCTTCCCAGCGGCCTTGCGTGCCCATGCCTCGGCAGAGTGGTCGCATTGCAGATCGTTGACCGATCCGCAGCGACTGCAGAACGGCTGCAGTCGGCGGGCGCGCTTGGACAGCTTTTGCCATTGCCAGTCGTAGCCGCGGTCGGCGGCCGGGGCCTTGTGGTCGTGGGTGTGTTCGTCGCAGCGGGGTCCGGCACAGGGTTCTCCGCAGTCGAGGCAGGTGGTCAGCGTCATTGGCCGGTCTCCCGTCCGCTGCTGAGGATCTCGGCGACGGTGGCGTCGAGCCAGCGGATGCCGGCGTGGGAGGACAGTTCGGGGAGCGCGTGGTCGAACACGTCGAGGATGTTGATCATCAGTTGTGTGCCTCGGCCTTGGGCGCGGACCTTGGTCAGCACTTCGTTGATGGCGGCTATGTCGCCGGTGCCGTGGCCCTCGACGACGGCGATGGCGTTGAGCAGATCCTGGCCGATCTCGTCGACGGGATCGAACTCGCCGAGCGCGTGGATCCCTTCGGCGAAGAAGTCGAGCCCGACCTGGTTGCGTGTCTGGGTGACGAACTGGGCGTGCAGATCGAGGACGGCGGCCAGCAGGGCGGTGGCGCGGTCGGTGTCGACGGTCTCGCGGATGACCTCGACTTGGCCGGCGGTGTTGCTTGTCAGGTGATGCTTGATCAAGACGGCGGCCAGTCGGATATCGCGGGGTTGGACGTGATCGGGGTTGGTCATGGTGTTCTCCTTACGGGTCCAGATCTGGGGGTCGGGGAAGATGACGCGGCGGCTCACGATGCGGCCTCGCCTGTTTGCTGGGATGCGCTGTACTTGCCGCGGGTGCGTTGCCGGGCCGGCCGATTCTTGCGTTGCGGCATATCGCCAGGCTTAGGGACACGTGTCCCTGTGGGACACGTGTCATTACCGCTGGTAGATACCTGTTTTTGAAGCGTGTCCCTGTGGTACACGTGTCCCTTCCGGTTCCCTAACATTGCTGGGGAAACGCGGATTTCGCCCCGATCGAGAAGGTCGGCGAGAGCCGGGTCGAGGTAGTCCCGAATATCCATTTTGAGCACGCGGCTGAGCTGTGCGCGTGTTTGCTGGCCACGGTTGTCGATCCTCCGCAGGATCGCATCCCGCGCCCGCTGGGCCTTGCGCTCGGCGGCGATCTCGTCGCGCTCCACCGAGGCCAAGGCGCGAGCGGTGTTGACCCTGCGGGACTGCTCGTCGAGGGCACGCTGGCACCTGGCGCGGGTGTGATCGCTGACCGCCATGACGATGCCGGCCAGCGCCCAGTCCTCGTCACCGATAACGGTTCGCCCGTCGAGGGCCATCAACGCGGCGGCGATCTTGAGTCGGGTCAACAGGCTGTGCCCGTTGAGCGGATCGACGGTCGGATCTTCGCGCAGGACGGCCAGGCGGTGGGCCCGGATCTCGGCGCGGGCGACGTCCGGCACGATCAGATCGACGTGCCCACCGACGCGGCGCAGCCACGCGGGGCGGCTGACCTTGACGGTGCCCGGATCTTCCGGCGCCTCATCGGGGGCGTCGGGGTCACTGGTGGGCAGCCAGGCGAACCGCTGCGGGAGTCCTCCCCCGGACGCCGAGAGCAACGTCTGCGACTGGGCGGGCTGCACTCCCACGATCAGGCAGGCCCGGTAGCTTCCGGCGGCGACGACGTTGCGCGTGTCCTTGCCGGCGTTGGCGAAGCCGAGCTGTTCGCCGCTGTAGACCTTCCGCAGTTCCGCGGACAGGGTGGCGCCGGATCGGCTGGCGAGTGCCGCCACGGTGTCGATCTCGGGCGCGGAGAAGACGGCGGTGGTTACCGGGTTGGGATCGTCGGCCTTGGTGCCGGTGGGCCGGTAGGTCCGGGCGATGCCTTCACCCGATCCGAGGGGCACCACGTCGATCTCGTCGCCGGTGAACTTGAATCCTGCTCGGGCTGCGGCCTCGGCGGCACCCTTGCCTCCCCCACTGGGGCCGGTGAGTGCAATGAACAGGTTGAGGCTCATCCGGCCGCCGACGATGCCGGGCAGGCCGATCTCCGGGGGGATCGTGGCGACGGCGTTGGCCATCGCCGCTCCGAGCACCGCCCAAGGTCCGGCGCCGCGGGCGCGGGCGACGTTGCGGGCGTGGGTGAGGACCGGGCGCGCGGTCCAGAACTCGTCGCTCATGCCGAGATCCGTTCGATGTAGGAGTCGGGGCGGGGGCGGCCGACGCGCGACCAGTCGGTCGACGCCGACACGGCGCGGGATGCCTCGGCGCGAGCGGCCTGGGCGAGATCGACGCGCAGCGCGTGATGGACACCGGCGGCCAGGACGGCGGCGAGCTTGTCCGGGTGATCGTCGGGCAGCTCGCACCATGCCGGGGTGCCAGCGGTCAGGACGCGGGTCGGGTCGACGCCGAGGTCGGCGACGAAGCGCAGCACCTCGGCGAACGCGACTTGGTTGGACGCCGGGAGGCCGGCCCCGAGGTGGGGCCGGCTCCGGTTGGCAGCGGCGTTCACCGACCGATCTCCCGGTAAGCGGTGTGCCGGCGGATCGCGGTGTCGAGCAGGTTGCGGACGCGCTCGGCTTCCTCGACTGTCAGCCACGCCTCCACGCCGTCGCCTTCGCCGTTCTGATCGCTGTAGAGGCCGAGCATGAGTTCGTCGGGCTGACGGTGTCGGTCGTCGATCTCGACATAGATGCTCAGGTAGCGGGTCCGGTGGGGGATGGCCGTCGGCAGGCACCCGGATACGTGCGTCTCCCCCTTCCAGGTGTGGGCGCTGAAGCTCTCACACTGGTGCGATGTGCAGCCGTCGAGTCCGCAGCGGATCGTGTTGTCGCTCACTTGGTCACCTCGGCGGCGGTGATGCGCTGGGCGGCCTTGTCGATCAGTCGGGCGGCGGCGAGCAGGTGAGCCCGTGCGGTGACGACGTCGATGCTGGCGAGCAGCGGTGCGTCGTCCATGCGCTTGAGGGCCTCGGTCAGCTCGTCGGCTCCGCGGGTGGCGTCGGTGTAGGCGTCGGCAAGGTGACCATCGACGTCGAGGGCCAGGCATCCGGCGGCGTGGGCTCCGATGCCTCCGCAGCAGGTGCGGGTGCGGGAGTCGACCGGGTGGTCGGTGTTGGTTAGCATGGCGGTTGAACTTCCTTTCAGCCGATTGGATTTGTTCGTTGCCTCCGCAGGTGTTCCAGCACCGGCGGGGGCGTTTTCTTTGGTGGGCATCACGCCGCCCCCTTGGGGTGGTCGTCGGTGCGGGTCATCGTGTTGGCGTCGAGGTACGCCAGGACGTCGGCCCAGCGGTAGATCACCTTGCGCTTGCCGACCCTGACGAACTTCGGGCCGTTGCCCTTGTAGCGGAGTTGCGCGAGACCCATCTCGCTTGTTCGCAGGTACTCGGCGACCTCCTTGCTGGTCGCGGTGTCCAGCCCGTTGGGCGTATCCGCCATGTTCACCTCCTTTCGAGTCCGAATTGCATCAGATTTGATGTAACTCACTCACTAGAGTGCATCAGCAGCGAAGCTGAGTCAAGTCCGTAGGCGTATTACCTCAAAATTGAGTGCATACTGTCCTCATGGCAGGCGATCAGGGTGGCAGCAAGCCCGAGAAGAAGGCACCGCGCCTCGGCGCGACCGGCGATGCGGTGCGCCGCAACGTTCGGCGTCTGCGGGACGCACAGGGCCTGTCCGCAGCAGACGTGTCAAAGCGTCTAGACACCCTCGGCCGACCGATCCCCTTGGTCGGTATTCAGCGGATCGAGTCAGGAGAACGCAGGCCAGACGCCGACGATCTGGTGGCCTTGGCGGTCGTGCTGGGGGTGTCTCCGTCGACGCTGTTGATGCCCTCCGGGGTGGCCGCGGAAGATGTTGTGTCAGCGAGCAGCATCGAAGTCGAGGCCGCACTCTTGTGGGATTGGCTGATCGCCCGCCGGCCACTACCCGACGAGTCCGGCCCGCTCCTGTACGAGCGCGCGGCGATCCGGTTCTTTGATCGGGCGTTGCCGCCGTGGGAGTCCATCACGATCGAGGCCGGGGTGCTGGGCAGCGGGGAGCCCTCGGAGTTCATGAAGCGCACGTTGCTGCGGAAGTTCTACCCGGACGGGGTGCCTGATGGCGACGATTGATTCCTACGAGACCAAGAGTGGCCAGACCCGTTACCGGGTGCGCTACCGGAAGCCGGATCGCAAGCAGACCGACAAGCGCGGATTCAAGCGGAAGCGGGACGCCGAGGCGTTCGCCGCGACCGTCGAGGTCCGCAAGATGACGGGTGAGTTCGTCGCCGAGACGGCCGGGTGGGTCACCGTCGCCGAGCTGGCCCCGGATTGGCTGGCCCGCAAGGAATCAGCGACCGCCAAGTCGAACTACCGAATGACGGAATCGGCGTGGCGCGTCCATGTGAAACCGGCCTGGGGGTCGACGCGGGTCGCCGACATTGATCCGCTGGCCGTCGAGGCGTGGGTCGCCAAGATGGGCAAGGACGGCAAGGGCACCACAACGATCCTGCGCGCGCACGGCGTCCTGGCGGGCATCCTCGACGACGCTGTGCGATCGAGGCCGAAGCGGTTGGCGTCGAACCCTGCACGCGGAATCGAGGGCCTGCCGAAGAAGGTCCGCGGCCGCCACATCTACCTCACCGCCGATGATGTGCACCGGCTGGCCGCCGAGTCCGGCGATCACCGCGCCCTGGTCTACGTCCTGGCGCTGTGCGGCACCCGCTGGGGCGAGACGATCGCGCTGCGGGTGCGCGACGTCCAGTTCCTCAAACGCAGGCTGACCGTCGCAGACAACGCGGTGCAGCTCGGATCGGATCACGCGGTCGGGCTGACCAAGGGCCGGGTGATCCGTGAGGTTCCGGTGCCGGGGTTCGTCCTCGATGAGCTGGCCCCGCTGTGCAAGGGCAAGCGGCCCGAGGATCTGGTGTTCCCCGGTCCCGGCGGGAAGTACCTTCCGCGGCCGAAGTCGAAAGACGGGTGGTTCTCTGGGGCGGTGAAGCGGGCCAAGGTGCAGAAGATCACGCCGCACGATCTCCGGCACACCGCGGCGAGCTTGGCGGTGTCGGCCGGGGTGAACGTCCTGGCGTTGCAGCGGATGCTCGGGCACAAGAGCGCGAAGGTCACCTTGGACACTTACGCGGACCTGTTCGACGACGATCTCGACGCCGTGGCCGTCACTCTGCATGCCAAGTATTCGCCAGCAGATAGCCGGGATTGTGGGCAAAGTGTGGGCACCGGGGCCTGAGTCGAACGTCTAAGCGATGCAAAAACCGCCCTGACCTGCATCAGCAGGCGGGCGGTTCTGGCGGTGGCGGAGGGATTTGAACCCTCGGTGGGGGGTTACCCCACACACGCTTTCGAGGCGTGCTCCTTAGGCCGCTCGGACACGCCACCGTGTGGCAGTCTACCGGGCGCCCGGCGCGCGCCCTAATCGCGGCGGTGGCCGGCGAAAAAGTCCCGCAGCGGCGCCGCGCATTCGTCGGCCAGCACCCCGCCGCGGACCTGCGGGCGGTGGCTGAGCCGACGGTCGCGCACCACGTCCCACAGCGAGCCGACGGCGCCGGTCTTGGGTTCCCAGGCGCCGAACACCAGCCGCGACACCCGCGCGGCGACCAGCGCCCCGGCGCACATGACGCACGGTTCCACGGTGACCGCCAGCGTCGCGCCCTCCAGCCGCCAGCCGTCGCCCACCACCGCCGCGCCCGCCCGCAACGCCAGGATCTCGGCGTGCGCGGTGGGGTCGCCGAGGCGTTCCCGGGCATTGGCCGCCCGGGCCAGTTCCACCCCGTCGGCGCCGATCAGCACCGCCCCGATCGGCACGTCGTCGGCGCCGGCGGCCGCCGCGGCCGCAAGCGCCGCCCGGATCAGGGCCTCGTCGTCCACGTCGGGCGGGTCAGGAGTCCAGGATGGCGGCGAACTCGTCGTCGAAGCCCATCTCCTGCGCGATCCGCATCAACTGCTCGTCGGCGTACAGATCGGTGTCGGCGAGGATGACACCCAGCACCCCGGCGGGCAGCCCGAGGTCGGCCAGCACCCCCAGGTCGCCCTCGGCGAACGGCTCGGCGTCCTCCAACTCGTCGTCGTCGATATCGGCGTCGAGGCGTTCCAGCACCTCGGCGGCCAGGTCGTAGTCCAGCGCGGCGGTGGCGTCGGAGAGCAGCAGCCGGGCGCCGCCCGGGCCGGGCCGCACGATGACGAAGAACTCGTGATCGATGTCGACCAGCCCGAACACCGCGCCCGCGGCCCGGAGTTCGCGCAGCGCGGTCTCGAAGTCGGCCAGGCCGCCCAGCGCCCGATCGGCCACGGTGGTGCAGCGCCATTTGCCGTCGACCTGCACCACGGAGACCCCATGGCTGTCCGGCTGTGTACCCATGGGCGCCAACGGTAGTCCGCGGCCCGCCCCTTCACCAGACGGATCGGAATCTGCGGCCATTCCCCGGATGTGCCAACCTTGGGTCGTGTCGAACACCGCGAAACGGCCCCCGATCTGTGTCCTCGGCCTCGGCCTGATCGGCGGCTCGCTGTTGCGGGCCGCCGCGGCCGCCGGCTACCCGGTGTACGGCTACAACCGCAGCGTGGAGGGGGCCCGCGCGGCGACCGCCGACGGCTACGACGCCGGCACCGACCTGGCCGTGGCGCTGACCCGCGCCGCCGAGCAGGACGCGCTGATCGTGGTCGCGGTGCCGATGCCTGCGCTGGCTCACATCCTGGACCGGGTCGCCGAAATCGCGCCGGACTGCGCGCTGACCGATGTCACCAGTGTCAAGGGCGCCGTGCTCGACGCGGTGACCGACGCCGGCCTGCGGGCCCGGTTCGTCGGTGGGCATCCGATGACCGGCACCGCGCACTCGGGCTGGCAGGCCGGCAGTGTGTCGCTGTTCCAGGGCGCGCCGTGGGTGCTGGCCGTCGACGACGGAGTGGACCCGCAGGTGTGGATGACGGTGATGCGGCTGGCGCTGGACTGCGGCGCGGTGGTGGTGCCGGCCCGCTCCGACGAGCACGACGCGGCCGCCGCGGCGATCTCCCACCTGCCGCACCTGCTGGCCGAGGCGCTGTCGCAGACCGCGGCGGAGGTCCCGCTGGCGTTCGCGTTGGCCGCCGGATCGTTCCGGGACGGCACCCGGGTGGCGGGCACCGCGCCGGAACTGGTCCGCGCCATGTGCGAGGCGAACGCCACCGATCTGCTGACGGCGCTGGACCGCGCCCTGGATCTGCTGATCCGCGCCCGCCAGGGGCTGGCCACGCATCGCTCGGTGGCCGAGCTGGTCGAGGCGGGCCATGCCGCCCGGGTGCGCTACGACAGTTTCCCGCGGCCGGATCTGGTCAACGTGACCGTCGGCGAGCCGGGGTGGCGTGACGGCCTGGCCGCGGCCGGGCGGGCCGGGGCGGTGATCAGATCCGCTCTGCCAGGCCCGGATAGTCTTGGATGAAGCCGTCGCCGTCGACGGTGATCCGGGTGTCGCCCAGCGGCGACGACAGGTCGATGTTCCCGTCGCCGAGCGAGGTGTAGCTCAGCGTCGCCGGCTTGACCTCCATATCGGGCAGCCAGACGTACACGATCGGCAGGATCAGGGTGTCCTTGCGCTGGTGCAGCGCGGTCCGGCGGATCGGCAGCGCGTTGAAGAACGGGCTGAACACCACGTCGACGTCCAGCGCTCCGTCGTAGGCGAGCCGCGAGATCTGCCCGGCCGGGGTCTGCACCAGCCACATGTTCTCTTCGTCGCGGGCAATGGACAGCTGGCGTTCGCGTTCGGCCAGCGTCACCGTCATCGACAACCGTTTGGTCGCCCCGGATTCATCGGTGACCAGGTCATAGGACGCGGAGAACGCCGGCGCGGTGTCGGTCGCGGCGGACACGATCCGGCCGTAGGCCTTGAGCCGGCTGCCTGACAGCTGCACCCGCACCGACTCCATCCGCCGGTCGTTGTGGCCACGCCAGGTGAGGATCGCCGGCCAGTTGTCGTGGTGCTCGTCATTCGGGGCTGCGCTCACCGTTCTACCGTAAGGGAAGGACCACCTTCTTTGTGTGGGGTGCCCGATATTGCGTCGGCGACTTTTCCCTCCGCCGATCCGTGCACAATGGCTGCCATGAGCAGTGAGCAGCCCGACCCGGTCGCCGACGTGCACACTCCGGGGACGCCCCCGCCACCGCAGGAGACGAAGTTCACCCGGGCGGCCGCCCTGTGGGGCGCGCTGATCATGGGCTTCCTGATCCTGATCGTGTTGCTGATCTTCATCGCGCAGAACACCGAGCCGACGCCGTTCCACTTCCTCGGCTGGCGCTGGCAGCTGCCGCTGGGGGTGGCGACGCTGTTCGCGGCCATCGCCGGCGGGCTGATCACCGTCGCGGTCGGCGCGGTGCGGATCTTCCAGCTGCGCCGGGTCGCCAAGCGCAACCTCAAGCTGCACTAAACCGCCCGGTCAGCTCGGCACGTCGACCGCACCGTCGGCGATCATGGCGCGCAGCACCGGCACCAGGAAGTTGCGCGCGTAGTTCTCCGGGCCGTCGGGGGCGTCGATGCCGAGCACCCCGCCCGGCGTCAGCACCAGGGAGTGGATGGCACGGGCGATGTGCTCGGCAAACGCGGGCTGCATCGATTCCGGAAGGTTTTCGCCCCGCAGCAACGACTCGATGAAGTCGCGGGACCGGTCCATCGCGGGGCTGTGCGGTCCCATGAAGTAGGGCCGGATGACGTCCGGATTGGTGCGCAGGACGGTCTGCAGCGCGCGATGATCGCGGAGTTCGCGGTATCCGGCCGCGAATCCGCGCACCAACCGCACCTCGGGGTCGTCGAACGGTTCGACGGCCGCGGTCACCCGTTCGAAGTAGCGGGCCAACTCGCGTTCCACCGCGGCTTTGACGACCGCGTCGCGCCCCGGGAAATGCAGATACAACGTCGCGCGCCCGATCCGGCCGGCGCGGGCGATCTCGTCCATGGAGAGCTTGTGCAGGCCGGTGGCCTCGGCGACCCGGAGCACCGCGTCCAGGATCCGGGACGACGTGTTGCCGCCGCCCGGAACCGCTGCCTGCGCACTCATATCGGACATCCTAGCGAGGTAGACAATTAGGCGATTTCCGTCTAGCGTTCCACGCACTGTATCGCCCGTCACACCTGGAGGCCACGCGATGACCAGCCTGTCCACGCCCCCGAGCTACGAGGTCAAGCGCCAGCAGACTACCGGTTCACCGACGCCCACGACCGCGAGGAACAGGAGGACGACGAGGACTACCACGGTCCCGCCGTGCTCACCACCGCCGACGGCTCCGCGTTCCAGGTCGACATCCACGTCATCGGCGTCTACCAACCGACCGAGAACACCGTGCGCTGGTACGGCCGGGTGGCCCCGTCAAAGGCGCAGAAGCAGGCGCACCAGACGCTGAACCAGCCGGTGACCATCCAGGTCGACGGCAATGCCCCGGTGCCCGCGCTGCTCACCGACCACGACCCGTGGTGCGGTTCGCAGATCACCGGCGCCGGCGACGCCCCGTACGTCATTCCGCTGGTCGACGAGCTCGCCGACATCTAGGAGTTCCGAATGGCCTACGTCATCACCCAGAATTGCTGCAACGACGCCTCCTGCGTGGTGGTGTGCCCGGTCGGCTGCATCCACCCGCGCCCGGACGAGCCGGACTTCGGAACGGCAGAGATGCTCTACATCGACGCCAAGACCTGCATCGACTGCGGAGCCTGCGCGGACGCCTGCCCGGTGGACGCGATCTTGCCGGGCAATATCCGCACCGAGGAGACGGAGTTCTACCGGGCCGCCAGCGACGACTTCTTCGGCCACCACCCGCAGCAGCCGGACTGGGACCGCCGTTTACCGCTGCCGGTGCGCGGCGACGCCGGCGGCCTGCGGGTGGCGATCGTCGGGTCCGGGGCGGCCGGCTGGTACGCAGCCAAGGACCTGCTGCGCCACCCGGGCGTCGAGGTGCACATGTTCGACCGTGTTCCCGTCCCCGGCGGTCTGATCCGCCACGGTGTGGCGCCCGACCACCCGGACACCAAAAGCGTGATGCGCCAGTTCCGTTGGGGCCGCGAGCAGGAACAGCGTTTTTCGATGCACCTGGGCGTGGAGATCGGTGCGGACCTTACGCACGACGACCTGACACGCCACCACCACGCGGTCGTCTACGCGCACGGCGCGACCACCGAGCGACTGCTGGGAGTCCCCGGCGAACAGTTGCCGGGCGTGGTGGGCGCGCTGGGCTTCGTCGGCTGGTACAACGGCCACCCCGACAACGCCGACCTGGCGCCGGAGCTATCGGGTGAGCGGGTCGTCGTCATCGGCAACGGCAACGTCGCGCTGGACGTCGCCCGGGTGATCACCGGCGACCCGAACATGCTGGCGCACACCGACATCGCTGATCACGCACTCACCGCCCTGCGCTCCGGCGCGGTGCGTGAGGTGGTCGTGCTGGGCCGCGGCGGACCCGCTGCCGCCTCCTTCACCACCCCGGAATTGCACGGCTTGTCGCAGGTTCCCGGGCTGGATGTCATCGTCGACCCGGCGGATCTCGATGGCGCGCCCGAGACACCCAAGACCGAGCTGTTGCGTCTCATCGCCGAACGTGAGCCGACGCCCGGCAACAAGCGGATCGTGTTGCGGTTCAACGTGACCGCCGATGAGATCCTCGGCGAGGACCGGGTGACCGGCGTGCGGGTGCGCTGCGGCGACCGCGTCGAGGAGATCGACGCCTGCCTAGTGGTCCGCGCGGTCGGTTTCCTGGGCGCGCCGATGCCCGGGGTGCCGTTCGACGCCGAGCGGGCCATCATCCCCACCGTCGACGCCCGTGTCGTCGACGCCGACACGCCGCTGGCCGGGGTGTACGCCACCGGCTGGGCCCGGCGTGGCCCGCGCGGCGGCATCGGCAGCAACCGGACCTGCGCCGAGGAGACCGTGTTGGCGGTGCTCGACGACTACGCCGCCGGCCGGCTGCCCACCCCGACCGGGGGCGACATCGGCTATCTGCTGCGCGGCAAACGGGATCGTGTCGTCGACAAGGCGGGGTGGGCCGCGATCGATGAATCCGAGCGCGCCGCGGGCGCGCGGAGCGGACGCCCACGACGCAAACTCACCGACGCCCAGGAGATGCTCGGGGCGGCTAGCTCCGGCCGCCGACGGCTGCCGCTGTGGCCGCTGCGTCATCAGATGGTTCCGGCGAAACATTGACCGCGTTCGACTACGACGTCCTGGTCATCGGGTCCGGGTTCGGCGGCAGCGTCAGCGCGCTGCGGCTGACCGAGAAGGGCTACCGCGTCGGCGTCATCGAGGCCGGCAGGCGCTGGGACCCGCAAGACCTGCCGAAGTCCAACTGGAACGTCCGCAAGGCGATCTGGGCGCCGCGACTGGGCTGCGTCGGCCCGCAGCGCCTGACGGTGTTGGGCAAATGCCTGGTGGCCAGTGGCGCGGCGGTCGGCGGCGGGTCGATCATCTACGGCAACACCCTCTACGAGCCGCTGCCGGACTTCTACACCGACCGCGCCTGGGCGCATATCACCGACTGGCGCGCCGAGCTGGCCCCGTACTACGACCAGGCCAAGCGGATGCTGGGGGTGAACCCGAACCCGCGGATGACCCCCGCCGACGACGCGCTGCTCCAGGTGGCGACCGACCTCGGGGTGGCCGACACCTTCCACGCCACCAACGTCGGGGTGTTCTTCAACGAGGGCCGCGAGGGCCAGACCGTGCCGGACCCCTATTTCGGCGGGGCGGGACCGGCACGCGCCGGTTGCACGCACTGTGCCCTTTGCTTCACCGGTTGTCCCGGCAACGCCAAGAACACCACCACGCTGAACTACCTGTGGCTGGCCGAGCAGGCCGGCGCGCAGATCATTCCGATGACGACGGTGACCGCGGTGCGACCGCTGCCCGGCGGCGGCTACGGGGTGGACACCCGCCGCTCGACCGGCCCGCTGGCCCGCCGCCGGCGCACCCTGACCGCCGAGCAGGTGGTGTTCGCCGCGGCGGCGCTGGGCACCCAGAAACTGCTGCACACCATGCGCCGCGACGGGGTGCTGCCGCACCTGTCGCCGCGGCTGGGCGAACTGAGCCGCAGCAACTCCGAGGCCATCCTGGGCGCCCGCAGCCGGGACCGCACCGACATCTCCACCGGGGTGGCGATAACTTCCTCGATCCACCCGGAGCCCAACACCCACGTCGAGGTGTGCCGGTACGGCCCGGGGCAGAACGCGATCACCGTGCTGACGGTGCCGCTGGTCGACGGCGGACCGTACCGGCTGGCCCGGTTCGCGCTGGCCGCCATCCGGCACCCGCTGGTGTTCCTGCGCTCGCAGAACAACCACCGGGCGTCGGAGAAGACGGTCATCCTGCTGGTGATGCAGTCCCTGGACAACTCCCTGACCTCGTATCTGCGAGGCCGCCGGATGACCACGAAACAGGGTGTCGGGGAACCGAATCCGACCTGGATTCCGGTCGCGCATGATATCGCCCGCCGCTACGCCGACGCCATCGACGGCGATCCGGCCGGTGGGGTCAACGATGTGATGAACATTCCGGCGACCGCGCACTACATCGGCGGCGCGGTGATCGGAGCATCCGCAGCCGAGGGCGTCATCGACCCGTATCAGCGGGTGTACGGCCATCCCGGCCTGCACATCGCCGACGGGTCGGCGATCACGGCGAACCTGGGCGTCAACCCGTCGCTCACCATCACCGCGCAGGCCGAGCGGGCGATGTCGTTCTGGCCCAACAAGGGTGAGCCGGATCCCCGCCCCCCGCTCGGCGAATCCTACCGGCGCATCGATCCGGTGCCGCCGACGTCGCCCGCGGTGCCGGCCGGGGCGCCGGCCGCCCTGCGGCTGGTGTGACGGCGCCGAGCGGCCCGTGGTGTCCGCTCTGCGAGGAGGAGTCCTGGGCTTTTGCGCACATCGTCGGCCGCTCGTGCAGAAAGTGGCCGCTCGTGGCCACGGCCACGCAGAATCGCTAGCGGTTTTGGTTGCGGGGCAACAGATCCCAGACGTGCGCGGTTCCATTCACCTCGGCGACGCTGAACGCGCCGGAGCGTGAGCACAGCAGCCGGGTCACCGAGGCGTAGTCGATCTGGAAGGCGAGGATCCGCTCGGTGCCCAGCACGCGGTGCAGCAGCGCGTTGATGACGCCACCGTGGCTGACCACGGCGACGGTGTCGGTGTGGTCAGCCAAGCTGGTGAGGTCGGTGATCGCGTCGGCGATCCGGGACAGGAACACTGTCTCATCGACGCCAACGGGCAGCCGGCCGGCCGCGATCCGGGCCCACTGGTCCGGACGTTCGGTCCGAAGTTGTTCCAGCGGAAGGTATTCCGAATGCCCACGGTCGTACTCGGCGAGCCGCTCATCGACCTCAACGGACAGTCCGCGGCTTTCCGCCAGCGGCGCCGCGGTGGCCACCGCGCGGCGCTGCGGGCTGCTGAGCACCCGGGCGATCGGGAAGCGCTCCAGCGCCGTCGGCAGCCGATTCGCCTGCGCCACCCCGGTTTCGGACAGCTCCGGGTCGGCGCCCTGCCCGAGCTCACTGCGCTGCGGCAGGGCATGTCGGATCAGCAGCAGTTGCACCCCCCAACCCTAGCCGAGCGCGCTAGCGGGTCGGGCCCTGCAGGTCGTAGACGGACATCCCGTCGATCTGTTGCTCGGCGAAGGTGGCCTTCACCCACTCGGTGATCTTGCTCGCCGCATTGTCGCCGTCGGCCCCGAAGCCCGGGGGCGGGCCACCCGGGGCGCCGCCGAGCGAACCGGTGGAGCCGTCGCCCTGCTGCTGATCCTTGCGCCCGTCGTCGGGGCCCTTGCCGATCAGGAAGTAGCGCACTTCGCCGTCGGCGACGTAGCGCTGGAACTGCTCCAGCGTCGGGGCGTCATCGGCGCCCATGAAGCCGCCGATGGCCATCACCGCCGTGCCGGTGTTGAGCTCCATATCGCCGGCGGTCATCGAGCCGACGGTGGCCGCGGCCCACCGGTTGTCGGTGGCGCGCAGCATCGCCTCCACGGTGTCGGCCGTGCGGAACTGCCCCTCACCGGGGAACGGCCCGCCGCCGGGTCCGCCAGGACGCTCGTCGGCCCGCGCGGGACCCGACGCCGGCACCGGTCCGCCGTGCGTGACATGCGTGACGGTGGCCAGGGTGTAGGCGGCCGGCGCGGCCAGGCAGGTCAGCACGGCGGCGACGGCCAGCCCGCGGCCCCAACTGTTCGGGCGGACCAGGATGGCCAGCGCCACCGCGATGGCGGCGACCAGCACCGTCGGGCGCAGCCAGGGCTGCCAGTCCGGGGTGCGGGCCAGCAGCGCGAACGCCCACGCGCCGGTGCCGGCCACCATCACCGACAGCACCGCGCGGACCGCGGGTTCGGCTCGGCGGGACCACAGTTGGGTGGCCGACACCGCGAGCAGCCCGGCGATGCCGGGGGCCAGGGCGATGGCGTAGTACGGATGGAAGATGCCCTTCATCGCGCTGAACACCGCCGCGGTGAGCACCGTCCAGCCGCCCCACAGCAGCAGCGCGGCACGGGTCGGGTCGGTGCGCGGCGCTCGCCGGGTCAGCCACAGCCCGGCGACCAGCCCGATCAGCGCGGCCGGCAGCAACCAGGCGATCTCGCCGCCCATCGCGTCACTGAAGATGCGGCCCAGGCCGGGGCTGCCGCCGAACATATTGCGGCCCGCTCCCCCGCTGCCGTCCCCGGGGCCGGGCATCCCGGCGCCGGTGTGCGACGGGTTTCCCAGGCCGCCGAACACGCGGCCGAGTCCGTTGTAGCCGAGGGTCAGTTGCAGCAGGCTGTTGTCGGTCGACCCGCCGATGTAGGGCCGGGAGTCCGCGGGCCACAGGTCGACCAGCGCGACGTACCAGCCGGCGGAGACCACCATGGCCGCCAGCCCGGCGGCCAGCGCCCGCACCCTGCCCCAGAACGGGATCGGCGCGGCGACGAGCACCACCAGCGCCAGCGCGGGCGCGACCAGCACCGCCTGCAACAGTTTGGCCAGGAACGCGAAACCCAGTGCCACCCCGGAAAGCGCCACCCACAGGGTGGTCGCGCCATCCAGCGCGCGGATCACGCAGTAGGCCGCGGCGACCAGCAGCAGCACCAGCAGCGCGTCGGGGTTGTTGTAGCGGAACATCAGCGCCGCCACCGGGGTCAGGGCCAGGATCGCGCCGGCGAGCAGTCCGGCGACCGGGCCGCTGGTGCGCCGGACCGCGGCGTACATCAGCCACACCGAGCCGACGCCCATCAGGGCCTGCGGGGCCAGCATGCTCCACGAGTTGAAGCCGAAGATCCGCGCCGAGGCCACCATCACCCACAGCGCGGCCGGGGGTTTGTCGACGGTGATGGCGTTGCCGGAGTCCAGCGACCCGAACAGCCAGGCCTTGAGGTCCTGGGTCCCGGCCTGCACGGCGGCGGCGTAGAACTGGTTGGACCAGCCCAGGGAGTTCAACGACCACAGGTAGAGCACCGCGGTCCCGAGCAGCAGCGACGCCAGCGCCGGGGTCTGCCAACGCGGCCGCGCGTTGTGCTCGGTGGTTTCCGGATCCTGTTTCGGCGCAGGGCTATCCGAGTCTGCCCGTTCGTCGACGACGGTCACGCGTTCTCCTCCTCCGAGTGGTTGGCGTGGTTGCGGGCCGGGTGGAACACCCAGCCGCGCAGCAGCGCGAACCGGACCAGGGTGGCGATCAGGTTGGCGACGATCAGCACGCCGACTTCCACCGCTCGCGACGGATCGCTCAGCGCGTGCAGCACGGCCAGTGACCCGCTGGTCAGCCCCAGCCCGATCCCGAACACCACGAGCCCCTGCAGGTGGTGGCGGGCGATCCTGGTCCGCCCGCGCACCCCGAAGGTGAACCGGCGGTTGGCCGCGGTGTTGCCAATGGCGGTGATCAACAGGGCGACCAGGTTCGCGCCCTGCGGCCCGAGTCCGGATCGCAGCGCCAGGAACAGCAGCAGGTAGGCGACGGTGCTGGCCACCCCGACGGTGGCGAAGAAGACACCCTGACGCAGCAACGTCCCATGCCGGCCGCGTAGTCCGGCGTCGTCGGCGGGACCGAATTGGGCGGCGATCTCGGTGATCGGGATGTCCCCGACGGCGAATCCCTTGACCAGCCGGGCGACGCCCAACAGGTCGGCGATCGCGGTGCCCAGCAGGTCGACCCGGCTGTCCGGATCGTCGACCCAGTCCACCGGGACCTCGTGGATCCGCATGCCGCAGCGCTGCGCAAGCACCAGCAGTTCGGTGTCGAAGAACCACTCGTTGTCGCGCACCAGCGGCAGCAGCGCGTGCGCGGCCTCGGCCCGGATGGCCTTGAAGCCGCACTGGGCGTCGCTGAACTTCGCCGACAGCGTCGAGCGCAGGATCAGGTTGTAGCAGCGCGAGATGATTTCGCGTTTGGGCCCGCGCACCACCCGCGCGGACCGGGCGAGCCGGGTGCCGATGGCGATATCGGAGTGCCCGGAGATCAGCGGGGCCACCAGCGGCAGCAGTCCGGCCAGGTCGGTGGACAGGTCCACGTCCATGTAGGCCAGCACCGGGGCGTCGGAGTTCTCCCAGACCTGGTGCAGCGCACGGCCGCGGCCCTTCTGCTCCAGCCGCACCACCTGCACCTCGTCGATCTCGGCGGCCAGCGCGCGGGCGATCGCCGGGGTGTCGTCCGCGCTGGCGTTGTCGGCGATGGTGATCCGATAGCTGAAGCCGAACTGATCGCGCAGGTAGCTGTGCAGCCGCCGGATCGATCCGGCGAGCGCGACCTGCTCGTTGTACACCGGCACGACGACGTCGAGCACCGGGACGCCGCGCTGCGCGGCGATCCGGGCGGCGTTGGGCCGGGATGCGTTACGGCCGGCTGGTTTTTCGGCTGCGCCGCTGGTGCGCGCGCTGTCCAAGGTGGCGGTCATGAGTTCATCCTGTTTGTCAGACGTGGGCTGGCCGTGGGTGGTTGCTATGCGTGGGCTATGAGTCATGGGCCCGCAGGTCGTAGACGTCGACGCCGTCGACGGTGCGGGCCGGATAGTGCTCGGCGACCCATTCCGCGATGCGGGCGGCGGCGTCGCTGCCGCCGTGATCGCTCGGCCTGGACGTGAACCCGGAGCCGATGAAGTAGCCGATCCGGCCGTCGGCGACATAGCGCTGGAACTGCTCCAGCGTCGGGGCCGGGTCGGTGCCGTTGAAACCGCCGACGGCCAGCACCGGGGCGCCGGCGACCAGTTGGTAGCCGGCGGCGTTGTTGGATCCGATGGCCGCGGCCGCCCAGTCCCGGCCGGGCGCCGCGGCCGCCACCAGCGCGGTGAGCTCAGGGCCGGGTTCGCTGAGCGCCAGCAGTCCGCGGGCGAAGCCGCCACCACCGGCATGATCCGGCCGGTTCGACGAGCGAGGGCCGCTGGGGAAGGAGCCCGGCGGCGGGCCCCAGCCACGGTGCGCCCCGCCCGGCCCCGCCGACGGCAGCGCGCCCTGATGCGCGGTGGCGGCCGTGGCCACCGAGTAGCCGGCCGGCCCGGCCAGCGCCGCGACCAGCGCCAGCGCGACGACCAGGTTCCACCGCCGGCCGGTCCGCAACAGCAGCAGCAGCGCGGCGAGGGCCCCCGCGGCGGCTGCCGTCGGGCGCAGCCAGGACAGCCAGCCGTCGTATCCGGCGAGCAATCGCACGCTCATCCCCGCGGCGGCCAGGACGATCGCGGCCAGTGCGGCCGCGACGGGCAGTTCGCCGCGGCGGGGCCACAACACCGCGACGCCGGTGGCCAGACCGCCGCCGATCGCCGGGGCCAGCGCCACCGTGTAGTACGGGTGCACGATGCCCTGGGCGAAGCTGAACGTCAGCCCCACCACGGCCAGCCAGCCGCCCCACAGCAGCAGTGCGGCGCGGGTCCGGTCGGTGCGGGGCGCCCGCCGGGTCAGCCACAACCCGGCGACCAGCCCGATCAGCGCGGACGGCAGCAGCCAGCCGATCTGGTCGCCCATCTCGCCGGTGAGCAGCCGGGCCCATCCGGCGTCGTGATTGGGGTTGCCCAGCCCGCCGGTCTCCGCGCCGGTGATCCGGCCGACGCCGTTGTAGCCGAACGTCAGCTCCAGGATCGAATTGTGCTGGGAGCCACCGATGTACGGACGGTCCTCGACCGGCCAGCAAGTGACCAGCAGCAGGTACCAGCCGGCGGAGAGCGTCGCCGCGGCCCCGGCTGCCGCGGCGCGGCGCAACCGCGTCCGCCAAGGCAGGTCGGCGCAGCACCAGAACACCGCGGCCAGCACCGGGACCAGCAACAGTCCCTGGGCCATCTTGGCGAGGAACCCGACCCCGATCAGCGCGCCGGCCAGCGGGAACCACCAGGCGCGGGCGGCCGGGTCGAGCGCGCGCAGGGTGGCGTAGGCGGCGCCGACCATGGTGAGCACCAGCAGCGCGTCGGGGTTGTTGAACCGGAACATCAGCGCCGCGGCGGGGGTAAGCGCCAGCGCCGCGCCGGCAAGCAGCGCGGGCGCCGGTCCGCTGATCCGTCGCACCGCCGCCCACAGCAGCGCGACCGCGGCCACGCCCATCAGCGCCTGCGGGACCAGCATGCTCCACGAGTTGAAGCCGAACAGCCGCGCCGAGGCGGTCATCACCCACAGCGCGGCGGGCGTCTTGTCCACCGTGATGCCGTTGGCCGCGTCGGTGGATCCGAACAGCCAGGCGGTCAGGTTCTGCGTGCCGGCCTGCACGGCCGCCGCGTAATAGCCGTTCGCCCACCCAGAGGCGCCGAGATTCCACAGGTACAGCGCCGCCGTGCCGGCCAGCAGCACGATCAGCGCCGGGCGCTCCCAGCGCGGACGGCGCGGCGCCGGAGCGCACGGCGCGTCCGGTGGCAGCACCTCGGGGATGGCGGTCACCGATTCAGCGTGGCCCGCCAATGTGGGTGGTCGATGGACCCCGGCTATGCGTCCGCTGTGAACGGCAGGCGCACGGTGATCGCGGTGCGCCCGGGGCGGCTGTCCAGCGCGATGGTCCCGTGGTGCGCGCGCACCACGGCGGCGACGATCGCCAGGCCCAGCCCGGTGCCGCCGTCCTTGCGGGACCGCGACGAGTCGCCGCGGGCGAACCGCTCGAATACTTCGGGTTGCAGGTCGGCGGGGATGCCAGGCCCGTCGTCGACCACCGACAGCACCCCCTCGGACTCCAGCGACACCGTCACCGTCGTGCCGGGCGGGGTGTGCGTGCCGGCGTTGGCCAGCAGGTTGGCCAGCACCTGGTGCAGACGCAGCGCGTCGCCGGTGACGAGCACCGGTTCCTCGGGCAGGTCGAGGTTCCAGACGTGATCGGGGGCGGCGATGTGCGCGTCGGACACCGCGTCGACGGCCAGCGCCGACAGGTCCACCTGCTCGCGTTCCAGCGGCCGACCGGAATCCAGCCGGGCCAGCAACAGCAGGTCCTCCACCAGGTGCGTCATGCGTTCGGACTCGGAGTCCACCCGGGCGATCGCGTGCGCGACCTCCGGGGGCAGCTCATCGTGCTGGCGCCGCGCTAGTTCGGTGTAGCCGCGGATGGCGGTCAGCGGTGTGCGCAGTTCGTGGCTGGCGTCGGCGACGAACTGCCGGACCCTGGTCTCGCTGGCCTGTCGCGTGGACAGCGCGGTCGAGATGTGTTCGAGCATTCGGTTGACGGCCGAACCGACCTGTCCCACTTCGGTTTTCGGGTCCGCGTCCTGGTCGGCGACGCGGACCGGCAGGGTCACCTCGCCGCGGTCCAGCGGCAGCCCGGCGACCTGGCGGGCGGTGGCGGCCACCCGGGTCAGCGGAGCCATCGCCCGGCGGGCGATCAGCGCGCCCAGGAAGCTGGCGGTCAGCAGCGCGATGCCGGAGACCACCACGAAGATCCACAGCACCCGGAGCATGGTGGCGTCGAGGTCGGCGGTGGGCAGGCCGCTGACGGTGAGCCGGCCGAGCCGGTCGTTCTCGGCCATCACCCGGTACCCGCCGAGTCCGTCGAGGTCGACGGTGACCGGGTTGGCCCCGGGTTTCACCGCCAGCAGCTGCGCGACCGCGCCGTCGCTGATCGCCGCCCGGGTCCCGTCGGCGGTGAGCAGCCCGGCCGCCACCTGCTGCGAGCCGTTCTCCTGCTGCGACCCGTTCTCCTGCGCCGGGGCGTCCGGCGGCGCGTCCGGGGCCCGGACTTCGGAGCCGACGGCGACGGCGACCACCCCGATCGGCTGGCCGGGGGCGTCCAAGAACGCCGGCCCGGGTCCGGGCTGCTGGCCCATCTGGTGACGGATGTCCGGCCGCGGGGGCGGCAGCGCCGACAGCAGCGCCGAGCGCGCCGCGACGTCGCGGACCTGCCCGTCGAGCTGGTGGGTCAGGTAGCCGCGCAGCGCCAGTTCGGTGCCGACGCCGATGACCACGCAGACCAGCGCCAGCAGCAGCACCTGGGTGGCGAGCAGCCGGGTGCGCAGCGACCACGTGCCGGGCCGCCAGCGTCGATCATGAGGGAGGCTTGAGCACATATCCGGCCCCGCGCAGGGTGTGGATCATCGGTTCGCGGCCGTTGTCGATCTTCTTACGCAGATACGAGATGTACAGCTCGACGATGTTGGACCGCCCGCCGAAGTCGTAGCTCCACACCCGGTCCAGGATCTGCGCCTTGGACAGCACCCGGCGCGAATTGCGCATCATGAACCGCAGCAACTCGAATTCGGTTGAGGTCAAGGTGATCTGGTCGCCGGCTCGTGTCACCTCGTGGCTGTCCTCGTCGAGCACCAGGTCGCCGACGACGATCTGCGCCCCGCTGTCCTCGGCGCTGACGCCTGCGCGGCGCAGCAGCGCGCGCAGCCGCAGCACCACCTCTTCCAGGGAGAACGGTTTGGTGACGTAGTCGTCGCCGCCCGCGGTCAAGCCCGCGATCCGGTCCTCCAGCGCGTCCTTGGCGGTCAGCAGCAACACCGGCAGGCCGGGGTGCTGGGCCCGAAGCCGGCTGAGCACTTCCAGCCCACCCATATCGGGCAGCATCAGGTCGAGCACCACGGCGTCGGGCCGGACGGCGCGGGCCGCGCTGATCGCCGACTGCCCGTCGGCGGCGGTGGTGACATCCCAGCCTTCGTAGCGCAGCGCCATCGCGACCATCTCGGCCAGCACGGACTCGTCGTCGACGACGAGCACGCCGATCGGGGTCCCGTCGGCGCGGCGCATATCCACCCGTTCAGTTCTGGCCGGCATGGTCCTCCAGTATTCGCGCCGCGATGGGACAACCCTGTGTCGATGCTATGCGCTGGCTGTGAGACGCCCGCCGGCCTTTCGCCGTCCCGCGCGCACGGAGTTGATTACCGTGAGGCGATGCAGATCCAGCAGTGGGCCGAAATCTCCGCGCAGGCCATCGAACTCGCCGGCGTGGGGGTCATCGCCCTCGGCGCCGCGCTGGCCGCCGGATTGGCGATCGGCCGGATGGTCCGTCGCACCGGGGACGCCTACGTGATGTTTCGCCGGCAACTCGGCCGGGCGATCCTGCTCGGGCTGGAGTTCCTGGTCGCCGCCGACATCATTCGCACCGTGGCGGTGGAGCCGACCATGCAGAACGTCGGCGTGCTGGCCTGCATCGTGCTGATCCGGACGTTCCTGAGTTGGTCGTTGGAGCTGGAGATCTCCGGTCGTTGGCCGTGGCAGAAACCGGCCGAGGAGGACGGCGCGGCCGCGGGCGCCAACCCCGCCCCACCGCGACCAACCAACGGGTAGGTTGAGCGGCGTGGAGGAACTCGACAAGGTCGCCGACTGGATGACGCGCCAGGGCCTGGGCGACGGTTCGGTCACCGATGTCACCGAGATCACCGGCGGCACGCAGAACATCCTGATCCGCTTCCGCCGCGACGGCCGGGACTACGTCTTCCGCCGCGGGCCGCGACATCTGCGCCCGGTCAGCAACAAGGTCATCCTCCGGGAGACCCGGGTGCTGGCCGCCCTCGCCGGCAGCGACGTGCCGCACCCGCGGCTGATCGCCGCGTGCGACGACACCTCGGTGCTCGGCGACGCGGTTTTCTATCTGATGGAGCCGATCGACGGCTTCAACGCCGGCCAGGGGCTGCCGCCGCTGCACGCCGGGTCCCAGGAGATCCAGCACGGCATGGGGTTGTCGATGGCGTCGTCGCTGGCGAAGCTGCACGCCGTCGACTACCGGGCAGTGGGCCTCGATGGGTTCGGCAAGCCCGACGGCTTCCTGGAGCGGCAGGTGCCGCGCTGGAGCGCGGAGCTGGAATCCTATGCGGCACTGGACAATTACGATGGGCACAACATTCCCGGCGTCGACGAGTTGGCCGCCTGGCTGCGGGAACGGGTGCCCGCGCACTGGTCGCCGGGGATCATGCACGGCGACTATCACGCCGGCAACGTGATGTTCTCCCCCACCGGCCCCGAACTGGTCGCGATCGTGGACTGGGAGATGTGCACCATCGGCGATCCGCTGCTAGATCTGGGCTGGCTGCTCGCGACCTGGCCGATCCCGGGATCGGACACCGTGCTGGGCAATCCGCTGATGGCCGCGCCCGGGCTACCCAGCGCCGACGAACTCGTCGCCGAATACGCCGGCAACACCAGCCGGGATCTGTCGGAGTTGCAGTGGTACACCGCGATGGCCTGCTTCAAATCCGGGGTGATCCTGGAGGGCTCCAACGCCCGCGCCGCCGGCGGCCAGGCGTCCCGCGAGGTCGGCGACTACCTGCACCGCGCCGCGCTGCTGCTGTTCGAACGTGGCGTCCACGTCATCAACACCAACTGAAGGAGCCCGGTATGAGCGTGAAAGACCTGTTCGACCTCGACGACAAGGTCGTCCTGGTGACAGGCGCCTCGGCCGGGCTCGGCGTGGCGTTCGCCCGGGCGTTCGCCGAGGCCGGCGCCGACCTGGTGCTCGGCGCGCGCCGCGTCGACAAGCTCGCCGACACCGTCGAGCTGGTCGAGGCGTCCGGCCGTCGGGCCCTGGCCGTGCTCACCGACGTCGCCGATCCGGCGCAGTGCCAGGGGATGGTGGACGCGGCGATGGAGGTGTTCGGCCACGTCGACGTGTTGATCAACAACGCCGGCATCGGCACCGCGGTCCCCGCGACCCGCGAGACGGTGCAGGAGTTCGAGACCGTCATCGACATCAACCTCAACGGCTCGTACTGGATGGCGCAAGCCTGCGGACGGGTGATGCAGCCCGGTAGCTCGATCATCAACATCTCCTCGATCCTGGGCATCACCACCGCCGGGTTGCCGCAGGCCGCCTACGCGGCGTCCAAAGCCGGGATCATCGGGCTGACCCGGGACCTGGCCCAGCAGTGGGGTTCGCGCAAGGGCATTCGGGTGAACGCGCTGGCGCCGGGCTTCTTCAAGTCCGAGATGACCGACAACTACCTGCCGGGCTACCTGGATTCGCAGCTGCCGCGGGTGCTGCTCGGTCGCACCGGCGAACCGGCCGAGTTGGCGGCGACCGCGGTCTGGCTGGCGTCGGCGGCCGGCGGGTATGTCACCGGGCAGACCATTGCCGTCGACGGAGGTATCACCGTCACGTAGCCGGGTTCGACGAGCGAGGAACGAGGCCCGGCTCATAAGGGCAGTCGAGGCCGGGCGGGGCGCGGGCTGGCGAGCGGTGGCTGTCCGGCAGGGCGTCGGGGTCGATGAGCGCGCGGGCGGGTGGCTGTCCGAGCGGGAACCATCGAGTGAGAATCCAGGGATGTCTCTGAGACATGACGGCGGGGTGGCCCATCGACTGAGATCTCTGGGATGCATTTGAGACATGAGGTAGGTCAGTGAGACGCCGCGGCGGCGGTTCTCCGTCGTGTGGAACACCAGGGCGGTTTTGCGTCTTGTGGCCGCCACCACGTTCCATTCGACGCAGAGCGGCCGCCCTCAGCTCTCACTCGCATCCGTGGTTTCTCACAAGCGTGCCTGGTTTCTCAGTGAACCGCCCCGGGTTTGATGCATGCCTTCTTGAACCGCCACCAGTTCTCACTAGCGTGCCTGACTTCTCACTCGATGCGGCCCTCGACGCCATCGGCACGCGGCAACGGACTCGCGGCCACCGACGCCCGACGCTCCGTCGTCATCGGCCTCCGTAGCCGGCGCCCGTGATCATCAGCCGGTACCCCGCACCCGGTACCCGGGGGTACCGTCGTCGTCATGACGTCAGTGCAACGCCGCGCGTTCAACGACGCGGTCACCGGGTTCTGGAGTGTGGCCGCTCCGCTGTACAACATCCCGTTCCTGCAGCGCTGGATGTACCAGCCGGCCCAGGACGAGGTGATCGCGGTGCTGCGCGAGCACGGCGCCCGGCGGATCGCCGACATCGCCTGCGGCACCGGCATCCTGGCCGACCGGATCCAGCGCGAGCTGGACACCGAGGCCGTCTACGGCGTCGATATGGCCGAGGGCATGCTCAAGCAGGCCCGGTCCCGGTCGTCGGCGGTGAAGTGGCTGACCGGTCCGGCCGAGGCGCTGCCGTTCGAGGACGGCGCGCTGGACGCGGTGGTCACCACCTCGGCGTTCCACTTCTTCGACCAGCCCGCCGCGCTCGCCGACTTCCACCGGGTGCTGGCCCCGGGCGGGGTCGCGGCGGTGACGACATTCGCGCCGCAAGGCGCCTGGGCGAAGCTGATCAACAGCGCCGAGTCCGCCGCGCACATGCCGCCGCCGGAGGAGATGCGCGAGCTGTTCAGCGGGGCCGGGTTCACCGTCGCCGACCAGCATCGGGTCAAGCGCCCGGACTGGATCCAGCCGTTCGCCGACATGATCACCGTCGGCGTCAAGGGTTGAGCGACTCTCGAGTTTCGCCCCTTCGCGCCGCACGGGTCGCCGGGCACACTGGATGGTGGGTGTTCGTCGTCGCCCTGCTGATGGCGCGGATTCCGTTCGTGACCATGCCGCGCCGCTACGCCGACTATGTGGACGCCGACGCGAACACGTGGAGCGAAAACCTGCTCATCGCGGATTCCGACCCCGGCCTGGGCGCCGACGGGTGGTTCGCCGTGATGGCCCTCGCCGGTTTGGCGGTGACGCTGGTCGCGGCCGTGGCCGAGTCGGTATTGGCGCGCCGGTGGGCATTCGGGGTCGCCAATGTGGTGGTTCCCGTCGTCGCCGCGGCCGTGTTCCTACTCGCGGGCCGGCGGATGGACTGGGCGCCGGAGCCCTGGTCACCGCTTCAGGTTTTCGCGCTGTTCATGACGGGTGTGGCGATCCGCGAGGTGTGGAGCCGGGGGTTCGCCCCTAAGCACGCCCGGCCGACGGACCGGGCCGCGACGTAATTTCCGTTTCGGACACTTATGAGCCAATGATTGTCCAGAATGGATATGGGCCGGGATCCCTGCCGCCCATAGGCTGGCCACAATCCCACCGAAAGGCCACCATGACAGCGCTCAACACCGCGGCGCTCAACACCGCGATCGGCGGCCCGACGCTGCGCCAGGAGCGCCGGCTGGTCACCGAGGTGCCCGGCCCCGGCAGCGTCGAGCTGGCCGCCCGGCGCGCCGCGGCGCTGCCCGCCGGCCTGGTCAGCGGCAACCCGATCTACGCCGCCGCGGCCGGCGGCGGGGTGCTGCTCGACGTGGACGGCAATTCGTTCATCGACCTCGGCAGCGGGATCGCGGTCACCACCGTCGGAAACGCCGCCGACGCGGTGGTGGCCCGCGCCGCCGAGCAACTCGCCCGGTTCACCCACACCTGCTTCCTGGCCACCCCGTACGAGCCGTATCTCGCGGTCGCCGAGACGCTGAACCGGATCACCCCCGGCGATCACGAGAAGCGCACCGCGCTGTTCAACACCGGCGCCGAGGCGGTGGAGAACGCCGTCAAGTACGCCCGCGCCGCCACCGGCCGGCCCGCGGTGGTGGTCTTCGACCACAGCTTCCACGGCCGCACCATGCTGGCCATGACGATGACGTCGAAGACCCAGCCGTATAAGCACGGCTTCGGCCCGTTCGCCCCCGAGGTGTACCGGGCGCCGATGGCGTACCCGTACCGCTGGCCGTCGGGCCCGCAGCACTGCGCCGCAGAGGCCATGCAGCAGTTCGCCCAGTTGATCGACTCCCAGATCGGGGCCGATCAGGTGGCCTGCGTGGTCGTCGAACCAATCCAGGGCGAAGGCGGGTTCATCGTGCCGGCCCCGGGATTTCTGACCTCGGTCGCCGAGTTCTGCCGCGAGCGCGGCATCCTGCTGGTCGCCGACGAGGTGCAGTCCGGCATCGCCCGCACCGGAACGTGGTTCGCCAGCGAGCACGACGGGCTGGTCCCCGACCTGATCGTCAGCGCCAAGGGACTGGCCGGCGGGCTGCCGCTGGCCGCCGTCACCGGCCGCGCCGAGGTGATGGACGCCGCCCCGACCGGCGGGATCGGCGGCACCTACAGCGGCAATCCGGTGGCCTGCGCCGCCGCGCTGGGGGTGTTCGAGGAGATCGAGACCCACAATCTGCTGGAGCGGGCCCGCGCCATCGGCGACCTGATGGTCCGCGAACTGCGCGACATCGCCTCGGCCACCGGTGTGATCGGCGAGATCCGCGGCCGCGGCGCGATGGTCGCCGCCGAACTCGTCGTGCCCGGTGGGCGCGCGCCGAACCGGGACGCCGCCGTCGCCGTCGGCCACCACTGCCGCAACAACGGCGTGCTGACGCTGTCCGCCGGAACGCACGGCAATGTGCTGCGTTTCCTGCCCCCGCTGTCCATCTCCGACTACCTGCTCATCGACGGCTTCGGCGTGCTGCGCGACGCCTTCGCAACCCTCTAAGCCAACCCAAGGAGCCCACCCATGACCGCCACCGACTCCCGGCCCGCCGCCAAGACCTACACCCCGCTCGGGTTGTTCGACACCAACCGGCTACTCGACGACGACGAACGCGATATCGCCGCCACCGTGCGCGCGTTCGTCGACGCAAAACTCAAACCGAACGTCGAGGGCTGGTTCGAATCCGCCACGCTGCCACGCGAACTCGCCAAGGAGTTCGGCAACCTCGGGGTGCTGGGCATGCACCTGGACGGCTACGGCTGTGCCGGCGTCAACGCCGTCAGCTACGGGCTGGCCTGCATGGAGCTCGAGGCCGGCGACAGCGGGTTCCGCAGCTTCGTCTCGGTGCAGGGCTCACTGTCGATGTTCTCCATCTACCGCTACGGCTCCGAAGAGCAGAAGCAGGAGTGGCTGCCGCGGCTGGCCGCCGGCGACGCGATCGGCTGCTTCGGGCTGACCGAACCGGACTTCGGCTCCAACCCGGCCGGGATGCGCACCCGGGCCCGCCGAGATGGCGGCGACTGGGTCCTCAACGGAACCAAGATGTGGATCACCAACGGCAACCTCGCCGATGTGGCGACGGTGTGGGCGCAGACCGACGACGGCATCCGCGGTTTCCTGGTGCCCACCGACACCCCGGGCTTCACCGCCAACGAGATCCACCGCAAGCTGTCGCTGCGCGCGTCGGTCACCTCGGAGCTGGTGCTCGACAATGTGCGGCTGCCGGCGTCGGCGCAGCTGCCGGAGGCGGTCGGTCTGGGCGCGCCGCTGTCCTGCCTGAACGAGGCCCGGTTCGGAATCGTGTTCGGATCGCTTGGCGCGGCGCGTGATTCGCTGGAGACCGCGATCGCGTATGCCGGCGCCCGGGAAGTGTTCGACAAGCCACTGACCGCCTACCAGCTGACCCAGGAGAAGCTGGCCAATATGACGTTGGAGCTCGGCAAGGGTCTGCTGCTGGCCATTCACCTGGGCCGGATCAAGGACGCCGAGGGGGTGCGCCCCGAGCAGGTCAGCCTGGGCAAGCTCAACAACGTCCGCGAGTCGCTGGCGATCGCCCGGGAGTGCCGAACCCTGTTGGGCGGCAGCGGGATCACGCTGGAGTACTCCCCGCTGCGGCACGCCAACAACCTGGAGTCGGTGCTGACCTACGAGGGCACCTCGGAGATGCACCTGCTGGCCATCGGGAAGGCGCTGACCGGCCAGGCGGCGTTCCGGTAATGACACCCGGAGCGTTGGACGGGATCACCGTCGTCGACTTCTCCCGGGTGCTCGCCGGTCCGTACGCCACCATGATGCTCGGCGATTTCGGGGCCGAGGTGATCAAGATCGAACGGCCCGGCGCCGGCGACGACACCCGCGCGTGGGGACCGCCGTACGACTCCGCCGGGGTGGCGACGTATTTCAACGCGGTGAACCGGAACAAGCGCTCGGTCGCCCTGGATCTGACCGATCCCGAGGATGTGGCCCGGGCCCGGGACCTGGTCGCCCGGGCCGACATCGTGGTGGAGAACTTCCGGCCCGGCGCCATGGAGCGCCTCGGGCTGGGCTACGACGACCTGAAGGCGATCCGGCCCGACGTCATCTACTGCTCGATCACCGGTTTCGGCCGCGACGGCGGAGCGGCGCTGCCCGGCTACGACCTGCTGGTGCAGGCCGTCGGCGGGCTGATGAGCGTGACCGGCCCGGAACCGGGCCAGCCCACCAAGGCCGGCGTCGCGCTGGTCGATGTGCTGGCCGGATTGCACGCGCTGGCAGGCATCCTGGCGGCGCTGGCCCACCGCGACCGCACCGGGGAGGGACAGCGGGTGGACACCAACCTGTTCTCGGTGTTGCTGTCGTCCCTGGTCAATCAGGCCTCGGGCTATCTGGGCGCCGGGGTGATCCCGACCATCATGGGCAACCGGCACCCCAGCATCGCGCCGTACCAGACGTTCGACACCGCCGACCGGCCGATCGCGGTGGCGGTCGGCAACGACAAACAGTTCGCCGCGTTCGCCGCGGTGATCGGCGCGCCCGAACTGGCCGAGGATCCGCGGTTTCTCAGCAACCCGGCGCGGGTGGCGAATCGGGATGCGTTGTGCGTCGTGATCGAGTCGGCGCTGACCGCGCACGGCGCCGACCACTGGCACCGCGAGCTGGGCGCCGCCGGGGTGCCGGCCGGCCCGATCAATGATCTGGCCGAGGCGTTCGCGTTCGCCGAGCAGCTCGGCATCGCGGCGACGGTCCCGGTTCCCGGCAGCTCCACCCCGCAGGTGGCGAACCCGATCGACCTTTCGGCGACCCCGGTCAGCTACCGCAGCGCGCCGCCACCCCTGTCGTGAGCATCACCGTCCGGCGGCTCGCCCTACACGCCGACCTGGGCCTGACCCTGGTCGCCGGTCGGGAGAACGCCGGCCGGGCAATCAGCTGGGCGCACCCGATCGAGTTGGCCGATCCGACCCCCTACCTGTTCGGCGGCGAACTGGTGATGACCACCGGCCTGAAGGTCGCCGACTCCGACGACGAGCAGTTCGAATACGTCCGCCGGCTGTCCGGGGCGAACGTCGCCGCGCTGGCGTTCAGCACCGGCCAGTCCTACCGCCGGGTGCCGGACGGAATCATCCGCGCCGCAGACGCTTTCGGCCTGCCGGTGCTGTCGGTGCCCGCGCCCACCCCGTTCATCGCGATCACCCGCGCGGTGATCGACGAGATCAACGCCGAGCAGGTGCGGGAGGTGCGGCGGGTGGTCACCCAGCAAGAGATCCTGGCGCGGGAGACGCTGCGCGGCGGCGTCCCCGCGGTGGTCGCCGCGCTGAGCCGGCTGCTGTCGGCGACCGCGGTGGTGCTCGACCCGGAGGGACGCGCCCTGGCCGCCGCCGGGGCCGACCCGGACCGGGTGGCCGCCCTGGGCGCGGATCAGATCGCGGCCGTCGCGAACCGGTCCCGCGGCCCGACGGCCCGGGTGGTCGCCGACGGCGACGGCTACTGCCTGCTGCAGCCGCTTCGGGTGACCGAAGCGGTCCGCGGCTGGCTGACGGTGCGCACCGCCGGGTCACCGGCCAGCACGGATCGGCTGCTGGTGGCGCACGCCGTCGCGCTGATCTGCATCGAGCTGGAGAAACCGGACCGGGTCCTCGACACCGAGACCCGGCTGCGGGACGCGGTCACCCGCACGCTGCTGCGCACACCGGAGGCGGTCGAGCCGGCGGTGCTGCGCTACTTCGGTTTCGACCCCGACGGCGAGGTGACGGTGCTGGCCCTCACCGACGCCGGCCCCGCGCTACCCGCCGCCGAACAGGCGCGTAAAGCGCTGTCCGACACCGCGATCCCGTTCCTGATGTGCGGCGACGGAGATGATCTGGTGGTCGTGCTGCCGGCCGCCGAGGCCGCGTGCGCGGACCGGCTGCGCCGCGATATGACCGCCCAGTTGCAGCGGCCGGTGGGTGCCGGGGTCAGTGCGGCGCAGCCCGTCGGCCGGCTCGGCGCCGCGCTGACCCAGGCCCGCACCGCGGCCCTGGCCGGCGGGCCGGGGACACTGTCGCGGTTCGGCCGGCTCGGCACGTTCGGGGTGCTGCTGGGTTCGCGCAGCGACGCCGAACTGCGGCTGATCGCCGCCGCGCTGGACCCGCTCGACGAGGCTCTGGCCGCGACTCTGGCCGGCTACCTGGAGCACAACGGGCACGTCGAGAACGCCGCCGCGGAGCTCGGGGTGCACCGGCACACCATGCGCAACCGGCTGGCCCGGATCACCGAGACGCTCGGCACGGATCTGGCGTCGGCCGACACCCGCGCGCAGCTGTGGCTGGCGCTGCGGGCCCGCGAGGTGCTGGCGCTGCGCGCGGACTGCTAACCCGGCTGAGGCGGGCTAGGTGACGTCCGGATGTGCGCCGGTGAGTTCGAGATCTCCCCGAGCGTGCATTGACGGTCATGCCTGAGCGCGAGCGGCCAACTACGGCACGTTTTCCTTCGCGAGGGGCCAGGTAGCGCACGTTTTCCTGCTCCAGCGTCCACCTACAGCACGAGCGTCCACCTATGTGCACAACACCCCAGGACCGCCCGGTCTTAAGCGGACACCATGGAGCCCTCGAGCACTACCGGGCCGCTCGCCGCGATTATCGTGCCAAAACTGGCCACTCGCCGCAGTTTCCGTGCACTACCTGGCCAGTCGCTGTCGACGTCAGGCTGTTCGCGACACGACGTCGCACCGGCGTCGCCACCGCGCACCACGGGCCGGCATCAAACCCCACCTGCCACTTTCGCAACAGAACCTAGCCCGAACCGATCCAACGAGCGGTGGATCTGACCAGCGCGGAGGACCTGCCCGCCGACCGAATCCGGCCGTTCTCTGGACGTGAGTTATGGTGGTCGACAAATGACACGGGGTGCCGCGACCAGCGGCTGAGATCAAACCCGTCGAACCTGCTCCAGTTCACACTGGCGAAGGGAATGTCTGACGATGAATCACTCACCCTCCATCCGTCGCCCGTTCGCGGTGCGCCGACTCACCCTGCTCGCGGCTACCGCGCTGACGCTCACCATGGCCCTCACCGGCGCGCTCACCGGCTGTGCGGGCAGCGACCCGGAGGGCGCGGAGGGCCAGCGGACCACCGTGCGTTTCGCGCTGGACTGGACTCCGAACACCAATCACACCGGCCTGTACGTCGCCATGAACCGCGGCTATTTCGCCGACGCCGGCATCGACGTCGAGGTGCTGCCGTACAACAACACCAACCCCGAGGTGCTGGTCGACGCCGGTCAGGCCGAGTTCGGCATCAGCTTCCAGGACACCGCCACCATGTCGATGGCGACCGGGGCCGACCTGCGCTCGGTGCTCGCCGTCGAGCAGACCTGGGCCACCGAGGTCGCGGTGCTGGCCGACCGGGATGACATCACCAGCCCCGCCGACCTCGACGGCCTGACCTTCGGCGGTTTCGACAACCCCGCGGAGACGGTCACCATGCGCGGCGTGGTGCAGGCCGCCGGCGGCAAGGGCGACTTCGAGACCGTCGTGCTCGGCACCACCGCCTACGAGGCGCTGTACTCCGGCGATGTCGACTTCACCGTGCCGTACGTGGCCTGGGAGGGCCTGGAGGCCAAGCGCCGCGGCGTCGAATTGAAGACCTTCGCCTACACCGACTACGGCTTCCCGGACGCCTACGCGGTGGTCGTCGTCGGCAACAGGACCTGGCTTTCCGACAACCCGGACGCCGCCCGCGCGTTCGTGGGCGCGCTGCGCCGCGGCTACCAGGACGCCATCGACGACCCCGCCGCCGCCGCGGCGATCCTGCAGCAGGAGAACTCCGGCCTGCTCACCGACCTGGACCTGCTCGTCGAAAGCCAGCAACTGCTGGCCGAGAAGTACATGCTCGACGAGAACGGCGAGTTCGGCCGGCAGACCCTCGAGCATTGGAGCGAGCTCGGCGCGTTCCTCTACGACAGCGGGCTGCTGACCGACCGGGACGGGGCGCCGCTGCGCGAAGCGCCGGACTGGTCGACGTTCTTCAGCAACGAATACCTGTAGCGGTGCGCTCCCGGGCGAACCTGTGGGCGCCGCTGGTCTTCCTCGCCGTTCTGATCGCGGTGTGGGAGGCCGCCGTGCGCGTCACCGGCGTGCGCCCGCAGGTGCTGCCCGCGCCGTCGCGGGTGGCCACCGCCGGTTGGGTGCAGCACGACGCCATCGCCGGCCACGCGCTAGCCACCCTGGGGGTGACGGCGGTGGGTTTCGGGGTGTCCCTGGTGTTCGCCTGGGCCGTCGCCATCGCGATCGACTTCTCGCCGCTGGCCCGCCGCGGCCTGATCCCGCTGCTGGTGGCCTCGCAGACCATCCCGATCATCGCGATCGCGCCGTTGATGATCATCTGGTTCGGCTTCGGCCTGCTGCCGAAGGTGCTGGTCGTCGCCCTGGTCACGTTCTTCCCGGTGGCGATCGGCCTGGTCGAGGGATTCGCCAGCACGTCGCGGGAGGCCTCCGCGCTGCTGCGCAGCATGGGCGCCGGGCGGGGACGCGAGTTCGTCCTGGTCCGGCTGCCGTCGGCGCTGCCGATGTTCTTCACGTCGCTGCGGATCGGCATCACCTACGCGGTGATCGGCGCGATCTTCGCCGAGTACGTCGGCGCGAAGTCGGGGCTGGGCATCTACATGAGCGTGCAGAAGAACGCGTTCCGGACCGACCTGGTGCTCGCCGCGGTGGCCGTCACCGCCGCCGTCAGCATCGGCCTGTACCTGTCCACCTTCCTCATCGAGCGGCTCGTCATTGGATGGCACGTCAAGGAGCGAAGGGCCGCCGCCGATGACCGGTGAGCCTCGGCTGGAGCTGACCGGGATCAGCCGCGAATTCCGGGTGCGCCGCGGCGAGAGCCGACGGGTGCTCGACTCGGTGTCGTTCTCCGTCGCCCCCGGCGAATTCGTGTCGGTGATCGGCCCGTCCGGGTGCGGCAAGAGCACCCTGTTCAACATCATCGCGGGCCTGGACTCCCCCGACGCCGGCCGGGTGCTGGTCGACGGGCGGGCGGTGGCCGGCAGCTGCGATCACGCCGCGTATATGCCGCAGCAGGACCTGTTGTTTCCGTGGCGCACCATCGCCGAGAACGCCGCGCTCGGTTTGGAGGTGCAGGGCGTTGCGCGCCGCGCGGCGCGGTCGCAGGTGCGGGAGTGGTTCCCCCGCTTCGGGCTCGACGGGTTCGAGGACGCGCTGCCGTTCGAACTCTCCGGTGGTATGCGGCAGCGCGCCGCGCTGCTGCGCACCGTCGTGCAGAAACGCAAGACGCTGCTGCTCGACGAGCCGTTCGGCGCGCTGGACGCGCTGACCCGCCAGGATCTGCAGGACTGGCTGCAGCGGGTGTGGGTGGAGCACGACTGGACCGCGCTGCTGATCACCCACGATGTGCGGGAGGCGATCCTGCTGTCGGACCGGGTGGTGGTGCTGTCCCCGCGGCCGGCCTCGGTGCGGCTGGTGCTCGACGTCGACCTGCCCAAACCTCGCGGCATCGACGTGCTGGCCGCCCCGGAGTTCGGCCGGCTGGAGCGGGCGCTGTTCGAGGCGCTGCGCGGCTGAGGGCCCCGGGATACGCGAACACTGGTTGGAGAGACGCGCTCGCTGGTGCGCCGGAAGGGATTCGAACCCCTAACCTTCTGATCCGTAGTCAGCGGACAGGAAGTCGGTTCGACTTCCATTGATAAATCGGTTACATTTATTTATGCGGATAGAGATCAACCGCAGTGCCCGCCAGCAGGGCATCACCGATGACGAGATCCGCAGCGCCATCGAGTATCCCGCCCTCGTTGTTCCAGTCCCTTCCCGCGTATTCGCCGACGCTCAGTTGCTGCCGCACATCGGCCGATACGCCGACAACGAACCGCTGCTCGAGGTCGTCGGCGAAGTCGCCGCCGACACCATCGAGGTCTTCCACGCGATGCTGCTGCGTTGGGCGACCGTCACCGCCGCAGGCATCGTCGACCACATCACCCCCGACGACATTGCCGATACCCAGCGGCGATAAAGACAAAGGAGGAGCACATGGCAAAGCGAACCGACGACGCCTACGCCGCAATGGCCGCTGACTTCGAGGCGAATCCCCCAGCGCCGAACGGTCCCATCACCGTCTACCCGGACCGTCTCCGCACCGGGCGTCCGTCCGGCCGGCGCGTGGCCACCGGCAACACCCCTGCCATTTCGGTGCGTTTCCCGGCTGACCTCCGTCGGGCCCTCGACGATCGAGCGGGAGCCGAAGATGCTCCGGTCGCTGAGATCATCCGTCGCGCCGTCGCCGACTACCTCCGGCGGCACAGCGCCTAGGTGAGGAACGCCGCAATCGTCGCGGCGACCAGCGCGACCACCACAACCAGCGCCACCGCGGCCGCGCCGACCAGCACTCGCGCCGAGCTCCACGTCAACTGCTGGTGCCAGCCATAGGGCGCCAGCCTGTCGTAGAGGAAGTGATCCAACTCAGAGGCCGGTTGCGGCTCCCATCTGCCGGTCGAGTCCTCGCGCACGACCATGCCGGTCAGCTGCACCGATTTGCCTTTCAGCAGAGTCATTCTCTGCGCCATGCCCACATCCGACACGCCGTGGTAGTTGAACCCTCCGACGCGGTCACCGGCGCCGAACTCTCGTTTGGCGAGAACGTCAGGCCCCTCAAGCCGGTATCGAGCACGTGACTCGTCGAAAGACACCACCGCCGTCTCATCGCCAAGCTGAGCCGCCATCACGTCCGGGCCAAGCCGGGCGATGGTGACTCCAGCCCCCCGGGCATCCCTGTCCAGACGCGCGATCGCCGACGAAACCGATTCAGAATGCCTGTGTTCGGTCACAGATCTTCTTGACTCGTCGCGGAATCGCTCCCGAGGTGGAGCGCACGGAAGAGCAGAATCCCCTCCGACGCAGGCCGGAGGGGATTCTCTCTTGTGCGCCCGAAGGGATTCGAACCCCTAACCTTCTGATCCGTAGTCAGATGCTCTATCCGTTGAGCTACGGGCGCGTGCTATTCAGTTGTGTGGCGGAGGCGAGAGGATTTGAACCTCCGGTCCCCCGTAAAGGGGACAACTCATTAGCAGTGAGTCCCATTCGGCCGCTCTGGCACGCCTCCTCGACCTTGCAGAGGTTACCGGACCCGCTGCGCGAGACGAAAACGAGCACCAGAACCGCCGGATACAGAGGGTACATGGCCTCACTATGCTGACCCAAATGACCGCCCGTTTACGCCCGCTGATGGCCGAGCTGCCCGCCTACACACCCGGCAAGACGGTGCCCGGCGCGATCAAGCTGGCCAGCAACGAGACCGTGCACGGGCCGCTGCCCAGCGTCGCCGCCGCGATCGCCGACGCCGCCGAGACGCTCAACCGCTATCCCGACAACGGCTACCTGGCGCTGCGGCAGCGACTGGCCCGTCACCTGGGCGATTTCGCCCCGGAGGAGATCGCCGCCGGCGCCGGGTCGGTCAGCCTGTGCCAGCAGCTCATCCAGGCCACCGCGGGCCCGGGCGACGAGGTGATGTTCGGCTGGCGCGCCTTCGAGATCTATCCGCTGCAGATCCGCGTGGCCGGGGCCACCCCGGTCCCGGTCCCGCTGCGCGAGGCCACCCACGATCTGGACGCGATGGCCGCCGCGGTCACCGAGAACACCCGGCTGATCTTCGTCTGCAACCCGAATAACCCGACCTCGACCGTCGTCGACCCCGCCGAACTGGAGCGCTTCGTCGCCGCGGCGCCCGACGACGTCGTCATCGCCATCGACGAGGCCTACATCGAGTACGTCCGCGACGGTCTGGTCCCGAACAGTCTCGCGCTGGTCCGCCGGCACCCCAACGTGGTGGTGCTGCGGACGTTCTCCAAAGCCTGGGGGCTGGCCGGGGCCCGCGTCGGTTACGCCGTCGGCCATTCGGAGCTGATTACCGCGCTGGGCAAGGTGTACGTCCCGTTCACGGTCAGCACGCTGGCCCAGGCGGCCGCGATCGCCTCCCTGGACGCCCAGGCGGAGCTGCTGGCCCGCTCCGACGCCGTGGTGGCAGAACGCCGCCGAGTCAGCGCCGCGCTGATCGAGGCCGGATACGAGATCCCGCCGTCGCAGTCGAACTTCGTCTGGCTCCCGCTGCCGGGGCGCACCGCGGAGTTCACCGCGGCGGCCGCCGACCAGGCGCGGGTGCTGGTCCGGCCCTACGGCGACGACGGGGTGCGGGTCACCATCGGCGCCCCCGAGGAGAACGACGTGTTCCTCGGCTTCGCGCAGGACTGGATCGCGCGCCAGTAACCTGGCGCCGGTTTCGCGCCCCTGTGCCGCGGCGCTGGTAACGCAGGGCCGGTGCGCTTCCTCGCGAGTGACCTCAGGGCGATTCCAGGGCCCTTTTTCGCTCTCAGGTCACTGGCGTTGGGAGATCTCGGCCTCAGGTCACTGGCGGACCGGATATTTCGGCCTGAGGTCATTGGCGCCGGGCAGCGTCCGGCCCGAGGTCACTGGCAGACGCTGCCTCCGGCCTGAGGTCACTGGCGCGCACCCCGCTCCCCACTCTCCGCACCCGAACTCGCCACACCCAGTAGCCCGCTCCCCCCGTCGTTCCGCGGACGGCTACTGTCAGCTCATGGATTCCTACAACTCGGTGACCATCGACGTGAACGACCACGTCGCCGTGGTGACGCTGATCGGCCCCGGCAAGGGCAACGCGATGGGCCCGGACTTCTGGCGCGAGCTGCCGGAGGTCTTCGAGGCCCTCGACGCCGACCCGCAGGTCCGCGCGATCGTGCTGACCGGCTCCGGCAAGAACTTCAGCTACGGCCTGGACTTGCCGGCGATGGCCGGGACGTTGGCCCCGGTGCTGGCCGAGGGCGCGCAGGCCAAACCGCGGATGGAGTTCCTCGCCACGATCAAGCAGATGCAGAAGGCCACCAACGCCGTCGCCGACTCCCGCACCCCGGTCATCGCGGCGGTGTCGGGCTGGTGCATCGGTGGCGCGCTGGACCTCATCGCGTCCGCCGACATCCGCTACGCCAGCGCCGACGCCAAATTCTCCATCCGTGAGGTCAAGCTGGCCATCGTCGCCGACATGGGCAGCCTGGCCCGGCTGCCGTACATCATCGGCGACGGGCATCTGCGCGAGCTGGCGCTGACCGGCAAGGACATCGACGCGGCCCGGGCGGAGAAGATCGGACTGGTCAACGATGTCTACGACGACCAGCAGGCCTGTCTGGACGCCGCGCTGGCCACCGCCGCCGAGATCGCCGCGAATCCGCCACTGACGGTGCGTGGGGTGATGGACGTGCTCGACGAACAGCGCGCCGCCGACGTCGCCGCGAACCTGCGTTACGTGGCGGCCTGGAACGCCGCCTTCCTGCCGGCCAAGGACCTCGGGGAGGGCATCGCCGCGATCTTCGCCAAACGCCCGCCGAACTTCACCGGGGACTAGCCACGCGCATGCGAAAGGGCCGGGCACGCCGCCCGGCCCTTTGACGCGTCACGCGTTTTACACCCCGCCGTACTCCGGGCGCAGCACGCTGGCGATGGCGCCCAGCGGCACGTGCACCTGCACCGTGCCGCCGTCCATCGACCACTGGTAGGTGTTCCCGTTGTAGTTGACCGGGAAGTCGCGGGCCACGGGGTAGTCCGGCATCCAGATGATCAGCTCGTCGGGGGTCAGCGCCCAGGCCTTGTACGCGCCGGAGTACACCTTGTCCGGGGTCCAGCGCTCCGGGATGAACGGGTACGCGGTGGGAGACGGGCCCTTCGGCGCGGCGGCCAGGGCCGGGATCAGGAACGGCTCGATCATGGGCGGCAGCACCACCAGCGGGTCCAGGCCCGGCTTCATGATGTCGGCGAGCATCAGCCGTCGGCCCTGCGCCATGTCGAAGGTGTAGGTGCGGTAGGCGTTCGCGGGGAACGGGCCGTCGGAGTGGTACGTCTCGTGGAAGACCGCCGACAGCGCGCTGCCGTGCTGGAAGATCTGGAAGTTCTCCTCCGCGAAGCTGTCCACGGCCATCTTGTCGGCCGCGTTGCGCCAGTTGCCCATCAGCGTGGTCAGGTACTCCCGCAGCACCGGCCCAGAGGTCGGGTCGTCGATCAGGCCGCCCGGCAGGGCCAGCTTGATGTCGCGGACCGCCTTGCGCGGGGACACTGCGGTGGTGCGGCAGTACGCGCCGTCCCACCCGCCGCCGATGTCGCCGCAGAAGGACTCCACCGACGCCGACGCCGAGGGGGTGAGGGTCACCGTCATACCCACCGTAATGGCCGCGGTGGCCAGTGCTTTACCGATACGCACGCTGTTCAACCCCTTTCGGGCGTTACGGGAGCTCGACGTTGCTGGCCCGCCAACGGCCGTCGACGTACTTCATGGTCATCTTCATCCGGCTGCGGTCCAGCCGCGGGTCCGGAACGTTGGTGTTGGACACCGCCTGGTCGATGAAGAGCAGCACGACGGCTTCGTCCTTGGTGTTGGACTGCACCGCAGACTCCACCACCTGGCCGTGCGCGGTCGCCTTGTTGTCGATCAGCAGCTGCCGCAGCTTCCCGCTGGACTCGGAGTACATGTCCTTGAAGTCGCCGGTGGCGCCGTCGAGCACCTGCGCGAAGTTCTCGTCGACCTTGTTCGAGTCGATGCTGGTCAACACCAGGGCGTAGGCCACCGCGGCGCGCTGGGCGGCCGACGCGGCGTTCTTGAGCTGTGTGTTGTTCCAGTACTGGTAGCCCAGGAACCCGGTGGACGCCAGCAGGCCGACGAACAGCACACCGGCGGCGATCAAGGCGATCAGCCGCTTCGACGAGGACGCCTTGGCCTCGCTGTCCTGCTCACCCAGCCAGGCCAGCTCGGTGTCGGCTTCTTCGACGGGCGCGTCTGCCTCGTCGTCGAAATCGACCACCTCGTCGCCGGCGTCGGCCGTCTTGGCCTCCACGGTCGCGGCCTCGACCACCTCGGTGACGTCGCCGTCGTCGTCGGTGGCGGCCACGTCGACCACCTCCGTGACCTCAGCCGTCTCATCGGTGTCTTTCGCGTTGCCGTTCTTTTTGGTCGTCACGACCATCAATCATGCTCCTGCTGGGTGAAGTGCCTGGTGCGGGGTCACCGCGGCGGCTCGATGGGCAGCGTGGGGCCGCCGTACTCGGTCGGGACGGTGTACCGGCCCTTGGGGGTGGGATCGGTCTGGCGGCCCAGATCGGCGCCCATCGGCGGGCCCGCGGTGTCGTCACCGGCCGGCCGCGGCGCGTTCTTGGCGCCACGGATCAGCACCGCCGGATCGGTGTCCCGGCAGTAGGTGTACATGAACGGCTCCGGGTAGTCCGCCGACGACACCGGCAGGCGCGGCGTGCCGTAGTCGCAGGTGTAGCGCGGATAGATGGACAGGTTCACCCACACACCGCTGCCGTACATGGTGCTGCCCAGCGAGTCGAGCATCGATCCGCGGTAGTCCGGCCACAGGCTGCTCAGCGCGGGTGTGCGCAGGTAGAGCACCTGGGTGGTGGTGGTCAGGTTGCCCAGCAACTGCACCATGGTGTCGGAGTTGTCGTTGATGACGTTGTCGACCTGGCCCAACGTGGCCGGGGTTTGGGCCAGCAGCTTCTTGTAGCCCTCACGCATCTTGTCGGCGGCGGTCAGCACCTCGTCGATATTGGCGGAGGCGGCCGAGATGCCGGCGTTCTTGTCCGAGATCAGGTCCAGCACCACGCGGCTGGTGCGCAGCGTCCGGGTGGTCTCCGGAAGCACGCCGTCGATGGTCGACAGCAGGTACGTACCGCCGTCGATGATGCTCTCCAGCTTCTCCGGGCCCTCGGTGCTGAGACTCAGCTCCTTCTTGATCGTCGCCATCTTGTCGGTGTCGATCTGCTTGGACAAGCCGTCGGTGTTGGCCAGGAAGGTGGCCAGGTCGATCGGGATGTTCGCGCGGTCACGGGCGATGACGCTGCCGTCCTCCAGGAACGGACCGCTGTCGCCGGCGTTCTTGTCGCCGAGGAAGTTGACGAACTGCTCACCGGCGGGTGACAGACCCGAGACCCGGACATCGGAACTCGCCGGGATGTCGATGTGCTTGTTCATCCGCAGCACGGCGTTGACGCCGTCGGGAACGATGTCGAGCTGCTCGACCCGGCCGACCTGGACGCCCTGGTAGGTGACGTCCTGCCCCTCCAGCAGACCACCGGAGCGCGGCAGCTCCAGGGTCATGTTGTAGGTCCGGATGAACGGGTTGAACCGCAGCGCGTTGATCATGATCCAGACCAGCGACAGCACCAGCACCAGGATCAGCGCGATGGTCGACAACCAGGTCTTATTGCGATGTCCCCACTTGACGGCGCCGACGACGCCGTCCGCAGCTGCCCCGATCACGGCGCCGGCTCCGTGGCCGGGCCCACCTGAGCGGGCGCCACGCCGTGCGCCGGGGCGATCACGGTCTCACCGGATTCGACACCGGGGGCCGACTCGGCGCCCGGGTCCTGCTGGGTCACGCCGTGCGCGTTGCCGGTGACCGTCTGGTCGGCCGGCGCGGGCGCCACCGGCTCATCCAGCGTCGGTCCGGGCGCGGGGCCCTGCGGCGCGGGGACGATCAGCCCCGGCACCGTCGGGTCGGGAATCACCGGCACCTGCGGCACGTCCGGCCCCTTTCCGACAATGCGTTCCTGCAACCGGTAGAGGGTGTACTTGAACGCGCCGACCAGCTTCTGGAAGTCGTCCCACTTGGGCCCGTGGAAACCGAGGTCGCCGCGGAAGCCGATGTCCGGGATGTGCCCCAGAATCAACCGGTCGACGCTGGTGCGGATGGACAGGCCACTGCCCGGGGTCGCCTTGATGACCGGGGGCAGCAGGCGGTTCAGGCCGTACAGGTCGGTTCCGGGGGCGGTGGCGACGTCGTTCCAGGCCGCCGCGATGGTGTTCAGGTCGCCGATGACGCTGCGCCCGCTGGTGTCGGTGCCGGCGATGGACGGGAACTTCTCCAACTCCCGCGTCGTCGCGCCGGCCAGCACCACCAGGTCCGCGATCTGATTGGTGTTGTCGTGCAGCACCTTGGTGGCCGGGGCCGCGTCACGCAGCACCTCGTTGATCTTGTCGTTGCGGGTGTCGATCGCCTCGGCGAGGTCCGCAGTGGAGGTCATCGCGGTCTTGATCTGCTCGCTGCGGGAGTTCAACTTGCCCAGCGTCCGGTTGGTCTGATCGATCAGGTCGCCGAAGGCCTTGCCGTGGTCGCCGGTCGCGCGGCCGAAACCGTTGACGATGTTCGTCAGGTTCTGCACGGTGCCGCCGTTGACCATCAGCGCCGCGGCGGACAACACCGACTCCATGGTCGCGCCCGCCTTGGTCTGCTCCAGGCCGAGGGTGTCGCCCTCTTTGATCAATGGCGTGTTGGCCGGCGCGTCCTCGGGCGGGTTGAGCGCGACGAACACGTCGCCCAGCGGGGTGGCCGAACGCAATTCGGCGACGGTGCCCACCGGCAGCTCCACGCCTTCCTGGATCCGCAGCACCGCGACGGCGGTGTAGTTCTCGGCCTTCAGGCTCTCCAGCGAGCCGATCTGCGCGCCGTTGACCCGCACCAGCGCGTAGTTCGGCAGGTTCAGCGCGTTCTCGAACACGGCGTTGATGCGGTACCCGCCGGTGTCCATCATTCCGGGCCGCGGCAGCGGCAGGCTCGAGATGCCACCGCAGCCCGCGGTGGTGATGGTGACGCCTGCCACCATCGCGGCGATCGCCAGCGGCCTGCGCTTGCGGCGTTGCGCTGCGGTCACGGTCACCCCCATCACTTCTGCCCCATCGTCGCCATGCCGTCCAGAATGTAGGTCAGCCCGAGGTCGGGCCCGTAGTCCTGGATCGTGCCGGTGCTGCAGCCCAGCTGCCGCAACCGCAGGATGTTGCACACTTCCTTCATGTGCTGGGTTTCGAACAGCACCCGGTCGGTCATCAGCCGGATCCGCAGCGCGCCGTTCTCCCGGTCCACCACGTTGTAGACGTTCTCCAACACCAGCGGCGTGAGGTTGAGGAACTCCTCCAGATCACGCTTCTGATCGACGGCGGTCTGCACCACGGTGTCGGCGTTGCTCACGATGGTCTTGATGTGCTCCCGGTTGGCGGCGAGGATGTCGCCGGCCTGCTCCAGCACCGAGTTGATCATCCTGCCGGTGGTGCCGGTGCCCAGGTCTTCGTCGGCGAGCACGTCGGTCAGGCCGCGAACCGTCGAACCGAACTGGCGCAACAGCGCGTCGTTGTCGGCCGCCGCGGTGAACAGCGAGTCCACGTTGCGGACGATGGTCTGGGTCTGCTCCTTGGTCACGTCACCGCGGTCCGAGGACAGCTTCAGCGCCTTGGCCAACTCCCCGAGCGAGGATTTGATCAGCTCGCCGTTGCCCTCCACGGAGTCGGTGGCGCTGTTGATGACGTCGGCCATCGGACCGTTGCCGTTGTTGTCGCCGGCCATCGCCGAGGCCAGCTTGTTGATGGTCTGCAGCACCTCGTCGAACTCCACCGGAACGTGGGTGTTGCTCTGGTCGATGGTGTCGCCGTTCTCCAGCACCGGACCCGTTCCGCTGTACACCGGGGTCAGCGCGATCTGCCGGTCGGTCAGGATGGCTGTCTGCAGGGTGACCGCCTGGACGTCCTTGGGCACCTTGACGTTGCCCTCGATGGAGAACTCGACCTCGACATAGCCGTTCTTCGGGGTCACCTTGGTGACCCGGCCGACCGGCATGCCCAGCACGGTCACCAGGTTGTCGACGTACACGCCGTTGGCGCTGGCGAAGTTGCCGGTGACGTGGATGGTGTCCACCCGCGCCTTCACCTCTTTGATGATGAAGCCCGCGATGACCAGGCCGACCACGGCCAGGGTCGCGACGATGACGAGGACTCGTTTGCTCATTTGCAGTCCTTGAAGTACTGGATCATCCCGAACTGCTTGGCCCGGCCGCTGATCGCGCACATCCACGAGTCATTCAGCAACCCGTTGCCGATATTGAAGTCGATGGCGTTGCCGGTTCCGGTGGAGTTGGCCAGGTTGCGCAGGGCCACCGGGCCGATCTGCAGGATGTTCTCCACCAGGTCGTCGTGGTCGGCCAGCATGCCCGACAGCGTGTCCAGGTCGGTCAGCAACTTGTCCAGGTCCGCGCGGTTGTCGACGATGGTGCCGTCCAGCGTGGTGAACAGGCTGGTGAGCGCCTGCATCATGGAGTGGAATGCGGCTCGGCGGTTGACGAACTCGCCGACCAACTGCTGGCCCTGGTTGACCAGCAGCCCGATGTTGGACTGCTGGGCGCGCAGCGTGTCGGTCACCTGCTGGGTGCCCGCCAGCAGGGTGCCGATCTGATCGCGGCGGTCCCCGATGATCGAGGACAGTGTGTGAATGTTCTTCATCGCCTGCGGGACCAGCGGCGGCAGCGTCTTCATCTGCTCGCCCAGCACGCCGATGGACTCCGCCATCTGCTCGGCGTTGAACTCCTTGTAGCTGTGCGTGATGTCGGTCAGGGCGGCCTGCAGGTCATACGGCGCCTGGGTGTGGTCCAGATCGAAGTGGTCGTTGGGCAGTTCACCGTCGCCGGCCGGGTACAGCGCCAGGTACCGGGAGCCCAGGATCGTGGTCACTTTGATGACCGCGCGCGAGTCCTTGCCCAGGCGCACGTCGTTCTTCACCCGGATCTTGCCCTCGACGTGCTGGCCGGCCAGCTTCATCGAGGACACGCTGCCGACCTCGATGCCGGCGACCGTCACCGTCTGGCCGGGCATCAATGCGCCCGACTCGGAGAACTCCAGCGTGTAGGACTTGTATCCGAGGTTCAGGGCGCTGACGAACAGCATCAGCGCGATCAGCGCGCCCGTCACGCCGAGCGCGATCAAGCCCAGAACGGTCCGGTTGCGGTCCTCGAGCGTCTTTTCCCTAGCCATTTGCCAAGTTCCTGCACCTCGGGGTGTGCATCGCCTTGTTGCCGGGGGTGGCCGCGTTGACGATGATCGGGATGATGTCGTTGAAGCCGGGCATGAAGCCGTTGAGGTTCAGATCGCAGGCGTAGGCCTGCGTGAACGCGCCCTCACCGGAGAACCGCGCCAGGCCCTTCAGCATGATCGGCAGGTTGGCGCCGAGGAAAGCCAGCTGTGGCTCGATCTCGGTCATGTGGCTGACGAATCCGGGCTGCCGCTGAACCAACTCGTCCAGGGACGGCCGAACCTCATTGCTGATCGATCCCAGTTGGGACACCACCCGGGAGATCGACCCCATCGAGTCGATGAGTTCGGGCCGGCGGTTGTTGAACGCCGCGACGACGTCCTGAACCTGGTCGATATTGGTGTTCAGCGCCTCGTTCTGGTCGGCCAGGTTGCCGACCACGGTGTCCAGCTTGGTGATGGTGGTGCCCAGCGCGTTGTCGCGTCCGGCGAAGGTCTCGGTGATGTCCGAGGTCTGGCTGACCAGCGTGGCCAGCGATCCCTCATCGCCCTTGAGCGAATCGATGATGCCCTGGGTGAGATCTTCCGCGGCGTCGACGTCGAGCGTCGCGAACAGCGGCTGGTAGCCGTTGAGGAAGGCGCCGACGTCGAACGACGGATCGGTCTGCTCGATCGGGATCTCGAATCCGGGTTCGACCGGGGCCGGGTCGCCGATGCTGCCGCGGCTCAGGCCGAGGAAACGCTGGCCGACGATGTTCTCGTAGATGACCCCGGCGACGGTGTTGCCGTAGATCGTCTGGCCTTCCTGCAGGACGAACTTCACCCGCGCCACCGCGCCGTCGAGTTCGATGCTGTCCACCCGGCCGACGCGGACACCCGCCATCCGGACGTCATCGCCGTCGCGCAGTCCGTAGGCGTCGGAGAACACCGCGCCGTAGGTCTGCGTCGGGCCCTCCACGTCGCGGCGCAGGGTCACGTAGACGATGTAGCTCAGCCCCAACGAGATGACCATGAACAGCGCCAACAGGGTGGCCGAGATGCGGAACTGCTTCTTGATCGAGGACCCTGCGCTCACTTCGGACCCTCCTGCGCGCTCGCGTTGACGGTGACGGTGGTGCCGCGGACCACCGGGCCCAGCAACAGCTGCGTGGCTTCGGACGCCTTCTCCCCGGTCATCACGCTGAGCTGGAATCGCTCCTTGGCGCTGTTGACCGGGCCGACGTTGCCGCCGAAGGACGCCGGGGCGACGGCCGACTGGAACTGCTGTTCCGCGGTCGGCTCAGCGCCGTCGGTCGGCGCGGTGTTGCTCGCCGGCGCGGTCACCGGCGGTCCGCCCGGACCGGGTGGCGGGAAGGCGTTCGGCGCGACCGGAGCCGGCTCGGCCGAGGGGCCGATCGGGTTCGGCGGCAACCCGTCCGGGTTGGCCGTCAGCGGCGCCGGCGGCGCCGGGACGAAGCCCGGGGGCAGCGGCGGGTTGGGGTCGGCCAGGTTCGGGTTCGGGTCGATCAGCGGGGCGCCGACGGCGACCAGGTTTCCGTTGGGCCCGATGACGGTGCCCGCGGGGGGCGCCATATCCGGCGGCACCTGGTAGTTCTGCGGCAGCAGCTGATCCGGCAGCTGCGGGCGTACCGGGATGAGCGGAGCGGTGAAGCAGCTATTGCCCTTGAGCTCGCCGTAGCGCGGGCAATCCGCCCGGGAGTAGGCGTAGGTCGGGGTCAGCGCCAGGTTGATCCGCATGTTCGGGGTGTCGAGCTCATTGATCCAGACCTGCTCGAAGAACTTGTTCGACAGGGTGTTGAGCTTCTGGAAGGCCGGCACGAAGTTGTGCGCCTGCTGCGCCAGGGTGCCGAGCACCGGGGTCATATTGCCGGTGATCTGCACCAATTTGTCGCTGTTGTTGGCCAGCGCGGTCTGCGCGGTGCCCGTGGTGTTCAGGCCGGCGGAAAGCATCTGGGACAGCTGGCCCTTCTGCTCGACGAACACCTGCATCGGGCGGATCGCCTTGTGCAGCGCGTCGACCAGCTCCGGAGCGGTCTGCTGGAGTCCTTCGGTGGCGTTGACCAGCGCCTTGACCGTGGTGTCGCTCTGCTCCGGATCGTCGGCCATCACGCCGTCGAGGTCGGCCAGCAGCTTCTGCAGCTGCGCGCCCGAGGTCAGCAACTTCGGCCGCTTGTTCTGGGTGGCGACCTGCATCGCCTCGAGGATGCCGATGGTGCGGTCCTCGCGGTCGCGGCCGAGCGCCTCCAGCGCGTCCCGCAACTTGGTGATGGTGGTCTGGAACAGCACGGTCGGAAGCTCGGTGTCCTCCACGATCTGATCGCCGGACTTCAGCGACGGGCCGTTGGCGTCACCGCCGACCAGTTCGACGGCGGAGACCGCGAAGATGTTCGCGGGGATCACGCGCGCAGTCACATCGGCGGGGATGGCCGGGGCGTGCCGGGCGTCGATGTTCACGTGCACCTGGTTGTAGCGCTCGCCGCCGAGGGCCGGGACCACGTCCTCGACCCAGCCGACGATCATGCCGTGGTACTTGACATCGGATTTCGGCGGCAGGCCGTCGCCGACATTGACCAATTTCAGGACCGGCTTGGTGTAGTTCTCGAACTTGCCCGCCGAACGCAGTGACAGCAGCATCAGCGTCAGGCCCATCACGGTGAGGAAGACGACGCCACACAGGAAGATCTGGTGGCCGGTGAGCCCGCGGCCGTCCTGCTCGTAATCGCTACGACGTTGTCCCATTACCCACCGAACCTCACGCCCGAGTCGACGCCCCAGAGCGTCATGGTCAGCAGCATGTTGATGATCACGACCACCACGATGGCGGCTCGCATGGCGTGGCCTGCGGCCACACCCACGCCCTCCGGGCCGCCACTGGCGTAGAAGCCGTAGTAGCACTGGATGGTCGAGGAGATCAGCACGAAGATCACGCACTTGATCACCGAGTACAACACGTCGTTGCCGTTGAGCATCAGCGTGAAGTAGTGCAGGAATGAGCCGGTGGAGCCGCCGCTGGTCAGGGCGACCACGGTCTGGGTGGTCAGGTAACTGGCCGCCAGGCAGAGCACGTAGAGCGGGACGATGGCGACGGTGGAGGCCATCAGCCGGGTGGTGACCAGGTACGGGATGGGCCGGATCGCCAGCGAGTCCAGCGCGTCGATCTCTTCGGCGATGCGCTGCGAACCGAGCTGCGCGGTGAACCGGCAGCCGGACTGGGTGGCGAACGCCAGCGCAGCGGCGATCGGGGCGAGCTCGCGGGTGTTGACCAGCGAGGAGATGACGCCGGTGGCCGGGCCCAGGCCCAGCAGGTTCAGGAAGTTGTAGCCCTCGATGCCGACCAGCGCGCCGACGGTGACGCCCAGCACGACGGCAACACCGATGGTGCCGCCGCCCACGACCAGCGAGCCGTTGCCCCAGGAGACGTCCGACAGCAGCCGGATGAATTCCTTGGAGTAATGCCGGATGGCCAGCGGGACGGCCAGCACGGCGCGGAAGAAGAACACCACCATGTGGCCGATCTTGGTGATCGGCTTGACGACGGAGTCAACCGTCTTCGACCAGATCCTCTTGACCGGGAAATAAGTTGAGGCGGTCACGTCACAGCCCCGTTCTCGGGAAGATCATAATGTACAGCTGGGATATCGCCACGTTGACGACCATCAGCACCAGGATCGACTCGACCACCGCGGCGTTCACCGAGTTCGCCACACCGGTGGGGCCGCCCTTGGTGGCCAGCCCCTTCTGGCAGCAGACGATCGCCACGATCGCGCCGTAGATGATCGCCTTGAACATGGCGACCACCATGTCGTCGGTCTTGGTGAAGGCCGCGAAGGTCTGCACGAAGCTGCCCGGCGCGCCGCTCTGGAAGAACACGTTGAACAGGTAGCTGGCGATGAAGCCGGTGAAGCAGACGATGCCGGTCAGCGCCAACGCGACCAGGATCGAGGCGGCGAAGCGGGGCACCACCAGGCGGCGCAGCACCGAAACGCCCATGACCTCCATGGCGTCGATCTCCTCGCGCATGGTGCGCGAGCCGAGATCGGCGGTGATCGCGGAGCCGACCGCGGCGGCCATCAGGATCGCGGCGACCAGCGAGGCGGCTTGGCGGATGACCACCAGGCCGGATGCCGCGCCGGCCAGTGAAGTCGCGCCGACCTGGCCGGCGAGCAGGGCGAACTGGATGGACAGCGTCACACCGATCGGCAGCGCCACCAGAATCGTCGGCAGCACCGAGGTGCCGGCCATGAACGCGCCCTGGCGGACGAACTCGGCCCACTGGAACTTGCCGGTGAACAGGTCGACGAAGAAGTACTGAATGGTGCGGACGCCGAGCACGAACTGGTCGCCGACGGTGTCGATGGACGCCGTGGGGTGACGTTTGACCCAGCCGGTGGACCAGTCCTCGATGGCCTTGACGCCCTCATTGCGGGGCTTCGCGTTGTCCTGGACGGTCATCGCAACCTACGCCTCTGCGCGCAGTGATCGCTCGGGTGTTTCACCGTCACCCTTCCCTCCCATACAACTGGGCCGTCTCCGCCTGCCAGCAAGCTATCAGCTATCACACCGCCGACGTGGGAAAACCGTAGGGCCGTCCGCGCGCCTGCGTCTGAGTTTCGCCGATATTCTCAGTAAGCTACCGCGCAGTACAGTAGCGGTAGTGACCCGGGTAACGGTAATCCACCCCTACGGAACCCGCGCCGCGAGCCTGCCGAACTGCGAATAAAAGTGCTCAGCCAAGCCATATCCGCACCATAAGTCGACTTTTGACGCGGTTGGACGGGGCATCGACGGGCCGGTGCCGCGGATTGACCGCCGAATCGGCCGCGCGGCCCGCCGGCAGGGCCGGCGGGGCTGTTGTGCGCCCCTCAGCGTGTCCGCGACCCCCTTGTCGCCGCCGATTCAGCACCCAGCAGGGCACTGTTCAGCAAACATCACAAGGCAATAGCAGCAGTGGCGGATGAGAGTCCTGTTACCCGCGTGGCGCTCACCCACCATGGGTTTTCGGCCGCACACCGGCTCCGGGGATAATTGTGACGGCAAACAATTGCGGTAGCCGTCCGGCCGTACCGCCGGTATCGGTATTGTCTGCGCCATGGTCACCGGCCCCGCCTCGCCGACCGCTGTCCGCAGGCCTAATTCCCTGGGGCCGCGTGCGGCCCGGCTCTCCCAGGCCGTGTCGTCGGCGCTGACCCGCCGACGTCGTGAGCCCGCGCCCGAGGTCCCCGCCCCCCCGGCTGCGACTGGAACTCAGCGACCCGCGGCCCGCAGCGGCGACCGGCATCTCGGCGCACGTGGAGTTCGGCCGGGCGCCGTGCGGACGACCGTACTCGGTTCGTGAGATCACTGTTGGCTTCCCGCCCGGCTTCGTCGTCGACGCCGACGCCGTCCCGCGCTGCGCGGCCACCAATCCACAGTTGTGTCTGCGCGGTCCGCGGCCATGGGCCGCCAGCCTGATCGGGACCGCTACCGCGACCGTCGACTTCGGCTGGCCGCGCTCGGAAGGCTTCGGCGGTCCGTACCACCAGTTCCTGCTCGGCGACGGCGAGCTGATCGGCTACGAGATCAATCAGCTCGGCGCGCCCGGCCCCGCCGGATTCACCGTGTTCCCGCTGATCTTCCGCGCCCCGCTGGACAGCTCCGGCTTCACCGTGCACGTCCCGGAGGCGCCGAGTTTCCGGCGGCCCGACGGGATGCAGGCGCTGACCTCGATCGACCTGTTTTTCACGGCCAGCGGAGTGTTCCGGACACCGCAGAACCCGCCGGATTCGGGCGGCTGGCGGTTCACGCTGACCTTCGACTATTACATCGGCGCCCGCCGCGCCGTCGTCGTCGACGTGCCGATCGCGGGGGCGGAGCAGTGAGCGCCCGGTTGGCGGTGCCGACCAGCATCTTCGCCGGCGTCGGGGCGCAGCTGCGCAAACCGGGCTCCGCCCCGGAGGGCGCCGACGACTGGTCGCAGCCGCCCAGCGCCGAGCTCCCCCGCCCGGTGGTGCTCGCGCACGGCGGATTCGTCAACCGGACCGTCAGCTTTGCGACGCTGTCACCGATGCTCGCCAACGCCGGTTTCCGCGTCTTCACGCTGGACTACGGCCGTCCCGCGTTGCCGCTGCCGCGCAACTGGGCTCCTGGGGCGTGCCACACCGTCGAGGACAACGCCCGCGAGATCGGCGCGTTCATCGACCGGGTGCTCGAGGCGACGGGCGCCGAGCAGGTCGACGTGGTCGCCCAGTCGTTCGGCACCCTGTCGACCAACCACTTCGCCAAATACCAGGGTGGCGCGCCCTTGATCAACCACCTGGTGGCGATCTCACCGCTATGGGACGGCACGACGGTGCTCGGCGCACACCGGATGATGGCGGCGCTGGCCCGGCGCGGCTGGGACCGACCGCTGTGGTCACTGGCCGGCCGGCTGGACGTGCCGATCCTCGAACAAGTGCTGCACGGTTCGGACTATCTGCGCGCGCTGCGCGCCGACGGGGTGTACGCCGCGGGGGTGCGCTACACGAACATCACCACCCGCCGGGAGCGGTTCCTGACGCCGTACACCACCGCCCTGTATCCGGCGCCGAATGCGACGAACATCGTCATCCAGGACGAGTGGCCTCGGGACCGCACCGGGCACCTGAATATCGCCGCCGCCGTCGTGACCGGCCGGTACCTGCTGGCGGCGCTGACCGACGCGTAGCCGCTAGACCTCGGCGGCCAGAAGGAACCCCTCACGCTGTTCTCCAGGGTGGCGATCCTGCACGCGAAGCTCAAGAAGAACCGGCAGCCGACGAATCCCTCCGCCATCTGGCGGTGGCGGAGGGATTTGAACCCCCGGACGGGATTAACCGTCTCTCGCTTTCAAGGCGAGTGCATTAGGCCGCTCTGCCACGCCACCGCGCACCAGCCTAGCGGCGACGGTTTCTGGCAGGCGCTCAGGCGTGGCTGAACTTGTCCGGGGCGCCCGAGGCGCGCAGCGCCGCGACGATCCGCCGGCAGCTCTCCCCCATCGCCGCCATCTGCGGCCGCGACAGCTGGGACAGGAAATGCGTCCGCACGTCCTGGCTGTAGGTCATCAGCGCCTTGGCGATCTTCTCCCGGCCCTCCGCGGTGATCACCGCCAGCACGCCGCGCCCGTCCTCCAGGCTCGACGAGCGTTCCACCAGCCCCATCGACTCCAGCCGGCGGATCCGGCGGGTCACCCGGCTGGGCAGGGCCAGCAGTTCGTCGGCCAGATCCCCCATCCGCTGCGTTCCGGTCGGCGAGCGGTCCAGCAACTCCAGCAGCCGCACGTCGACCAACGTCAGATCGTGCGTGGCGGCCAGCCCGCGGTCCACCGCGGCGTACATCCGCAAGGCGGATTCCAGATAGTTCTCCCAGGCGCGCTGCTCGGCCATATCCAGGCCCGGCAAATCTCCCGCGGTGCGCCCCGCGATCATCCCCTCCATATTTTCCCTCCCCGAAAAACATGGTAATCCCCGCGGACAACGACGGCGCGTCGTTTGCCCCGGGAGTTCCCCCCGCGCGAGGCGATAACGTCGTCTCACATGTACGCAATCATCGCCGACGGCCCCGACAAACTCGCCTGGCGTGCGGCGCCCGACGCCGTCGCCGGTCCCGGCGAGGTGCTGGTGCGGGTCGCCGCCGCCGGGGTGAACCGCGCGGACCTGCTGCAGGCCGCCGGACACTACCCCCCGCCACCGGGCGCCAGCGACATCATCGGCCTGGAGGTGTCCGGGACCGTCGCCGCGCTGGGCCCCGGGGTGTCGGGGTTCGCCGCCGGCGACGAGGTGTGCGCGCTGCTGGCCGGCGGCGGTTACGCCGAGCTGGTGGCCGTGCCCGTCGGGCAGGTGGTCGCCCCGCCCGCGGGGGTGTCGCTCACCGACGCGGCGGCCTTGCCCGAGGTGGCGGCCACCGTGTGGTCCAACCTCGTGATGACGGCCGGTTTGACGGCCGGCCAGTTGGTGTTGCTGCACGGTGGCGGCAGCGGCATCGGCAGCCACGCCATTCAGGTCGCCACCGCGCTCGGCGCCCGGGTCGCGGTGACCGCCGGGTCCGACCAGAAGCTCACCGCCTGCCGGGAACTGGGCGCGGACGTGCTGGTCAACTATCGGGACGAGGACTTCGTCGCCGTCGTGCAGGCCGCCGGCGGGGCCGACATCATCCTCGACATCATGGGGGCGTCCTACCTGGACCGCAATGTCGACGCGCTGGGCCTCGACGGCCGACTGGTGGTGATCGGCATGCAGGGCGGCGTGGTCGGCGAGCTCAATCTGGGCAAACTGCTGGGCAAGCGGGCCGGGGTGATCGCCACCAACGTGCGTTCCCGGCCGGTCGACGGGCCCTCGGGCAAGACCGCGATCATGGCCGCGGTCGTCGCCAACGTCTGGCCGATGGTCGCCGACGGCCGCGTTCGCCCGATCATCGGCGCCCGGCTGCCGATCGGGCAGGCCGCCGAAGCGCACCGGCTGCTGCAGTCCGGCGCGGTCACCGGGAAGATCGTGCTGACGATCTAGACCGGCACGATGATCTGCAGACCGGCCACAGCAACGGTCACGGTCCGCGGTTCGGCCGGTTGGGGCGCTGGCGCGGCGCCCAGCACCGCCGAACCACCGTCAGCAGTCCCCGGTCCCCGTCACTACCGTCAGCCCAGCGAGGCCAGCGCGCGGACCAGGTGGTCCACTTCGGCGGCCGTCGAATAGTGCGCAAGACCGACGGTCACCGAACCGCCGAAGTCGTCGACGCCGTAGGAGTCCAGCGCCCGCGACCCGGCGTTGGCGATCGCCATGATCCCGTTGTCGGCGAGCCGGCTGACCACCCGCTCGGCGGGCACATTGGACACCGCGAAGCTCAGCACCGGCAGCCGGTCCTCCGGCTCGCCGAGCAGCACCACCAGCGGCAGCGACCGCAGCGAGGTGACCAGGTACTCCAGCAGCTGGCCCAGGTAGTCCGAGGCCGAGGCCATCGACTGCGCCAACCGGTCGCGCCGGGTCCCGCTCGCCGATTCGTCGAGATTGGCCAGGTATTCGACACTGGCCACCAGCCCGCCCAGCAGGCCGTACTGATGGGCGCCGAGCTCGAGGCGGGCCGGGCCGACCGCGGCCGGGTTCAGCGACACCGGCGCGAACGTGTCGATCACCGTGGGATCGCGGAACACCAACGCGCCCACCGGGGGTCCGCCCCAGCTCAGCGCGTTGACGGCCAGCACATCGGCGCCCAGCTCGTTGATGTCGACCAGTCGATACGGGGCGGCGGCGGTGTGGTCGACAATCACCAGCCCGCCGACCTCGTGGGCGAATTTCACCGCGGGCCGCAGGTCCACCGTCGACCCCAGCGTGGAGGACGCCGTCGGCAGTGCCACCAGCCGGGAGGCGCCGGTGATCAGGTTCTCCCACTGCCAGGCGGGCAGCTCCCCGGTCTCGATGTCGACCTCGGCCCAGCGGACCTTGGCGCCGTAGCGGTCAGCGGCGCGCAGCCACGGCGCGATGTTGGCCTCGTCGTCGAGCCGGGTGACGACCACCTCGTGGCCCAGCCCGAGCCGGGAGTAGGCGGCGTCGGAGAGCAGGCTCAGCAGCACCGCGCGGTCCGCGCCGAGCACCACCCCGGCCGGATCGGCGCCCACCAGGTCGGCGACCGCCTGCCGGGCCGCCGCCAACAGGGTCTGGCTGCGCCGGGCGCCCGGATGCGGGCCGTCGGCGACGGCCGCCGAGGTGCGGAAGGCGGTGGAGACGGTGGTGGACACCGAGTCGGGGATCAGCATGCCGTTGCGGGCGTCCAACCGCACCCAGCCGTCGCCCAGCGTCGGATGCAATCCACGCACCCGGGCGACGTCGAACGCCATGCCAACCACCTTTGCCATTCAGCCGCCGGGGCCTGAGGCCCGGCGATGCGGCCAGCCCGTCCCGATCGGGACGGATCTCTAGCCCGTCATAGTAATGGAGTCGTTGGACCGTCCTTCGGGTCGCAACCACTAGGGTCTGGGGCGTGAGCATCAACGACGACAACATCGAGGTCATCGCCGGCGGCGCGAACATCTCCGGCGACGTCGGCGGGGACGACGACTCCTCGGTGACCGACCTGGTGCCGCAGCCGGCGAAGGTGATGCGGATCGGCACCATGATCAAGCAGCTGCTCGAAGAGGTGAAATCCGCGCCACTGGACGACGCCAGCCGGTCCCGGCTCGCCGAGATCCACCGCACCAGCATCGCCGAGCTGGCCGACGGCCTGGCCCCGGAACTGCGCGAGGAACTCGACCGGTTGGTGCTGCCGTTCACCGAGGACGCCGCGCCCTCGGACGCCGAGCTGCGGATCGCCCAAGCCCAACTGGTCGGCTGGCTGGAGGGCCTGTTCCACGGCATCCAGACCGCGCTGTTCGCCCAGCAGATGGCCGCGCGCAATCAGCTGGAGCAGATGCGCCAGGGCGCGTTGCCGCCCGGCGCCACGCAGCGGGGGGCGACCCCGCCCGGCACCGGCCAGTACCTGTGAGTCGGCAGTGAGCCCCGAGCCCAGCATCCAGACCCGCGACGCCTGGGTCGAGTTCCCGATCTTCGACGCCAAGTCCCGCTCGCTGAAGAAGGCGTTCCTGGGCAAGGCCGGCGGCAGCATCGGCCGCAACAGCTCCAACGTGGTGGTCGTCGAGGCGCTGCGCGACATCACCATGGATCTGAAGATGGGCGACCGGGTCGGCCTGGTCGGGCACAACGGCGCCGGCAAGTCGACGCTGCTGCGGCTGCTGTCCGGGATCTACGAGCCGACCCGCGGGATGGCCCGGGTGACCGGCCGGGTGGCACCGGTGTTCGACCTCGGCGTCGGCATGGACCCGGAGATCTCCGGATTCGAGAACATCATCATCCGCGGGCTGTTCCTGGGCCAGACCCGTAAGCAGATGCTGGCCAAGGTCGACGAGATCGCGGAGTTCACCGAGCTCGGCGAGTACCTGTCCATGCCGCTGCGCACCTACTCCACCGGTATGCGGGTGCGGCTGGCGATGGGCGTGGTGACCAGCATCGACCCGGAGATCCTGCTGCTCGATGAGGGTATCGGCGCGGTGGACGCGGAGTTCCTGAAGAAGGCCCGCGGCCGGCTGCAGAGCCTGGTGGAGCGTTCCGGGATCCTGGTGTTCGCCAGCCACTCGAATGAGTTCCTGGCCCGGCTGTGCAACACCGCGATGTGGATCGACCACGGCACGGTGCGGATGTCCGGCGGCATCGAGGACGTCGTCGGCGCCTACGAGGGACCCGACGCCGCGCGGCACGTCCGCGAGGTGCTCGACGAGATCGGCCGGGAATGAGCACCGTCTACGCGGTGGTGGTGACCCACCGCCGCCCCGACCCGCTGGCCCGCTCGCTGGCAGTGCTGTGCGCCCAGAACCGGCCGGTGGACCACCTGATCGTCGTCGACAACGACGCGGACGCCGCGGTGCGCGCGCTGGTGGAGTCCCAGCCGATCCCGGCGACCTACCTCGGCTCGCAGCGCAATCTCGGCGGCGCGGGCGGGTTCGCCCTCGGCATGCTGCACGCGCTGGCCGCCGGCGCGGATTGGATCTGGCTGGCCGACGACGACGGCTGCCCGGACGGCCCGGAGGTGCTCGGCACGCTGCTGGACTGCGCGGACCGGCGCCGGCTGGCCGAGGTGTCGCCGATGGTCTGCAATATCGACGACCCGGATCGGTTGGCGTTCCCGCTGCGCCGCGGGCTGGTGTGGCGCCGCCGGGTCTCCGAGCTGCGCGCCGACAGTGGGGATGACCTGCTGCCCGGGATCGCGTCGCTGTTCAACGGGGCGCTGTTCGCGGCGGCCACCCTGGAGGCGGTCGGGGTGCCGGATCTGCGGCTGTTCGTCCGCGGCGACGAGGTGGAGCTGCACCGCCGGCTGGTCCGCTCCGGGCTGCCGTTCGGCACCTGCCTGAACGCGGTGTATCTGCACCCGTGCGGAACCGACGAGTTCAAGCCGATCCTCGGCGGCCGGATGCACACCCAGTACCCGGACAACGAGACCAAGCGGTACTTCACCTACCGCAACCGCGGCTACCTGCTGTCCCAGCCGGGCATGCGCAAGCTGCTGCCGCAGGAATGGCTGCGGTTCGGCTGGTACTTCCTGATCACCCGCCGCGACCCGGCCGGGTTCGCCGAGTGGATCCGGTTGCGGCGGCTGGGCAAACGCGAGCAGTTCAGTAGCGAGGGGACGAGCCGATGACGTTCACCGACGCGGCGTCGTCGTCGCGGACCTTCCGCCGGGCCGGCCAGGACCTCGCCGAGGGGTTCGGCCGCCGAGAGCTGTGGCTGCACCTGGGCTGGCAGGACATCAAGCAGCGCTACCGGCGCAGCGTGCTGGGCCCGTTCTGGATCACCATCGCCACCGGCACCACGGCCGTCGCTATGGGCGCGCTGTACTCGCAGCTGTTCCACCTCGAGCTCGCCGAGCATCTACCGTACGTGACGCTGGGCCTGATCGTGTGGAACCTGATCAACGCCGCGATCCTGGAGGGCGCCGACGTCTTCGTCGCCAACGAGGGCCTGATCAAGCAGCTGCCGACGCCGCTGAGCGTGCACGTCTACCGGCTGGTGTGGCGGCAGATGATCCTGTTCGCGCACAACATCATCATCTACGTGGTCATCGCGATGATCTATCCCAAGCCGTGGTCCTGGGCGGATCTGACGTTCATCCCGGCGCTGTTCCTGTTGATGCTCAACGCGGTGTGGGTGGCGCTGTGCTTCGGGATCCTGGCCACCCGGTACCGCGATATCGCGCCGCTGCTGGCCTCGGTGGTGCAGTTGCTGTTCTTCATGACGCCGATCATCTGGAACGCCGAGACGCTGCAACGCCAGGGCGCCGAGCGGTGGGGAACCATCATCGAGCTGAACCCGCTGCTGCACTACCTCGACATCGTCCGGGCGCCGTTACTGGGCGCGGAGCAGGAGCTGCGGCACTGGCTGGTGGTGCTGGCGCTGACCGTCATCGGCTGGGCGTTCGCGTTGCTGGCGATGCGCCAGTACCGCGCCCGGGTGGCCTACTGGGTGTAGCCCGCATAGGCGGCCAAACAGCGGAAATCCCGTGTCGCTGTGGCTGCCCACAACGCACCCGCGCGCGCCCGACCAGGACTTACACTCAGCGCCATGGTTGAACCAGCCGCCGCGTCGGGACGCGCACAGCTCGGCGAATTGCTGGCGTCTCGCCTCGACGCGCTGGCCCGTCAGACGGCTTCCCGCGTCCGGCTCGAGGTGCCGTTCTACCGGGACAACACCTCAGTGTCCGACGATGATTTGCTGGCATCGGCGGCCGACAATTACCGGGCGGTGTTCCAGGCGCTGGCCGACGACACCCCGTTCGACACCGCCGCCTCGGAGCACACCGGCCGGGCCTGCGCCCTGGCCGGGGTGCCGCGGTCGGCGGTGATGGACGCCTACCGGATCGGCGCGCACGAGGCCTGGCAGCAGATGATGAGCCTGGCCGGCGCCCGCGGCGGCGTCTCCAACGCGGATCTGCTGGCCGCCACCGCACTGTTCTGGACGGCCCAGGACCGCTACACCGACGCGATGACCACCGCCTATCACGAGACCGCCACCACCTTGGTGGTGGAGAGCGCGGCCGAGCAGGCGGCGCTGACCGAGGCGCTGCTGCAGGGACGCCCGCTGGGCCCCTACACCGTGTGGGAGATCGCAGCGCTGCTGCAGCTGCCGAGCAGCGGCCCCTACGCCATCGTCGCCGCCAGCGCGCCGAAGGTCGGCTCCCAGCCGCTGCCCGACGTCGCCGCCAAACTGCGCGGCGCGGAGATCTTCTCGGCCTGGCGGCTGCTGCCCGACACGCTCATCGGGATCGTCCACCTGCCGTCGACGATCACCCTGAGCGGGTTCGCCGGCCTGCTGGAGCGCTGGGCGAGCACCCGGGTCGGGATCAGCCCAACGTTCGACGACCTCTCCGACGCCGCGATCAACCTGCGCTACGCCCGGGTCGCGATGTCCGCCCGCACGCTCGGCGGCGGAAACGTCTGCCTGTTCAGCGATTCGGTGCTCGCCGTCGCCGCGGTCAGCGCCCCGGAGGTCACCCAGAAGATCGCCCAGATCACCCTCGGGAGCTTCGACTCGCTGCCGGCCGACGAACGCCAGAGCCTCGGTGAGACGTTCGCCGCCTGGGTGGACCACCAGGGCTCCATCCCGGACACCGCCGAGGTGCTGTTCTGCCACCCCAACACGGTGCGCAACCGGCTGCACCGGATCGAGGAGCACACCGGCCGGTCACTGACCGCGCCGCGTGACCTCGCCGAACTGTGCCTGGCGTTCGAGACCCGCCAGCTGACACCCGACATCGCCTGAGGCCCGGCGTCGCCTGAGCCCCGAACGCAGAAAATCCCCGCCGAAGCGGGGATTCCCTGTTGCTCGTCGACTCAGGCGGTCTTGACGCGCCCGAGCTCTTCCTCGCGCGCTCGTGCCTCGCGCGCTCGTCGACTCAGGCGAGCTCGGCGTTGATCTCGGCCTCACCGGCGCTGATCTGGGCGTCGGCGGCGGCCAGCACGTAGTACTCGGCCTGCTCCAGCGCGTAGATCGCGAAGGCGACCGCGTCCTCGGCGTCCTCGGCGGCGTGGTCGGCGTGCCGATCGGCGCGCTTGGCCTTGAGCTCCTCGTGCTTGCGGTGCGCGGACTCGTGCAGCGAATCGAAGTCCTCGGTGACCGAGCTCTTCAGCTTGTTCCAGCCACGCTTGCACTCGTCCTCGTCGGCCTGCGCCTCGGCGCCGGCCTCGGCCTTCGCCTTCTCCAGCTTGGACTTGACCTCAGCTTCACGGTTGGCGACCCATGCCTTGTCCTTCTGCTCGGCGGCCTGGGCCGATTCCTCCAGGGACTTGGCCTGGGCGCTGAGCTTCGCGAGCTGATCAGAAAGAGCCATGCGTATTTATCCTCACGTCGTTGTAAGAAGAATCCCCGAATTCCACGCGGCATTCGATCCGCGTGGCGACTCCCCTCGCACTCACCGTAACAATCCGGCGCCCAAAAGTTGGCGCTTTTCACGCACAATCAGATCGACTCTTGAATGTGCGCGCGCACAACGTCTTTGCGGCATTTGATCAGGCTTTACACTCGACGCCATGCCAGAGCCGGAAGCCGCATCGGGAATTGCCGAACTTGGACATTTGTTAGAATCCCGCCTCGACCAATTGGCCCGCACCGCGGTGTCCCGGGTGCGCACTCAAGTGGATTTCTACCGGGACAGCAAAGCGGTCTCCGACGACGAATTACTCGCCTCGGCGACCGACAATTTGCGGTTCGTTTGCCGCGCGTTGGCCGACGACACCTCCTTCGACACCTCCCCGTCCGCGGAAACCGGCCGCGCCCGCGCGCTGTCCGGGATTCCACGCTCGGCGGTGACGGCCGCCTACCGGGTCGCCGCGCACGCGGCCTGGGACCAGATGACCGACCTCGCCGCGGCCGGTGACGTCGTCGACCGCAAAACCGTGCTGGCCGCCACCGCCCGGTTCTGGGACGCCCAGGACCGCTACACCGACGCGATGACCACCGCGTACCACGAGACCGCCACCTACCTGGTGGTGCAGAACGCCGCCGAGCAGGCCGCACTCACCGAAGCGTTGCTACAGGGCCGCCCACTCGGGGAGTACACCGTCTGGGACGTCGCGTCGCTGCTGAAGCTGCCGTCGGCCGGCCCGTTCGTGGTGGTGGCCGCCGCCGCGCCGCGGGTGGGCGCGCAACCGCTGCCCGACATCGCCGCCAAGCTGCGCGCGCTCAACGTGTTCTCCGCCTGGCGGCTGCTCCCGGACACCCTGATCGGAATCGTGCACCTGCCGTCGGCGTCCGCGCTGGAATCCGTGGTGGCACTGCTGGAGCGGGCCGCCACCACCAACGTCGGGGTGAGCCCGACGTTCGACGACCTCTCCGACACCGCGGCGAACCTGCGTTACGCGCGGGTGGCGCTGGCCGCGCGCGGCGGCGCCGAGGCCAAGGTCTGCGTTTTCAGCGACTCGGTGCTGGCCGTCGCCGCGGTCAGCGCGCCGGAAGTGTCCCGGAAGCTCGCCCAGATCACCCTCGGCGGGTTCGACGCGCTGCCGGCCGAGGAACGCCAGAGCCTCGGTGAGACGTTCGCCGCCTGGGTCGAGCACCGGGGTTCGGTCACCGACACCGCGGCGGCGCTGTTCTGTCACCGCAACACGGTGCGCAACCGGCTGCACCGCATCGAGGAGCACACCGGGCGCTCGCTGGCCGAGCCCCGCGACATCGCCGAACTCTGCCTGGCGTTCGAGGCGCGGCTGCTGCTACCCGATCCGGCCTGAGAAGAGAACCGAATCAGCCGGGTCTGACGCGGCTGACCTCAGCCGGGGACGTCGCCGGAGTCGGGCTCCGGGCCGAACACGAAACGCCGGCCGCTGATCGAACTCGGCACGATCCGGACGTAGCGCAGCTTCACCGTCGCCACCCACGGGTACAGCCCGGCCTGGTCGGCCTCGGCGATCTCGTCGGCGCCGTAGAGCACCTCGCCGCGGCCGCGGACCACGACGCTCCAGCCCTCGGCGACGTTGTGGTCGTCGACCTCGAAGAGCACCTGGTCGTTGGTGACGGTGCCGAACAGCTTGGTGCCCTCGGCGGTGCGGAACAGCAACGACTTGTTCTGCACCACGAAGTTGACCGGGAAGATCTCCGCCTGGCCGCCGATGCTGGTGACCAGCCGACCCAGTGACGTGCTGCCCAGCAGTTTCCAGGCCTCATCTTCGGAGAGGACGGTGACGGGGGTGTTATCCGGTTCGCTCACACCGTTCATCTTCGCCCCCGAAGCCCAAACTCGCACCCGAAACTCCGCTTCCGAGCCGACCTCGGGGCTTTCCGATCCGTTCCCGGGGCCTTACGCCCCGGCGTCGGGGCCTTCCGGTTCTTCCCGGGGCCGCCGCGGTTGCTCTCCGGTGCGCAGCCGGGCCAGTTCGGCGGCCAGGTTCTGCCGGGCCCGCTCTTCCCAGCGCCGACGGCCGGAGACCGTGTAGAACAGCGAGCGGGCCGCGAGCATGGTCTCGACCATCACCGCGCGGGTGGCCATGAAGGCGCGCTCCGGAATGTGCAGGTACTCCTGGCGGATGGCCTCCGAATTGGCCCGATAGGTGTCCGGGTCGACGGCCAGCGCCGACAGGTCGGCGTCGGAGAGCACGGCGCCGTTGCGGTCCTCCGGCGGCGGGTCGTGGTGCACGGTCATCCGGATCAGCCGGCCGACCTCGGAGACCAGCGCGGGCGGCAGGCCCAGCTCGGTCAGTTCCCGTTCGGCCTTGACCGCGGAGAGCTCCTCGTCGTCGGGGGATCCGTTGTAGACCGCGTCGTGATACCAGGCGGCCAACCGGACGGTGTCGGGGTCCTCGGCGTCGGCGGCGAGCTCGTCGACCTTTTCCAGCACGTCCTGCAGGTGCGCCACCGAGTGGTACCTGCGGCTCGGGTCCGACCAGGCCGCGAGCAGGCCGCGGCCGGTGGCCAGCGCGGCGTCGCCGGTCGCGCCGACGCGGGTCGCCAACTCCCGCCACGCCTGCTCCAGATCCACCACGGGAACCATCTTGCACCAGCGGCGAAGTAGCATTCCGGCGATGTCTGAAGTTGTAGGCGAAACCACACCGCCCCTGAGTTTGCGGACCCAGGTGCTGCGGTTCGTGCTGACCGGTGGGTTCTCCGCGGTGGTGGACTTCGGGCTGTACATCGCGCTGATGGCGCTCGGCATGCACCGCGACGCGGCCAAGGCGTTGGGCTTCGTCGCCGGCACCACGACCGCCTACCTGATCAACCGCCGCTGGACCTTTCAGGCCGCCCCCAGCAAGGCCCGCTTTGTCGCGGTCTGGGTGCTCTACCTGGTCACCTTCGCGGTGCAGGTGGGGCTCAACCATCTGCTGGCCGAACGGTGGGACGGCACATCCTGGGGCATTCCGGTGGCGTTCGTGATCGCCCAGGGCACCGCCACGGTGATCAATTTCGTGGTCCAGCGGACGGTGATCTTCCGCGTCCGCTGAGCCGCACGCATCAATGCATCATTGCCGGTGATGCTATGATGCGCATATGCGGACGACGGTCACCCTGGACTCCGATGTGGAGGTGCGGCTGCAGGCTCTGATGCGCGATCGTGGTCTGTCCTTCAAGGAAGCCATCAACACCGCGCTGCGGGCGGGCTTGAACGCCGGCGGGCCGGTTGACGTCGCATTTCCGGTCTACGACATGGGAACGCCGACCGTGGACCTCACCCACGCCGGTCGGCTCGCCGCGGCGCTGGAGGACGAGGAGATCGCCCGCAAGTTGGCATCCGGCCGATGAACATCGTCGACGTCAACGTGCTGCTCTACGCCGTAAACCGCCAATCCGCCCAGCACAGCGCCGCGCACAGCTGGCTGAGCGGCCAGTTGCGCGGGCCCGGGACCGTCGGGCTGTCGTGGACGGCGCTGCTCGGCTTCGTCAGAATCGCCACCAACCCGTCGATCCTGCCCCGCCCGCTCCGTCCGGCCGAGGCCTTCGACATCATCGACGCGTGGCTGGCGTCCCCCGCCGCCGTCGTCGTCGAACCGACCTCCCGGCATCTGGCGATCCTCCGCGGACTGCTCACCGAATTCGGAACGGCCGGAAATCTGACCAGCGACGCGCACCTGGCCGCACTGGCCGTCGAGTACGGCGGCGTCGTGGTGACCTTCGACCGCGACTTCGCCCGGTTCGGCGTCGACACCGTCACGCCGGCCGGATAGCCATCCTGAACGCGGTACCCTGCCAACGTGTCAACGCTGCCGACCAAGAGCCTGTCCGGCTGGGGCCGCACCTCCCCCACCGTCGCCCACGTGCTCTCCACCCCCGACGCCGGCGAGATCGTCGAGGCCGTCACCCGCGCCGCCGACGACCCAGGGCGAGGCATCATCGCCCGTGGGCTGGGCCGCTCCTACGGCGACAACGCCCAGAATGGCGGCGGCGTCGTCATCGACATGCCGGCGCTGAACCGGATCCACTCCTGCGGCCCGGACTCCACGCTGGTCGACGTCGACGCCGGGGTGAGCCTGGACCAGCTGATGAAGGCCGCGCTGCCGCACGGACTGTGGGTCCCGGTGCTGCCCGGAACCCGGCAGGTCACCGTCGGCGGGGCGATCGCCTGCGACATCCACGGCAAGAACCACCACAGCGCCGGCAGCTTCGGCAATCACGTCCGCTCGATGGACCTGCTCACCGCCGACGGCCAGGTCCGCCACCTGACCCCCTCCGGCGGCTCCGAAGACGACACGAAACTGTTCTGGGCGACGGTCGGCGGCAACGGCCTGACCGGCATCATCCTGCGCGCCACCATCGAGATGACCCCGACCGAGACGGCGTACTTCATCGCCGACGGCGACGTCACCCGCAGCCTGGACGAGACCATCGCATTCCACAGCGACGGCAGCGAAAACAACTACACCTACTCCAGCGCCTGGTTCGACGCGATCAGCAAGCCGCCGAAGCTGGGCCGCGCCGCCATCTCCCGCGGCAGCCTGGCCACCCTGGATCAGCTGCCGCCCAAGCTGGCGAAGGATCCGCTGAAGTTCGACGCGCCGCAGCTGCTGACACTGCCCGACGTGTTCCCCAACGGCCTGGCCAACAAGTGGACCTTCATGCCGATCGGCGAGCTCTGGTACCGCAAGTCGGGGACCTACCGCGGCAAGGTCCAGAATCTGACGCAGTTCTACCACCCGCTGGACATGTTCGGGGAGTGGAACCGCGGCTACGGCCCGGCGGGTTTCCTGCAGTACCAGTTCGTGGTGCCGACCGAGGCGGTCGACGAGTTCAAGGCGATCATCCGCGACATCCAGGCCAGCGGCCACTACTCGTTCCTGAACGTGTTCAAGCTGTTCGGGCCGGGCAATGACGCGCCGCTGAGCTTCCCGATCCCGGGCTGGAACGTCTGCGTGGACTTCCCGATCAAGCCCAGCCTCAACGACTTCGTCATCGAGCTGGACCGCCGGGTGCTGGAGTTCGGCGGCCGGCTGTACACCGCCAAGGACTCGCGCACCAGCGCCGAGACCTTCCACGCCATGTACCCGCGCATCGACGAGTGGATCGCGGTGCGCCGGCAGGTCGACCCGGACGGGGTGTTCGCCTCGGACATGGCCCGCCGCCTCGAACTGCTCTAGCCCGCTCGCCCATCAGGAAGGCTTCACCCGTGATCGACGCCATTGGCAACCCCCAGACCATCCTGCTGCTCGGCGGCACCTCGGAGATCGGGCTGGCCATCTGCGAGCGCTACCTGCGCGACTCCCGCGCCCGGGTCATCCTGGCCGACCTGCCGAACGCCCCCAAGCGCGACGCCGCGATCGCCCAATTGCAGGCCGCCGGCGCGCGCGAGGTCACCTACTTGGACTTCGACGCGCTGGACCCGGCGAGCCATCCGGCCGTCATCGACGCGGCGTGGGCGCAGGGCGATGTCGACGTGGCGATCGTCGCGTTCGGGGTGCTCGGCGACGCCGAGGAACTGTGGCAGAACCAGGCCAAGGCGGTGGCCACCGCCACCATCAACTACACCGCCGCGGTGTCGGTCGGGGTGCTGGTCGGGGAGAAGATGCGCGCCCAGGGCTTCGGGCAGATCATCGCGATGAGCTCGGTGGCCGGCGAGAAGGTGCGCCGGTCCAACTTCGTCTACGGCTCCACCAAGGCCGGCCTGGACGGGTTCTACCTGGGATTGGGTGAGGCGCTCGCCGAGTTCGGCGTGCGCGTGCTGGTCATCCGGCCGGGCCAGGTCCGGACCACCACCACCGTCGAGCACTGGGCGGCCACCGGCGCCAAGGAGGCCCCGTTCACCGTCGACGCCGCCGAGGTGGCCGAGTTGGCCGTCGATTCGGCGCTGGCCGGCAAGACGCTGGTGTGGGCGCCCGGGCAGGTCCGCTACCTGATGAGCGTGCTGCGCCACATCCCGCGCCCGATCTTCCGCAAGCTGCCCGTCTGACATGCGGGCCGGGATCACCGGCGCCGGTCAGCTGCTGGCCGCGGCGCTGATCGCCGCCGTCGTCGCGGTCGTCGGGCTGGAGGCCATCGGGCGGGTGGACTGGCCGGCGTTCCCGTCGTCGAACCAACTGCACGCGCTGATCACCGTCGCCCAGTTCGGCTGCCTGGCCGGGCTGACCGCGGCCGGCTGGCTGCACCGGCGCGGCCGGACGCGGTTGGCGTGGGCGGCGGCGGTGACGTTCCTGTCGGCGTTCGTGGTCGCCACCCTGGGCATGGCGCTCGGCGCGACCCGGCTGTACCTGTTCGGGGTGTCGGTCGACCAGCAGTTCCGCACCGAATACCTGACCCGGCTCACTGACAGCCCTGCGCTGTCGGACATGACCTACGCCGGACTGCCGCCGTTCTACCCGCCGGGCTGGTTCTGGTTGGGCGGTCGCGCCGCGGCGCTGACCGGCACGCCCGGCTGGGAGATGTACAAGCCGTGGGCGATCGCCTCCATCGCGATGGCGGTGGCGGCGGCGTTCGCGCTGTGGTCGGCGATGGTCCGATTCGAGTACGCGCTGGTGGTCACGACAGCGACGGCTGCGACGACGCTGGCCTACGCCTCCCCGGAGCCCTACAGCGCGATCATCACGGTGCTGCTGCCGCCGGTGCTGGTGCTGGCGTGGGCCGGGCTGCGAGCGACCACTCACTCCGGGCGCGCCGCCCTCGTCGGCGCCGGGATCTTCCTGGGCGTCACCGCCACCTTCTACACCCTACTGCTAGGGCTGGCCGCGCTGACGGTGACGGTGATGGCGCTCGCGCTGGCGGCGTCGCGCCGTAGCGTCGGCCCACTGCTGCGGTTGCTGGCGATGGCCGCCGTCGCCATCCCGATCGCGCTGATCACCTGGGCGCCGTTCCTGCTGGCCGCCGGCCGGCAACCGATGTCAGGGACCGGCAGCGCGCAGCACTATCTGCCCGGCGACGGCGCGGTGCTCAGCTTCCCGATGCTGCAGTTCTCTCTGCTCGGCGCGCTGTGCATGCTCGGCACGATCTGGCTGATCGTCCGGGCCCGCAGCTCCACCCGGGCGGGTGCGCTGGCCATCGGCGTCGCCTCGGTCTACCTGTGGTCGCTGCTGTCCATGCTGACCACGCTGGCCGGCACCACGCTGCTGAGTTTCCGGCTGCAGCCGACCCTGACGGTGCTGCTGGCCGCCGCGGGCGGGTTCGGGTTCATCGAGCTCGCCCAGTCCGCGGCCCGGCGCTGGGGCGCGAAGCTGATCCCGGTGGCCACCGTGATCGGCTTCATCGGCGCCATGGCGTTCTCCCAGGACATCCCGCACGTGCTGCGACCCGATCTGGCGGTGGCCTACACCGACACCGACGGCTACGGCGAGCGCGCCGACCGCCGCCCGCCGGGCGCGGAGCGCTACTACGCCGAGATCGACGCCGCCATCGGTGAAGCCACCGGCAAACCGCGGGACCAGACGGTGGTGATGACCGCCGACTACGGTTTCCTGGCCTTCTACCCGTACTACGGTTTCCAGGGCCTGACCAGCCATTACGCCAACCCGCTGGCGGAATTCGACGCGCGCGCCCAGACCATCAAGGACTGGTCCAAGATCCGCACCCCGGAGAAGTTCGCCGCCGCGCTGGACGAGCTGCCGTGGCAGGCGCCGACGGTGTTCCTGATGCGTCGCGGCGGCGGCACCGGCTCGAACGCCACCTACACGCTGCGGCTGGCCGAGGACGTGTACCCCAACCAGCCGAATGTGCGCCGCTACACCGTCGAGCTGGACTCGGCGCTGTTCGCCGAACCGCAGTTCGCGGTGACCGAGATCGGGCCGTTCGTCCTGGCAATCCGGCAGAGTCCCTGATGCGCGGCGATGGCGGCGAATTACCATCTAGCACCGTGACCACCCCGTCCGGCGACTACCGCACCGCGAAGCTGGTCGCCGTCGTCGCCGGGGTGCTCGGAACGTTGCTGGCGCTGGCCACCCCGCTGCTGCCGGTCAAACAGACCACCGCGGAACTGGACTGGCCGCAGCGCGGCGAACTGGCATCGGTCACCGCGCCGCTGATCTCCTACGTCGCCACCGACCTGGAGATCAGCGTCCCCTGCGAGGTGGCCGCCGGGCTGACCGGGACCCGTTCGGTGCTGCTCTCGACGGTGCCCAAGCAGGCCCCGAAAGCCGTCGACCGCGGTCTGCTGATCGAGCGGATCAACAACAACCTCAACGTCATCGTGCGCAACACCCCGGTGGTGGTCGCCCCGATGAGCGCGGTGCTCTCCCCCGAGTGCGAGAAGCTGACGTTCACCGCGCACGCGGACAAGGTGACCGCGGAGTTCGTCGGGCTCACCCAGGCCGACTCGATCGACCCCAGCCAGACCGACGCCGACGAGCCGCTGGCCGGTGAGCGCGGCGGATACGACTTCCGCCCGCAGATCGTCGGGGTGTTCACCGACCTGGACGGCCCCGCGCCGCCCGGCCTGAGCTTCGCGGCGACCGTCGACTCCCGCTACAGCAGCGCGCCGACCGCGCTGAAGCTCGTCGCGATGATCCTCGGGGTGCTGTGCACGCTGATCGCGCTGGTCGCGCTGCACCGGATGGACACCGCCGACGGGATGCGGCACCGCCGGTTCCTGCCGGCCCGGTGGTGGTCGGTCAAGCCGCTGGACGTGCTGGTGCTGGTCACGCTGGTGTGGTGGCATTTCGTCGGCTCCAACACCAGCGACGACGGCTACATCCTCACCATGGCGCGGGTGTCGGAGAACGCCGGCTACATGGCGAACTACTACCGCTGGTTCGGCACCCCGGAGGCGCCGTTCGGCTGGTACTACGACCTGCTGGCGCTGTGGTCGCACGTGTCCACCTCGAGCGTGTGGATGCGGCTGCCGACGCTGGCGATGGCGGTGGCCTGCTGGTGGGTGATCAGCCGCGAGGTGATCCCCCGCCTGGGCGCGGCGGTGAAGCATTCCACCGCGGCGCGCTGGACCGCGGCAGGCATGTTCCTGTGCACCTGGCTGACGCTGAATAACGGTCTGCGCCCGGAGCCGCTGATCGCCGTCGGCATCCTGCTGACCTGGTGCTCGGTGGAGCGCGCGGTGGCCACCAGTCGGCTGCTGCCGGTGGCCGTCGCGATGATCCTCGGCGCGCTGACGCTGTTCTCCGGGCCGACGGGCATCGCCTCAATCGGCGCGCTGCTGGTGGCGATCGGGCCGCTGCGCACCATCCTGCGGCGACGCTCGGCGCAGTTCGGGCTGCCCGCGCTGCTGGCGCCGCTGGCCGCCGCGGCGACGGTCTGCGCGATCCTGATCTTCCGGGACCAGACACTGGTCGGCGAACTGCAGGCCAGCTCCTTCAAATCGCTGGTCGGGCCGAGCCTGGCCTGGTTCGACGAGCCGACGCGCTACACCCGGCTGTTCATGGCCACCCCGGACGGCTCCATCTCCCGGCGGTTCGTGGTGCTCTCGCTGCTGGCGGCGCTGGCCGTCGTCGTCGCGATGATGCTGCGCAAGGGCCACATCCCGGGCACCGCGGGCGGGCCGGCGCGGCGCATCGTCGGCATCACCATCATCTCGTTCCTGGCGCTGATGCTGACGCCCACCAAGTGGACGCACCACTTCGGGGTGTTCGCCGGGCTGGCCGGGTCGGTCGGCGCGCTGGCCGCCGTCGCCGTGACCGCGCACGTGATGACCTCGCGGCGCAACCGCAGCATCTACGCGGCCGTGGTGCTGTTCGTGGTGGCGTTGTCGTTCGCCAGCGTCAACGGCTGGTGGTACGTGTCGAACTTCGGGGTGCCCTGGTCCAATGACTTCCCGTCGATGAAGTTCGGCTTCACCACCATCTTCCTGGGCGCCTCGCTGCTGATGCTGCTGCTGGCCGCGATGTTCCACTTCTCCGCGCGTGGGGAGAAACCGTGGGAACCCACCCGACTCGGGCAGCTGCTGCACTCCCCGCTGGCGATCGCGTCCTGGGCGATGGTGGCGTTCAACGTGGTGTCGCTGACCATGGCGATGATCTCGCAGTATCCGGCCTGGTCGGTGGGCCGCTCCAACCTGCAGTCGCTGAGCCCGGCGCCGAATTCGGCGTGCGGGCTGGCCACCGACGTGATGGTCGAATCCAATCCCAACCAGGGCATGCTGACCCCGGTCGACGTCGACCCGGCCAAGGCGCTCGGCGCGGTCACCGCGATCGGGTTCGGCCCCAACGGGATCCCGTCGGACGTGTCCCCGGACTCGGTGATGGGCCAGCCCGGCATCGGGTTGCAGACCGACACCGACCCGACCGAGGTCACCGACGGCGAACCGTCGACCACCGGCGGCACCACCGCCCGGTTGGGCATCAACGGCTCCCGGGCGAAGCTGCCGTATGACCTGGACCCGGCGAAGGTGCCGGTGATGGGCAGCTGGAGCGCCGGTGTGCAGCAGCCCGCCGTGCTGCGCTCGGCCTGGTACCGGCTGCCGGACCGGGACAGCGTCGACGACGACAACCAGCTGCTGGTCATCTCGGCGGCCGGCCGCTTCGACGCCAGCGAGGTCGTCGTGCAGTGGGCCGGCGACGACGGCAAGCCGGCCGGCGCGATGGCGTTCGCCGACATCGGCGCGGCCCCGGCCTGGCGCAATCTGCGCGCGCCGCTGGCCGGCATCCCCGACGACGCCACCCAGATCCGGATCGTCGCGACCGACGACGACCTGGCCCCCAACCACTGGATCGCGGTGACGCCGCCGCGCATCCCGACGCTGGACACCCTGCAGGAAGTCGTCGGGTCGGCGGATCCGGTGATGCTGGACTGGCTGGTCGGGCTGGCGTTCCCGTGCCAGCGGCCGTTCGGGCACAACCACGGCGTCACCGAGGTGCCGAAGTGGCGGATCCTGCCGGACCGCTTCGGCGCGGAGGCCAATTCCCCGGTGATGGACTACATCGGCGGCGGCCCGCTGGGCATCACCGAGCTGCTGTTCCGCGCGGTCACCGTCCCGACCTACCTGAAGGACGACTGGTACCGGGACTGGGGCTCGCTGCAGCGCCTGGACCTGTACTACCCCGACGCGACGCCCGCCGAGCTGCAACTGGGGACCGCGGTGCGCAGTGGTTGGTGGAGCCCGGCGCCGCTGCGGCAGTCCTGACCCGGATCCTGCGCACGCGGACACCCGCGCTTCGTCGCCAGTGACCCTGGGCCGATCCCACACACCCGCGCTTCGACGCGAGTGACCTCAGGACGATGTCCTTCGTCGCCAATAACCACAGGGCGAAATCTGGGCCGATTTTCGCCCTGTGGTTACTGGCGACGGCGCGCTCCGTCCCACCGTTACTGGCGAGCCCCCCGAACCCCATGAGCACCATGAACCTCGCCCTGACGTCACTGGCGTCCCACCTGACCGACGCCGACGGCGAGCCGACGGGGTGCCGACGGGAAGCCAACAGGAATCCAACGGGAAGCCAACGGGATCCGACGGGGATCAGCCCAAGCTGACCGAGGCGAGGTCACGTGAACGCATCAACCTCCCGGCGCGCCGCGGGCGTCGGCAACAGGTGTCAACGCGTCGAATACCATCGATCCTCGTGCCCGACGACCGAACCACCCGGACCGACGAGCCGTCCAGTTCCGCGAAGACGTCGTTGGGCGACCTCAAAACCGCCCGACTGATCGCCCTGTTCGCCGGGATCGCCGGTGTGCTGCTGTGCGCGCTGGCGCCGCTGCTGCCGGTCAAGCAGACCACCGCCGCCATCAACTGGCCCCAGGGCGTCGGCGCCGACGGCTTCGTTCAGGACGTCACCGCCCCGCTGGTCTCCGGCGCCCCGCAGAACCTCTTCGTCAGCGTGCCGTGCGCCGCGGTGGCCACCCTGCCCGACGACGGCGGCTTGGTGCTCTCCACCATCCCGCCCGCGGGCATCGACGCGGGCCGCAACGGCCTGTTCATCCGCGCCAACGCCGACGTGGTGACGGTGGCCATCCGCGACACCATCACCGCCTTCGCCCCGCGTGATCAGGTCGAGTCCGGGGCCTGTCAAGAGATCCGGGTGTGGGCCGACCCGGGCGCCGTCGGCGCGGACTTCGTCGGCATCCCGGACGCCACGGGAACCGTCACCGTCGACAAGAAACCGCAGGTCGCCGGGATCTTCAGCGACCTGAAAACGGGCCCCCAACCGGGACTGTCAGCACGAGTCGACGTCGACACCCGCTTCATCACCTCCCCCACGCTGCTCAAGCTGGCCGCGATGACGCTCGGCGTGCTGTGCGTGATCGCCTCCATCCTCGGCCTGGCGATGATCGACAAAGCGACCGGCCGCAAACCCGCGCACGCCTGGCGGCGCCTGATCAAGGTGTCCCCGTCGACCTGGCTGGCCGATCTCGGCGTGATCGGCACGCTTGGGTTGTGGCACGTCATCGGCGCGACGTCTGCCGACGACGGCTACAACACCACCATCGCCCGGATCTCCGGTGAGGCCGGCTACACCGCGAACTACTACCGCTACTTCGGGGCCACCGAGGCCCCGTTCGACTGGTACCAGTCGCTGCTGGCCCAGTTCGCGCAGATCAGCACCCAGGGGATATGGCTGCGGCTGCCGGCCACCCTCGCCGGGGTCGGCGCCTGGCTGCTGCTGAGCCGGTTCGTCATCCCACGGCTCGGAAGACGCCTCGCCGACAGCCCGATCACGGTGTGGACCGGCGCGGCGGTGTTCCTGGCCGCCTGGCTGCCGTTCAACAACGGCCTGCGCCCGGAGCCGCTGATCGCGTTCGGCGTGCTGGCGGTGTGGGCGCTGGTGGAGAACGCCATCGCGACCCGCCGGTTGTGGCCGGCCGCCGTGGCGATCGTGCTGGCGGTGTTCAGCGCGACCACCGCCCCGCAGGGCCTGGCGGCGCTGGCCCCCCTGCTGGTCGGAGCCCGCGCGCTGGCCGGCATCATCCGCGCCCGCCGCGCCGAAGCCGGTCTGCTGCCGCAGCTGGCGCCGCTGGCCGCCGCGCTGTCGCTGGTCTTCGTGGTGATCTTCCGGGACCAGACGCTGGCCACCGTCGCCGAGTCCGCGCGGATCAAGTACAAGATCGGCCCGACGATCGCCTGGTACCAGGACTTCCTGCGCTACTACTTCCTGACCGTCGAGGAGAGCAACGACGGCACCATGACCCGGCGCTTCGCGGTGCTGCTGATGCTGCTGTGCCTGTTCGGCATGCTCGCGGTGATGCTGCGCCGCGGCCACGTGCCGGGCGCGGCGAACGGCCCGCTGTGGCGGCTGGTCGGAACGACGGTTGTCGGGCTGCTGCTGCTGACCTTCACGCCCACCAAGTGGGCGGTGCAGTTCGGGGTGTTCGCCGGGCTGGCCGGCGCACTCGGCGCGGTGACGGCGTTCGCGTTCGCCAGGGTCGGGCTGCACAGCCGACGCAATCTGGCGCTCTACATCACCGCGCTGCTGTTCGTGCTGGCCTGGGCCACCTCTGGCATCAACGGCTGGTTCTACACCAACAACTACGGCGTGCCGTGGTTCGACAAGCAGCCGGTGCTGGCCGGGCATCCGGTGACGACGATGTTCCTGGTCGCCGCGATCGCGACCGGCCTGCTGACCGCCTGGCTGCACTTCCGGATGGACTACGCCGGGCACACCGAGGTGGCCAACACCCGCCGCAACCGGCTGCTGGCGTCGACCCCGATGCTGATCGTGGCGGTGCTGCTGGTGCTGCTGGAGATCGGCTCGCTCGGCAAGGGCTTCGCGCAGCGCTACCCCGTCTACACCACCGGCAGCATGAACGTCGGCGCGCTGACCGGCGCGAAGTCCTGCGGGATGGCCGACGACGTGCTGGTCGAGGCCGACGTCAACGCCGGCATGCTCACCCCCGTCCCGGGCCAGCGTTTCGGCGCGGACGGCCCGCTGGGCGGCGAGGACCCCGTCGGCTTCACCCCCAACGGCGTCAACGAAACCCTGGAGCCGGCCGAACCCGTCGTCGGCAACCCGGGCACCGTGAACTCCGACGGCCCGCCGGACAAGCCGAACGTGGGCAACGCCTACGCGGCCGGCACCGGCGGCGGATTCGGGCCCGAGGGCGTCAACGGGTCGACGGTGTTCCTGCCGTTCGGGCTGAACCCGGACACCACCCCGGTGATGGGCTCCTACGGGGAGAACAGCACCGCCGCCGAGGCCACCTCGGTCTGGTACCAGCTGCCCGATCCCAGCCCGGACCGACCGCTGGTGACCGTCGCCGCCGCGGGCGCCATCTGGTCCTACGACGAGGAGGGCGCGTTCAACTACGGCCAGGGCCTCAAGCTGCAGTACGGCCGGACGCTGCCCGACGGCGGCTTCGAGCCGCTGCCCGCCAGCCCGGCCGCGATGAAGCCCGACGCGCAGGGCCGGGTTCAGCCGATCGACGTCATCCCGCAGAAGGCGTGGCGCAACCTGCGCTTCCCGATGTCGTGGGCGCCGCCGGAGGCCAACGTGGTGCGGATCGTCGCCGACGACCCGAACTTGAGCGAGGACCAGTGGTTCGCGTTCACCCCGCCGCGCTCCCCGATCCTGACCACCGCGCAGGACTACCTCGGCTCGGACACCCCGGTGCTGCAGGACATCGCCACCGCGGCGAACTTCCCCTGCCAGCGCCCGGCCGGCCAGCAGCTGGGCATCGCGGAGTTGCCGGACTACCGGATCCTGCCGAACTTCAAGCAGATCGTGGTGTCGAGCAACCAGTGGCAGTCCGCCCGCGCGGGTGGCCCGTTCCTCTATATCCAGGCGCTGCTGTCCACCGAGACGGTCCCGACCTATCTGCGTGACGACTGGTATCGGGACTGGGGCTCCATCGAGCGCTTCATCCGCGTGATCCCCTCCGACGACGCGCCCGACGCCGTCGTCGACACCGGCGTCCAGCGCGTATTCGGCTGGTATCGCCCCGGACCGATCAGGGCCCTGCCATGACCACTACCGTGACCCCGCCGCCCGCCGCAGCACCGCCGGCGCCCGACGCCGGTCGGGAGGTGACCATCGCTCGCTGGGTGGCCTCGGTCGCCGGCCTGCTCGGCTTCGTGCTCGCGCTGTCCATCCCGATGCTGCCGGTGGTGCAGACCACCGCGGTGCTGAACTGGCCGCAGGGCGGGCAGCTCGGCGACGTCACCGCGCCGCTGATCTCTCAGGCGCCGGTGTCGCTGGAGGCGTCCATCCCGTGCCAGGTGATGCGAGACATGCCGCCGTCGGGCGGACTGGTGCTGGGTACCGCGCCGGCCAAGGGCAAGCAGGCCGCGCTCAACGCGCTGCTGGTGAACGTGACCAGCACCCGCGTCGACGTCACCGACCGCAACGTCGTGGTGGCCAGCGTGCCGCGCTCCCGGGTGTTCAACGCCGCCTGTGAGCGCCTGGACATCGTGTCCACCGAGGCCGGCACATTCGCCACCTTCGTCGGGCTCACCGACAAGGACGGCAACGAGCTGACCAGTGGGTTCGCCGACCCGAACCTGCGTCCCGCCATCGTCGGGGTGTTCACCGACCTGGTCGGCCCTGCCCCGCCGGGGCTGAGCTTCTCGGCGACCATCGACACCCGGTTCACCAGCTCGCCGAGCGTGTTGAAGCTGACGGCGATCGTGTTGGCGATCGCCTCGACGGTGATCGCGCTGCTGGCGTTGTGGCGCCTCGAGCGCACCGACGGGCACCGCGCGCAGAAGCTGATCCCGGGCCGCTGGCGGAACTTCACCCGCGTCGACGCGGTGGTGATCAGCGCATTCCTGATCTGGTACGTCGCCGGCGCGAACTCCAGCGACGACGGCTACATCCTGGGCATGGCGCGGGTGGCCGAGCACGCCGGTTACATGTCGAACTATTTCCGCTGGTTCGGCAGCCCGGAGGACCCGTTCGGCTGGTACTACAACCTGCTGGCGCTGATGACGCACGTCAGCGACGCGAGCCTGTGGATCCGGCTGCCGGATCTGGTGTGCTCGATGATCTGTTGGCTGCTGCTATCGCGGGAGGTTCTGCCCCGGCTCGGGCCCGCGGTGTCCTCGTCGCGCCCGGCGCTGTGGGCGGCGGGCATGGTGCTGCTGGCGGCGTGGATGCCGTTCAACAACGGCCTGCGCCCGGAGGGCCAGATCGCCACCGGCGCGCTGGTCACCTACGTGCTGGTGGAACGGGCGATCGGCTCGTCGAGGTTGACGACGGCGGCGCTGGCGATCATCACCGCCGCATTCACCCTCGGCATCCAGCCGACCGGTTTGATCGCCGTGGCCGCGCTGGTCGCCGGCGGCCGGCCGATCATCCGCATCCTGGTCCACAAACGCCGTCGGTTCGGGCTGTGGCCGTTGCTGGCGCCGCTGCTGGCCGCGGGCACCGTGATCCTGGCGGTGGTGTTCTCCGACCAGACCCTTGCGACGGTGCTGGAGGCCACCCGGATCCGCACCGACATCGGGCCCAGCCAGGAGTGGTACACCGAGAACCTGCGCTACTACTACCTGATCCTGCAGACCGTCGACGGCTCGATCTCTCGGCGATTCGGGTTCATGATCACCGCGTTGTGCCTGTTCACGTCGATGTTCATCATGCTGCGCCGCCACCGCGTGCCCGGCGTGGCGCGCGACCCGGTGTGGCGGCTGATGGGCGTCATCTTCGCGACCATCTTCTTCCTGATGTTCACCCCCACCAAGTGGGTGCACCACATGGGGTTGTTCGCGGCGGTGGGCGCGGCGATGGCCGCGGTGGCCACCGTGCTGGTGTCGGCGAAGGTGCTGCGCTCGCCGCGCAACCGGATGGCGTTCCTGTCGGCGCTGATGTTCGTGATGGCGCTGTGCTGGGCGTCCACCAACGGCTGGTGGTACGTGTCCACCTACGGGGTGCCGTTCAACGGCGCCGTCCCGGCCATCGGCGGCGTCACCGTCAGCACCATGTTCTTCGCGGCGTTCGCGGTCACCGCACTGTGGGCGTTCTATCTGCACTTCGCTCCGCGTTCGGCGGGTGAGACCCGCGCGGTGCGGGTGCTGACCGCCGCCCCGATCCCGGTGATGGCCGGCTTCATGGTGGTGGTGTTCATCGCCTCGATGCTGATCGGCGCGGTGCGCCAGTACCCGACCTATTCCAACGCCTGGGCGAATCTGCGGGCGATCGCCGGCGGCTGCGGCATGGCCGACGACGTTCTGGTCGAGCCGGACCCGAATCAAGGCTTCCTCACCCCGGTCGGCGGCGGCTTCGGCAAGCTCGGCGCTTTGGGCGGGGATAAGCCCGTCGGCTTCACCCCGAACGGGGTGCCGGAGAAGATCGTCGCCGAGTCGATCCGGCTGAACAACCCGAAGCCGGGCACCGACTACGACTGGGATCAGCCGGTCAAGCTGAAGACCCCGGGCGTCAATGGCTCGACGGTGCCGCTGCCCTACGGCCTGGATCCCGCGCGGGTGCCGGTGGCCGGCAGCTACACCGACGGCCCCCAGCAGACCTCGGTGCTGACCTCGGCCTGGTACTCGCTGCCGGCCCGCGATGACGCGCACCCGCTGGTGGTTGTGACCGCCGCGGGCACCATCACCGGTGACAGCGTGGCCGACGGCCACACCGAGGCCCAGGACGTGGAGCTGGAGTACGGCGTCGCCGGTCCCGACGGCGCGCCGGTCCCGACCGGCCGGCTGACCCCGTATGACGTCGGCCCGACCCCGTCGTGGCGCAACCTGCGCTACCCGCGCGCCTCGATCCCCGACGACGCGACGTTCGTGCGGATCGTGGCCAACGACCGGTCGCTGAGCCAGGGCGACTGGGTGGCGGTGACCCCGCCGCGGGTGCCCGAGCTGCGCAGCGTGCAGGAGTACGTCGGCTCGGAGCAGCCGGTGCTGATGGACTGGGCGGTCGGGCTGGTGTTCCCGTGCCAGCAGCCGATGCTGCACGCCAACGGCGTCACCGACATCCCGAAGTTCCGGATCTCGCCGGACTACTTCGCCAAGCTGCAGTCGACCGACACCTGGCAGGACGGCATGAACGGCGGACTGCTGGGCATCACCGACCTGCTGCTGCGGGCGCATGTGATGGCGGCGTACCTGTCGCGGGACTGGGGCCAGGACTGGGGCACCATCCACCGGTTCGAGACGGTGGTGGACGCTCCGCCGGCCGAGATCTCGCTGGGCACGGCGACGCGCAGTGGGTTGTGGAAGCCAGGTGAGATCCGGATCAAGCCGTAGGGCGTACCGAACCGAGCGCTCGCTGCGCCACGCACCCGCGACCGCTCGGTTACGTACAACGGTGCGCGTACCCAGCCCAGCGTTCACGGCGCCATCCACCCGCGACCGCTCGCTTACGTACGGCAGGGCGGGCGCCCAAGCGGCTTCGGGGGCTGAGCTCAGCCCAGACGGACGACCGTCGGCGGCGCCGGCGCGGGTCCGTCCCAGATCTGGGCGACCGGCGCGGGCATGGACTCGTAGCTGGAGGCGCCTTTGCTCTTGTCCTTGCCGGCCCCGGAGATCAGCCCGATGACGATCACCACCAGCATCAGCATGGCGATCAGGCAGAACAGCCCGATCGGGATCCACAACCACCACCGGCGCGGCGGTCGGTATTCCGGCGCCACCCACACCTGCACGCTCGGGTCGTGCTGGCCGTAGTTGTCGACCCACCATTGCGAGTAGGCCTGCGCCTCGCCCGCCTGGCGGTGCAGTTCTTTGCGCTGACGGGCGTTGCCCGCCATGGTGATCGGGTTCATCACCAGTGACACCGGGCTCCACCAGCCCATCAGCGTGCACCACGTCTGCGCGTCGGACAGCTCCTGCATGCAGTGGTTGTACGGAGCGTTGACGGTGACGGACCGGCTGTGCCAGAGGATCATCGCGCCGGTGTGCTTGGTGGCCTTGATCTGGAATACCGGCACATCGGCCGGTCGCGCCGGAATCTGTTGCGGCGCGGGAGGAACGGTCATGGCCAAATCGCAAAGCGGCGCCGACGCGCTTCAACGCACCGATTCAGCCAGCAGGGTCAGCGCAGGCCCCTAGCGTTCGGCCCTGGCCAGCTCGCGGACGTCGTCAGGAATCGGGTCGCCGGTCTGCTCGCTGGCGGCGACGGCCACCTTGGCGGCGGCGATGCGCACAGCGCGGCTATACCCCCGGGCCTTGCCCTCCGGGGCTCCTCCGACTGGCTAGGTGCGCTCATCGTCGTCCTCCTGACTGAGCTCGGCCATCGCGACTTCCCCCGAGGCTTGACGATGGATGCCTACGCCGAAGCGCGCTCGTCCAGCAGCCGCGAGAACCCCTTGGCGCGGAGGCTGTACTCCATCGCGGGCACGGGGTCGTTGGTTCGAAGCCACTGAGCAATGCCCGCAGCCTGCGCGTCGAACGGGGCATCGGAAAGTTGCAGTTTCCGCAGCAATGCGGCGACGGAACTCGTCACAGTGGAGCCGCGCGGAACGAGGCGGATATCCTCGTCGTCCCACCTACTCATCGCTCACCTCCACTTCGAGTACAGGGATAGTGTACGACGCATCGGCGCCGACGACGTAGAGCACGAGCTCTGGAGACAGCAGAAGTTCCTGCTGGTAAGCGTCCTCCGGACGACCAGCGCTTGCCCACCGATGGCAGAAGCAGCGGCTCGCGCCAGCTCCCCCGCGCTGGAATACCGCTGAACTGGGTCCTTCGCGAGCCCGCGCGAGCTCACCTCGTCGAACGCCGCCAGCTCCGGGCGCGCGTGCGACACCCGCGGGATCGGCGAATTGATTTGCGCGCCAATCAAAGTCGGCGTGTCTGCGGCACCCGCATACGGTTGCGTACCGGTCAGGCACTCGTACAAAACACAGGCCAGCGCGTAGACGTCGCCGCGGTGATCCGCGGTGTCCGGGGCGATGAAGCGTTCCGGCGCGAGATAGGCCACCGTCGAGATGGTCGACCCCGCGCTGGTCAGCCGGGTGTCGCTGGCCGCGTTGGCCAGCCCGAAATCGACCAGGCAGGCGAAGTCGTCGTCGGCCAGCAGGATATTGGCAGGTTTGACATCGCGGTGCACCAATTCCGCGGCGTGCGCGGCGTCCAGCGCCGAAGCGATCTGCCGGACGATCCACACCGCTCGGCCCGGATCCAATGCCCCTCACCCTGAAGCACCGAAGCCAGGTCGCGACCCCGGATCAGCCGCATGTCGATATAGAGCCGGCCGTCGATCTCCCCGTAGGAGTGGATCGGCACCACATGCGGCTCGTGCAGACGGCCGGCAGTGCTGGCCTCGCGGAACAGTCGCTTGCCGAACACCGGGTCCGCCGAGCAGGCCGGGGACATCAGTTTGAGCGCGACCAAGCGCCCCTTCTCGGTGTCCTCGGCCTCGTACACCTCGCCGAACCCACCGGGCCCCAGCAACCGGATCAACCGGTACGGCCCGACTCGCGAGCCCTCCCCCAGAGCCACGCCGGTTTAGATCGGGGTCAACCCGTGGGTGCGGTTCACCCGGTGGTACTGCTGCTTGTCGCGCAGCAGGTTCAGCGACTGGCGCAGCAGCAGCCGGGTCTCGTGCGGCTGGATGACCGCGTCGATGAACCCGCGCTCGGCGGCGATCCACGGGGTGGCCATGTTGAGGTTGTAGCCCTCGATGAAGTCGGCGCGGATCTTCTGCACCTCCGGCGCGGTCGGATCCGGGAACCGCTTCACCAGCAGCTGGGCCGCGCCCTCGGCGCCGATCACCGCGATGCGGGCGGTCGGCCAGGCGAAGTTCAGGTCCGCCGACAGCTGCTTGGAGCCCATCACCGCGTACGCGCCGCCGTAGGACTTGCGGATGGTGATGGTCACCTTCGGGACGTCGGCCTCGACGACGGCGTTGAGGAACCGGCCGCCGCGCTTGATGATGCCGCCCTTCTCCTGCTCCACGCCGGGCAGGAAGCCGGGGGTGTCCACCACGAACACCAGCGGCAGGTGGAAGCTGTCGCAGAACCGGACGAAGCCGGCGGCCTTGTCGGAGGCCTCGTTGTCGATGGCGCCGGACATGTACATCGGCTGGTTGGCGATGATGCCGACCGGCCGGCCGTCGACCCGGGCGAAGGCGGTGAGCATGGCCTGCCCGCGCTGCTCGGCGACCTGGAACACGTCGCCGTCGTCGAAGATCCGCAGCAGGATCTCCATCATGTCGTAGGCCTGGTTGTCGGAGTCCGGGACGATGGTGTCCAGCTCCATGTCGTGCGAGGTGAGCTCGGGCTCCAGGCCCGGGTTGATCAGCGGGGCGTCGTCGAAGATGTTCGACGGCAGGAAGCTCAGGTAGTCGCGCACGTACTGGAACGCGGCGGCCTCGTCCTCGACGACCTGGTGAATGTTGCCGTAGCGGGCCTGGGCGTCGGCGCCGCCCAGTTCGTCCAGCGACACGTCTTCGCCGGTGACGTCCTTGATGACGTCCGGGCCGGTGACGAACATGTAGCCCTGATCGCGGACGGCGACCACCAGGTCGGTCTGGATCGGCGAGTACACCGCGCCGCCGGCGCACTTGCCCAGGATGATCGAGATCTCCGGGACCATGCCGCGCAGCATCTCGTGCCGGCGGCCGAGCTCGGCGTACCAGGCGAGCGAGGTGACGGCGTCCTGGATGCGGGCGCCGCCGGAGTCGTTGATGCCGATCATCGGGCAGCCGACCATGGCAGCCCACTCCATCAGCTTGGCGACCTTGCGGCCGAACATCTCGCCGACGGTGCCCTGGAACACCGTCTGGTCGTGGCTGAACACCGCGACCGGGCGGCCGTCGATCTGGCCGTGGCCGGTGACCACGCCATCGCCGAGCAGCGCGTTTGGGTCACCCGGGGTCTTGCACAGCGCGCCGATCTCCAGGAACGTGCCGGGATCCAGCAGCGCGTGGATGCGCTCGCGGGCGCTCGGGATGCCCTTCTTCGCGCGCTTGGCGATGGCCTTCTCGCCGGCCGGTTCCTTGGCCAGCTCCAGGCGCTCGCGCAGCTCGGCGAGCTTGGCGGCGGTGGTGTGCGGCGCCCCTTCGGTCACTTGGCTGCCTTCCATTCGTTCTGCACGCGGTTGACGGTCTGGCTCATGTGCGCGCCGACCTTGGCGATGATCGGCTCGTCGATGGCCTGGATGTGCTCCCCACCAATCTGCACCACCTCGAGATCGGTGGCGAAGGCGCCCCAACCGCCGTCGGGCGCGCGGGTGCCGTAGGCGGGTTCGAAGGTGATGGCGTCGTCGTGGTAGCGGTCGGCCATGTACAGGGTGACGTGCCCGTCGTACGGCTTCGGCTTGACCACGTCGAGTGCCCGCTGGTCCAGGTACGACGTGCGCTGGTGCTCGATGATGCCGCCCGGGATGTGCACCCCGGACTCGCGGACCGCGTCCAGCACGAACTGCACCTGCCCGGCGTCGTCGCGCTTCTCCAGCTCCTCGTACGGGATCTCCGGGATCGTCACGTTGAACGTCTTCTCGGCGAACTTCGCGTAGCGGTCCCAGCGCGCCCGGACGGCTTCGGAGGTGGTCTCGATCGGGGTGCCCGGGAAGACCGTGTCGATAAGGCCGACGAACTCGACGTCAGCGCCGGCTTCCTTGAGCGCCAGCCCGCAGGCGTAGGACAGCGCCCCGCCCAGGGACCAGCCGGCCAGCAGGAACGGCTTGCCCTTCTTGCCGTCGGTCCAGCCGTTGAGCTCCAGCAGCTTCGGCGCGTACTGCGCGGCCCGCTCCTCGATGGTGCCCTCGACGCGCTCCAGCCCAATCATCGGCGTGTCCTCCGGCAGCCGGTTCAGCAGCGGCTCGTAGACGACGGTGGAGCCGCCGGCGGCGTGGAACACGAACACGGGCACCTGATCGTCCTGCGGCGCGCGGATGGTCCGGACGAAGCCGTCGAGCTCACCGGCCTCCAGGAACTCGCGCACCGTGGTGGCCAGGTCCTCGATGGTCTCGGCCTTGCGGACGTCGTCGACGGTGATGGCGCCCTCGGCGCGTTCGCTCAACCGCTGCGCGAGCTTCTCGGCCTGCGCGTCGTCCAGGGTGGGCAGCGGGTTGAAGATGCCGCCCGGGCTCTTGCCGGTGGCGATCGCCCAGGTGGCGAAGGTGAGCCGCTCGGCGGCGTCCCGGGGCGGGACGTCGGCGTTCAGCGCGGCGGCGACGGCCTCCTGGTTGAGCGCCGCGGCGGCCGCGGCCAGGTTCGGGTTGGCCGGGTCGGCCGGCGTGGCGGCCGCACCGCCGGACGGACCGGACGGACCGGACGGGTCGCTCGGCGGGGGCGGCAGCGGAGCCCCGCCGGGGCCCGACGGAGCAGCGCCTGATTTGTCGGGCTCGTCCGCTCCGCGCTCCGCAGGCTCCGCGCTCACTCCCTCGCCCTCCGAAGGCGGCGGAGGCAGATCCGGGTGGGTGTTGGCGGCCTCGGCCGCAGACACGTTCAGCTCGGCGGCCTCCAGCGGCTGGCCCCCGGCGGCTGCGGCATCGAGTGAGGCCAGCCGTTCCTTCATCTCGGCGGCCGTGGTGGCCCCGCCGAGCAGCTCGGCCTGCGCCTTTGCGACTTCCTCGGCGCTGGCGGTCTGCTGGAACTGGTGCAGCTGGCCGAGCTCCTCGCGGTGCTCGATCGCGTAGACGATCAGCTGCTCGACGTCGTTGACATTGGCGTCGCGGACCGCCTGCAGCTGGATCGGGGGCAGGTCGAAGTCGTACTCCACCCGGTTCTTGATCCGGACCGCCATCAGCGAGTCCAGGCCCAGTTCGATCAGCGGCACCTCGCGCGGCAGATCCTCGGGTTCGTACCCCATCGCCGATCCGACGATGGTGCCCAGCCGGTGCCCGACAGTCTCCCCGGACTCCGGGGTCCACTTGGCGAACCCGGCGCCGACGCCGGCGCCCTGGGTCAGGTGGTCGTGCAGGATCTCGGCGTCGGGATCCTCGTCCTCGACGACGGCGACCTCGGTGACGGCCGACGCCCCGGCGGCGGTCGGCAGCGCCTCGGCGGTGACCGCCACGGCGGCGGCCACCGGCAACGCGGCTGCGGCCCCGCCCCGGCTCACCACCGCGTCGTAGACCAGCGTGAACGACTCGCCGATGCGCGAGTGCACCTGCACCGTCGCGCCACCCGGGTGCCGAGTCAAGGTGGTGACCAGCCGCGAGTCCGGCGCCGGGATGGCGCGCTGCTCGTACGCGGTCACCGTGGCGTCCGAGAACACCTGCGCGGCAGCAGATTTCACCAGCGCGGCGAGTTCCTTGGCGGAAATCTCGCCCTTGGGCGCGTACTCCCAGACGTGCCTGCCGTCCGGGGTGGCGACGTGGTTGCCGGGCATCATCACCGAACTGTCGCCGGTGAAGCGGGCGTTGAGCCAGTGCGGCTTCCGGCGGAACTTCGTCGCCGGGACGTCGGCGTAGGCCGGACCGTCGGTCACCGTCGACGCGGGCGCGAACAGGGTGCGGAAGTCCAGCGGGTGGCCGTAGACGAACAGCGTCGCCATCGCCACGGTCATCGAGTCGACCTCGTCCTGCTTACGGGCCAGGGTGCCGATCAGCTGCGCGTCGGGCAGCCCGGCGGCCATGGTGGTCAGCCCGACCTGCATGAGCGCCACCGGGTTGGGGGCCAGCTCCAGGAAGGTGGTGAAGCCGGAGTCGACGGCGTTGCGGACGCCCTGGGTGAAGTAGACGCTGTGCCGCAGCCCCTTCTTCCAGTACTCCACATCGTGGATCGGGTCGGCGCTCGGGCGGATGTAGGCGCCCTCGTGCACGGTCGAGAAGTAGCCCATCTCAAGGGGTTTCGGCTCGATACCCTGCAGTTCGGCCATCAGCTCACCGAGCAGCGGATCCATCTGCTGGGTGTGGCTGGCGCCCTTGGTCTGCAGCTTGCGGGCGAACTTGCCCTCCGCTTCGCAGCGGGCGACGATGGCGTCGACCTGCTCGGGCGGGCCACCGATGACGGTCTGGGTCGGCGCGGCGTACACGCACACCTCCAGGCCCGGGAAGTCGGAGAAGACGGTTGCGATCTCCTCGGCGGAGTATTCGACCAGCGCCATCAGCCGGATGTACTCGCCGAACAGCATCGCCTCGCCCTCGCCCATCAGGTGGGCGCGCGAGCAGATGGTGCGGGTGGCGTCCTCCAGGCTCAGACCGCCGGCGAAGTAGGCCGCGGCGGCCTCGCCGAGGGACTGGCCGATCACCGCGGCCGGGGCGGCGCCGTGCGCGCGCAGCACCTCGCCGAGCCCGATCTGCAGCGCGAAGATGACGGTCTGCACCACCTCGATCGGGTAGTCCAGCGTCGCATCGGTGTAGTCGATCGCGTCGTCCAGGATGTACTCGACGACGGAGTAGCCGCGCTCATCCTGAATCAGCGCGTCCACCTTGTTGATCCACTCGGCGAAGGTCGCATCCCGCAGGTACAGGCTCTTGCCCATCTTGCGGTGCTGGGCGCCGAATCCGGCGAACACCCAGACGGGTCCGTTGGTGACCGGCCCGTCGGCGGCCAGCACCAGCGGGCTCTGCTTGCCGTCGGCCAGGGCGCGCAGACCCTTGACGGCCTCGTCGTGATCGTGGGCCAGGATGACCGCGCGGGAGCGGCCGTGGTTGCGGCGGGACAGCGAGCGCCCGATCGCCTCCAGCGGGGTGGCGCGGCCGGCCTCGCTGTCGATCCAGTCGGCCAGCTCGGCTGCGGCGGTCCGCTTGCGGGAGGTGAGGAACGCCGAAATTGCGAGCGGCACAACGGGTTTGTGCGGGTTCTCCGCTTCGGCGGCGGCCAGCTCGGCCAGCGCCGCGTCGCGCAGCGCGATCGCTTCCGCGGTCAACTCGGGCAGTTCGTAGGCGTCGCCGTCGTTGGCGTGCTCGAGCGCCTCGTCGATGAACTCGCCGTACTCGTCCATCCGCAGCCCGCTGGAGAAGCCGGACTCCTCGGATTCGGCGGCGATGTCGATCGTCTTGTGCTCGGGCTCTGCGGGCTCGGGCTCCACCAGGTCGGAGTCCAGCAGCTCGCGGACCACCAGGTGCGCGTTGGCGCCGCCGAAGCCGAAGCCGGACACACCGGCGATCTTGTGCCCGCTGTAGCGCGGCCAGTCGCTGACTTCGTCGACGACCTTCAGCCGCTCCTTCTCGAAGTCGATGTACGGGTTGGGGCCCGCGTAGTTGATCGACGGCGGGATCTTGTCGTTGCGGATGGCCAGCGCGATCTTGGCGATGGACGCCGCGCCGGCCGCCGACTCCAGGTGTCCCACATTGGATTTCACCGCGCCCAGCAGCGCAGGCTTGTCGGCGGGGCGGCCGCGGCCGATGACTCGGCCCAGCGCGTCGGCCTCAATCGGATCGCCGAGGATGGTGCCGGTGCCGTGCGCCTCGATCAGGTCGACGGTGCGCGGGTCGACGCCGGCGTCCTTGTAGGCCTTGCGCAGCACCTCGGCCTGGGCGTCCGGGTTCGGGGCGAGCATGCCGTTGGACCGGCCGTCGTGGTTGACCGCGGAACCGGCGATGACGGCGTAGATCTCGTCGCCGTCGCGGCGGGCGTCGGCCAGCCGCTTGAGCACCACCATGCCGCCGCCCTCGGAGCGGGCGTACCCGTCGGCGTCGGAGGAGAAGGATTTGATCCGGCCGTCCGGGGCGAGCACGCCGCCGACCTCGTCGAAGCCGATGGTCACCAACGGGGTGATCAACGCGTTGACGCCGCCGGCCAGCACCACGTCGGCTTCCTTGGAGCGCAACGCCTTGACGCCCTCGTGGATGGCGACCAGCGAGGACGAACACGCGGTGTCGATGGCCATCGACGGGCCGCGGAAGTCGTAGAAGTAGGACACCCGGTTGGCGATGATGGAGCTCGCGGTGCCGGTGATGGCGTACGGGTGGGTGGCGGTCGGGTCGGCGACCGACAGGAAGCTGTAGTCGTTGGTGGACGAGCCGACGAACACGCCGACGGCTTCGCCGCGCAGCGCCGAGGCGGGAATCCTGGCGTCCTCCAAGGCTTCCCAGGTCAGCTCCAGCGCCATCCGCTGCTGCGGGTCGATGTTGTCGGCTTCCATCTTCGACAGCGCGAAGAACTCGGCGTCGAAGCCCTTGATGTCACTCAGGTAGCCGCCGCGGGTGCGGGCGCGGGCCACCCGCTCGGCGATGCGGGGCTCGTCGAGGAATTCCTCCCACCGGCCCTCGGGCAGGTCGGTGATGGCGTCGCGGCCCTCGAGCAGCGCGGCCCAGGTCTCGTCGGGGGTGTTCATATCCCCGGGGAACCGGGTGGACAGCCCGACGATCGCGATGTCGGCGGTGGCGGGGTCGATGTCGGCGGGACGGGACCAGTCCGCGTCGTCGTCGGCGCCTTCGGGTTCCGGCTCGCCCTCGACGATGACCTGCGCCAGCGCCTCGATGGTGGGGTGCCGGAAGGCGACGGTGGCGGTCAGGGTGACGCCGGTGAGGTCTTCGATGTCGCTGGCCATGGACACCGCGTCGCGCGAGGACAGGCCGAGTTCGACCATCGGCGCGGACTCATTGATGCCGTCGGCCGGCTGACCGGTGGCGTTGGCCACCCAGTTGCGCAGCCATTCCCGCATCTCCGGGACGGACATTTCGGTTCGCTGGGTCGGCGTCGACGACGCCGCCTCGACCGCGTCGTTGGTGGCGTTGTCTTCAGACATCAGCTCTCTTACCTCTTCTGGCTTCACTCGCCGCGCTACCGGGGCGGTGGTGGTTCAGTCCGTCTCGTCGGGGAAGGCGTTGGCGACGCGACCCTCGCGCAGCGACCCGTCCAGGTAGGCCGCGCGGCAGGCGCGCCGGCCGATCTTTCCGCTGGAGGTGCGCGGGATCGCTCCGGCCGGGGTCAGCAGCACGTCGCGCACGGTGACGCCGTGGCGCACCGCGATGGCGGCCCGGATGTCGTCGGCGATCGGCTGCGGTTCCAGCTTGTGCGCGCCGGCGGCCCGCTCAGCCACGATCACCAGCTGCTCGGAGCTGTCATCCGGGTCGCGGTGCAGGCCGGAGTGCGTGTCCTCGAACACCGCGTCGGGCAGCTGGTTGGCCGGCACCGAGAAGGCCGCGACGTACCCGACCCGCAGCGCCCGGTTGGCTTCCTGCGCGGAGTACTCCAGGTCCTGCGGGTAGTGGTTGCGGCCGTCGACGATCACCAGGTCCTTGACGCGGCCGGTGATGAACAGCTCGCCGTTGTGGTACGCGCCGTAGTCGCCGGTGCGGACCCAGGTGGCGTCTTCGGCGTTTCCTTCGGCGTGCGACGGGGTGGTGCGCGACTTGAGGATGTTCTGGAAGGTTTCCTTGGTCTCCTCCGGCTTGCCCCAGTAGCCGGTGCCCATGTTCTTGCCGCTGATCCAGATCTCGCCGATCTCGCCATCGGGCAGTTCGGTGGCGCTGTCGTTGTCGACGATGACGGCCCACTCGTCGAGGCCGACCTTGCCGGCGCCGGCCTGGGCGACCGCCTTGGGCGAGTCGTCGGGGACCTCGACGAATTTGCCGGTGTTCAGCTCATCGCGGTCCACCGAGATGATGGTCGGCTCGTCGCTGCTCGGGGTGGTGGACACGAACAGGGTCGCCTCGGCCAGGCCGTAGGACGGCTTGATCGCCTTGGGCGGGAAGCCGAACGGGCCGAACGCCTCGTTGAACCGGCGCACGGTGGCCGCCGAGATCGGCTCGGAGCCGTTCAGCACGGCCTTGACGTTGGACATGTCCAGCGGCGCGGAACCCTCCTTCGGCACGCCGCGCGCGGCGGCGTGGTCGAACGCGAAGTTCGGCGCGACGGAGATGGTGCCGCCGGTGTCTCCGGGTTTGCGGGCCAGCTCGCGGATCCAGCGCTCCGGGCGGCGGACGAACGCGGCCGGGGTCATGAAGGTGAAGTTGTAGCCGATCATCGGCGACAGCAGCGCGGTGATCAGGCCCATGTCGTGGAAGAACGGCAGCCAGGACAGGCCGCGGTCGCCTTCCTCGCCTTCCAGGGCCTCGACCACCTGCAGCACGTTGGTGGCCAGGTTCAGGTGGGTGATCTGCACGCCGGTGGGGATGCGGGTGGACCCGGAGGTGTACTGCAGGTAGGCGATGGTGGTCTCGTCGGGCCGCTCCGGCTCGACCCAGGTGGCGGCGACCTCGTCGGGGATGGCGTCGACGGCGATGACGCGCGGACGCTCCTTGGCGGGCCGGGTGCGGAAGAACTTGCGCACGCCCTCGGCGGCCTCGGTGGTGGTCAGGATCGCCGACGGCTTGCAGTCGTCGATGACGGCGTGCAGCCGGCCGACGTGGCCGGGCTCGGACGGGTCGAACAGCGGCACCGAGATGCGGCCGCCGTACAGGCCGCCGAAGAACGCGACCAGGTAGTCCAGGTTCTGCGGGCAGAGGATGGCGACGCGGTCGCCAGGTTCGGTGACCTGCTGGAGCCGGGCGGCCACCGCCTTGTTGCGGGCGCTGAACTTGGCCCAGGTCAGGTCCTTGGCGACGCCGTCGCGCTCGACGGAGAAATCCAGGAAGCGGTAGGCGAGCTCGTCGCCGCGGAGCTCGGCCCACTTCTCGACGTGCTCGACGATGCTGGCGCCTTCGGGGAACTCGATTCGCCCATCAATGACGAAGGGGTTTTCGAAGGGCATACGTCACTCCTGTCAGCGCTCCATTGGGCGGCACAGTCTCACGATCGTACAGACCCTTAGACTCGCCGACGCCATCTTACTGTCCTCTTAATGTTACGAGTCGGTAGGGCCCGGTCCAAATCCCCGCGCCCCTGGTGAGACAGCCGTCATAACACCGTTACTTCAGTGATCAGCCGTGCTCGATCGGCTGACTCCGGTTCGTCATCAGCCGTGCGGCGGGTGCGGCGCGTTCTCCAAGACGTTGCGGGCCCAGGCCTCGGTCCACTGGGTGGCGGTCTGACCGTCGAGCACCCAGTACTGCGGCGTGGCGTACATGGCGTGCACCGGCTGGCCCGCCCCACCGGCGAGGGTGTCCAGGGTGGCCGGCAGGTTGGCGATATTGAACGCGCCGGTCGGGGCGTCGCAGATCAGATCGCCCTCGGCGCAGATGGTGTTCACCCGGTCATTGAGCACGCCGAACCCGCCGTCGCGCGGGCCGGTCATCTTCAGACCGAGAGAGTCCAACAGCGGCACCTCGGCGAGGGTGATCTCCGCGCCCTGGCCGGTCGGGTTGGGCCCGATGTGGTTGCCCTCGCCGTCCATCCGGCGGCCGTCGGCGATCACCGTCACCCCGAGCACCAGGTCCTCGTCGACCGGGCCGCGGCCATTGCCGACGTCGCTGGCGATATCACCGGCGATCACCGCGCCCTGGGAGAACCCGATCAGCACGTAGCTGGTCAACGGGCACTTCTCGTTCATGTCCTTCATCACCTGGACGGTGGCGCGGGTGCCCTCGGAACGGCTGTCGTTGTAGGACATCTGCTTGTCGGCGGCGAACGGGTTATGGAACTGCGCGGTGTAGGGGATGGTGTAGACCTGCGCGCGGCTGGCGTCGAAGGAGCCGGCCAGCGCCCGGGTGGTCGGCAGCAGCAGCGCCAGCGGGAACTTGCCCGGGTTGAACGGGTCCTCGTCACGCGAGGACTCCCAGGTGCCGGGGATGACGATCAGCTGCGTGTCCGGGCAGTCCGCGGACTGGAACTCCGGGCGCGGCTTCTTCCCGGGCGTGGTCGGCGTCGTGGTGATGACGCCGTCGGGCGGCGGGGTGACCGGCGATTCCGGCCGCCGGATGACGACCACCACGATGGTCACCACCAGCGCGACGGCGACGGCGACAGCGCCGGCGGCGATCAGGCCGAGGATCAGGTGCCGCTTGCGCCGATCCGCGCTCTTGGTCGATGGCATGGATTAAAGGTACCGGGCGGTTTCGAGAGGAATCTAAGCGCGCACGAGCCATCGAGTGCGCCACTGGATCGACTCGGGCCTTCGAGTGCGCCACTGGATCGTGGATCGCGCTAGATTCTCGATCTGGTGGCACACTCGACGATGGATCGATCAGTTGGCGCACTCGACGAACGACGCTTCGACCCCCGCCGTCGGCGAGTGCTGATGTTCGTCAAAATGTGCGCGAAAAGCTGGGGGTAAGCGGCAATGTGCCAGTGGCCACCCCGGTTTCGCGCACATTTTGACGAAAGACGTTCACCGGCGGACGTACCGGTAGGCAATTGGCCCTACGGACCCGTCGCCGGGAACCCCGCGTACTGCTCGCCCTTCAGCGGCGGCGACACCAGCCCGCAGCGGATCAGCTCGTACTTCGGCACCCGGTCGATGCGGTATTTGGTGAACGACGCGGCGTGCGTCAGGTTCGAGAAGAACAGCCGCGGCGTCATGGGCGCGCGGATGCCGAACAACCGGGACTCGGTGGCCGGGCAATCCAGCGCGGCGCGCGCCTCGATGACCCAGTTCTCGTCCAGGTAGGCGGGCAGGTACGGCGGCTCGGCGAGGAACGGCCCCTCGGCGACCGCCCAGTCCGGGAACAGATCCTTGTCGTGCCCGATCCGGCCGCCTTCGACGCGGTGGGTGTGCATGGCGAGGGGGTTGATCAGCCCGATCTGGTCGATCACCCGCACGTTGAGTCCGACGTTCATGCCGACCATGCCCATATTGGTGAAGAACACGGTGTGCGGCGGGTTGAGCCGCTCCGGGGCGTCCGGCGGCAGGTCCGCCGGCGGCGGGATCGCCGGGACCACGTCCCACTGGTCGTAATTGCCCGACGGCAGCAGCAGCGCGCCGTCGGGGGTGTTCTCGATGGCCACCAGCACCGCCCGCATCCGCGGGTAGTCCAGGTAGTCCGCGGCGGTCAGCGGGTGCGCGTTGCCGGTGGCCTGCGAGTAGAACCGGCGTTCGTCGACGATCCCGGTGTCGGTGACCCAGGTGGCGTCGCGGCCCATGCCCGGGGAGTTCGCCGCCCAGGCGGCCCAGCCGGCGAGCATCATCCACAGCACCGTGGTGCCGCCGGCCAGCAGGTAGCCGGCCTCCCGGGACACCAGCCGGCCGTCGGGGACGACGACGGGGATGACGGCGATCGGAGCCATCATGGTGAACAGCGGCAGCAGCAGGACCCGGCCGTGCATGAAGTCACCGCCCTGGTGCACCCAGTACAGCGCCTGGATCAGGCCGGCGGCGACGAACACCCCGACCACCACCAGCGGGGCCTGCAGGGTGCGGGTCAGCCAGCTGTAGCCGGCCGGGATGTCGTGGCGCACCCACCAGGACCGGCTGCGCACCACCAGCAGCACCAGACCCAGCCCGAGCAGCAGCAGCGCCGGGATCCACAGCAGGTACGGATTGTTGAAGTTCGCCAGGTAGGTCAGGCCCTGCGACCACTTGGAGCCGGACGCCTCCTTGGCCAGCGCTGGGCTGGGCACCAGCAGGCCGTAGTAGCCCATCCGGAAGATCTGGTACCCGATCGGCAGCGCGGCGCCGGCGATGAAGATCACCAGTCGTCGCCGCCAGCCGGGGGTGGCGATGAAGATCAGCAGCCAGGCCAGGCCGCCGAGCACCGCCAGTTCCGGACGGATCAGCGGGGAGAAGCCCGCCACAGCGGCGACGGCCGCGGTGAACAGCAGGCCGTCGGAGCTGCCGGCGGTCGGCGTGGAGCGCAGCCGCTGCGACCAGCACACCATCATCCACCAGAGCAGCCCGATGTAGGCCAGACCGAGGCCGGTCTCCAGCCCGGAGGTGGCGAAGTCGCGGGCCGGCGGGATCGCGATGTAGACCAGCGCGCTGGCCGGCAGCAGCAGCGCCTGGCGGCCGACCAGGCTCGGCGCGTACAGCCGCCCGGCGCCCAGCATTGCCAGCACCACGCCGGCGACGCTGCAGGCCAGCGCGAGCGCCAGCGCCACGTACTCCAGCTGCACCGAGCCGCCGACCCAGGCGCCGATCCAGTTCAGGTAGGTCCAGGCGGTGGAGGTGTTGGCCTCCACCCGCTCCCCGGCGTTGAACACCGGGCCGTTGCCGGCCTGCAGGTTGCGGATGGTGCGCAGCACGATCAGGCCGTCGTCGGAGATCCAGCGGCGCTGCCAGGCGCCGAGTGCGAACAGCGCGCCGATGACCGCCACCCCGGACCACAGGCTGACCCGCGCGGACATGGTGAACGGGAACTTCGGCATCACCAGCGCGGGCGCGGTCAGGCCGAAATCGGCCAGCAGGCGCCCGGTGCGCGGGGAATCAGCTCCAGAAGATGGCCGCAACGACCGATCCGATCCAGGCCAGGGCCAAAATCTGCAGCACCCGGTCGCCGAGGGCGATGTCCTCGGGTTCGCCGGCCTCGCCGCCGTCGACGTCGACGGCGTAGCGCAGGATCGCGATGGTGAACGGGATCATCGACACCGCGAACCAGGAGCCGGTGTCGCCGTCGCGCTCGAAGGCCCACAGCCCGTAGCAGAGCACCACCGAGGTGGCCGACAACGTCCAGACGAAGCGCAGGTAGCTGCTGGTGTAGTTCTCCAGCGACTTGCGGATCTTGGCGCCGGTTCGTTCGGCGAGCTGCAGTTCGGCGTAGCGCTTGCCGGCGGCCATGAACAGCGAGCCGAACGCCATCACCAGCAGGAACCACTTGGACAGCCGGATGTCTGCGGCCGCGCCGCCTGCGATGGCGCGGATCAGGTACGCCGAGCTGACGATGCAGATGTCGAGCACCGCCTGGTGCTTGAGGCCGAAGCAGTAGGCCAGCTGCATGCCCAGGTAGACCGCGATGACCAGGGCCAGGTTGGGGTTGACGACGAAGTAGCTGATGGCCAGCGCCGCGACGGCCAGCACGGCAGCGACGGCGTAGGCCAGCGCGGGCCGGACCACGCCGGCGGCGATCGGGCGGTACCGCTTGGTCGGGTGCGCGCGGTCGGCTTCAACGTCCATGGCGTCGTTGACCAGGTAGATCGAGGACGCGGCCAGGGAGAACACGATGAACGCGAGGCCGACCTTGACCAGCACCTCGCGGTGGTCGAACTGCTGGTCGCCGCCCCACGCGGCCAGCGGCGCGGCCAGCACCAGCAGGTTCTTCACCCACTGGCGCGGGCGCATCGCCTTGATGACGCCGGTGACGGCGTTGCTCGGCACCTTGGTTTGGGTGTCGCTCATCGTTGGTCTCCGTCCAGTCTGTCGCTGATCCGGGCGGTCACCGCCGCCACCCCGGCGCCGACGACCGCGCCGGCGGCCACATCACTGGGGTAGTGCACACCCAACACCATCCGGGAAAGCGCCATCGGAGCGACCACCAGCCAGGGCAGCTTGGACCCGGTCGCCCGGGCCATCAGCAGCGCCGCGGCGGTGGTCGAGGTGGCGTGCGCGGACGGGAAACTGAGCTTGCTCGGGGTGCCGACGTTGATCGCGATGTCCGGGTGGTGCGGGCGCGGGCGCCGGACCACCCGCTTGATGACCACGGCCGCGGCGTGCGCGGCGAACGTGCCGACCATCATGGTCAGCCAGTCCCGGCGGTGACGGCGGGAGGTCAGCGCGCCCAGCGCGCCGATCGCCAGCCAGCCCAGGCTGTGCTCGCCGAAATGCGACATGCCGCGGGCGGTCGGCAGCACGCCGGGCCGATCGGCCAGCGCGGTCTGGACCACGACCAGCGCTGTCTCCTCGGCGTTCGGCGCGTCCGGGTCGCCGGGGAATTCGCGGGCGTCGTCCTCGGCGGGCACGCCGTCGGGAGTCGTCATTTCGCGCCGTCCTTGGGCCCGGTGGTGGTCGGCTCCAGCAGGACCGATTCCCACTTCTCCCGGCTGGACAGCATCGGCAGCGCGTCGCGGTAGCGCCGGCGCATGGTGTCGAATTCGCGGCGCAGCCTGGCGGTGCGGCGCAGCGAGTCGCGCAGCAGCGCGGCGGCCTTGGCGCGGTCGCGCTGCCGGAACACCACCCCGCGGCCGTCGGCGGTGGTGACGGTGACGCCGTCGACCTTGCAGAGCAGGAACCAGCGGGCGTCCTGGGTGGGCACGTTGAGCTGCGGGCGGACGTGGCATTCCGGGTCGGCCGGGCGCAGCTGGTGCCGGATGCCCTGCAGCAGCCGCAGCGCGATCATCGGCTTGGCCACCGGCGGGCGTGGCGGGCCGGTGCGCCCGGAGGCGGGCGGCAGCGCGGTGGCGCCCGGCAGCACGACGGCGTCGGGGTACTCCTTGCGGATCCGGTGCACCTCCGGCAGCGCCGACTCCAGGATGTCGAACAGGTTCTCCGGGCCGGCCAGGAAGTCGTCGATGGCCTTGTTCTGGATGGCGACGGTCGAGTACTCCAGGCACATCAGGTGCTTGATGGTGGCCTTGACCATGCTGGCGACCAGGCCCTTGACGTCGCCGTCCCAGTGCATGGCGGCGGCGACCAGCCGGTTGCGCAGGTGGAAGTACGCCTGCCAGTCGATGGCGTCGTCCTTGTCGCTCCAGGCCATGTGCCAGATCGCCGCGCCGGGCAGGGTCACCGTCGGGTAGCCGTGCTCGGCGGCGCGCAGGCCGTAGTCCGCGTCGTCCCACTTGATGAACAGCGGCAGCGGCTGGCCGAGCTCCTCGGCCACCTGCCGCGGGATCATGCACATCCACCAGCCGTTGTAGTCGACGTCGACGCGCCGGTGCAGCAGCAGGCTCTTGTGGTTGCGGTGCGGGTCCTCGCTGGGGTCGACGACCAGCGGGTGCTTGGCGAAGTCGTGGTCGTACTCGGTGAACGGCGCGTTGGTCCACATGAAGTTGGAGCGGTCGACCACCTCGCCCATCACGTGCAGGTGCGACGGCTCCTGCAGGTTCAGCATCTGCCCGCCGACCAGCGTCGGGGTCTTGGCGAACCGGCTGAAGGCCAGCGCCCGCAGGATGGAGTCCGGCTCGATGCGGATGTCGTCGTCCATGAACAAGATCTGCTGGCAGTCGGTGGTGCGCAGCGCCTCCAGCATCACCCGGCTGTAGCCGCCGGAGCCGCCCAGGTTGGGCTGGTTGTGGATGCTGAGCCGGTCGCCGAGGGCGGCGGCCGCCTCGGCGAAACCCGGATGGTCGACGGCCTTGCGGCTGCCCTGGTCGGAGACGACGACCGCGCCGATCGCCTCGTCGACCAGCGCGTCGGAGGTGAGCGCCGCCAGCGCGTTGACGCAGTCCTCGGGGCGGTTGAAGGTGGGGATGCCGACGGCCACGTCGGCCCGGCCGGGGGCTGCCACCGGCGCGTGCCAGGCGGCGCTGTGCACGACGGTCTTGGTGTCGGTGGTGATGTCGAACCAGATCCAGCCGCCGTCCTCGAACGGCTCCAGGCCGATCTCGAGTTCGACGACCGCGGGGGTATCGCTGTTGACCGAGGCCCCGGTGACGCTGATCCGGGCGCCGGTGGATTTCGACCGGTACACGTCCACCCGGGCAGCGCCGGTCAGCTCGACGCGCAGCACCACCGAGGTGACCGTCGTCCAGCGCCGCCAGTAGCTGGCCGGGAACGCGTTGAAGTAGGTGGCGAAGGACACCTCGGACTCCGCGCCGATCTCCAACGAGGTGCGCGTCGGCGCGTGCGCGCGCCGGGCGTTGGTGTCGGATTCGACGATGTAGAGCTTGCGGACGTCCAGCGGCTCGCCCGGCCGCGGCAGGATCACCCGGGACAGCAGGCTGACGGCTTTGGAGTCGGTCATGGTGGTGCCTAGCTTTCCTGCTGGGGCCGCGGCGACAGCGGTTCGCCGTCGCGCAGGTGCGGCGCCAGCACGTTGTCGTACATGCTCAGCGCGCTGGCGATGGCCATGTGCATGTCCAGATACTGGTAGGTGCCGAGCCGCCCGCCGAACAGCACGCCCGCGGCGTCGGTCTCCGCCTTCGCCCGAGCCCGGTAGGTGGCCAGCAGCGCGCGGTCGTCTTCGGTGTTGATCGGATAGTAGGGCTCGTCGTCGGCGTCGGCGAACCGCGAGAACTCCCGCATGATGACGGTCTTGTCGTTCGGGTAGTCCCGCTCCGGGTGGAAGTGCCGGAACTCGTGGATCCGGGTGTAGGGCACGTCGGCGTCGTTGTAGTTCATCACCGGGGTGCCCTGGAAGTCACCGGTGGGCAGCACCTCGGTCTCGAAGTCCAGGGTGCGCCAGCCCAGCCGGCCCTCGGCGTAGTCGAAGTAACGGTCCAGCGGGCCGGTGTAGACCACCGGGGCGTCCGGGTTGGCGGCGCGCAACTCGTCGCGCACGTCGAACCAGTCGGTGTCCAGTCGGACCTCGATGCGGTCGTCGGCGGCCATGTTCTGCAGCCAGGCGGTGTAGCCGTCGACCGGCAGGCCCTCGTAGGCGTCGTTGAAGTAGCGGTTGTCGAAGGTGTAGCGCACCGGCAGCCGGGTGATGTTGGCGGCGGGCAGTTCCTTGGGGTCGGTCTGCCACTGCTTGGCGGTGTAGGCCTTGATGAACGCCTCGTAGAGCGGGCGGCCGATCAGGCTGATCGCCTTCTCCTCGAAGTTCGCCGCCTCGGCGGTGTCGATCTCGGCGGCCTGCTCGGCGATCAGCGCGCGCGCTTCGTCCGGCGAGTAGTAGCGGCCGAAGAACTGCGCGACCAGGCCCAGGCCCATCGGGAACTGGTAGGCCTGCCCGTTGTGCATGGCGAAGACGCGGTGCTGGTAGCCGGTGAACTCGGTGAACTGCCGCACGTAGTCCCACACCCGCTTGTTGGAGGTGTGGAACAGGTGCGCGCCGTAACGGTGCACCTCGATGCCGGTCTGCGGCTCCGGCTCGGAGTAGGCGTTGCCGCCGATATGCGGCCGGCGCTCCACGACGAGCACCCGTTTGCCCAGCTGGGTGGCCACCCGCTCGGCGATGGTCAGGCCGAAGAATCCGGAGCCCACAACGTAGAGGTCAAAGCGATCAGTCATCGGCAGCTAGGGTATCCGACCCCGCCGCGCGCCTTGTCCCACCGCGCCCAGTCAATCTCCGCGCGCTCGACACGCGGGGGCGGGGTACCACTCCGATAACCGTTCGGACATCCCGGTGTCGCGGTTCCCTCACGATTGCATCTCGTCACTCTAATCACACCAGTCTCACTCGTAACATCGACAGCGTCGAAGCCGCACCCGTGTGGCCAATACAGATATTGAGGAGACTTCCCGTGCCGAACCGTCGTCGACGCAAGCTCTCGAGGGCCCTGAGCGCGGTCGCCGCCATGGCCGTCGCAAGTCCGTTCGCAGTCGTTGCCGCCTCCGAACTGGTCGCTGATTCCAAGCCGGCCCCCCAGGAGCGCGATTTCGTCCAGGCAGCGTTCATCACCGACCTGCCCAATGAGCTGCTGAGCGCCCTGACCTCCGGTCTGTCCCAGTTCGGGGTGAACATCCCGCCGCTGCCCACCGGCCTGAACCCCGCCGGCGCTCAGCCGATCACCGGCCTGACCAGCCCCGGCCTCACCTCGCCCGGGCTCACCAGCCCCGGCTTGACCTCCCCCGGCTTGACCTCCCCCGGGCTGACCTCGCCGGGCCTGACCACGCCGGGCCTGACCGATCCGTCGGCCGCCCTGACCACGCCGGGCCTGACCACCACCGCACCCGGCCTGACCACGACCACTCCGGGTCTGACTGATCCGACCACCGGTCTGAGCACCCCGGGTCTGACCACCACCACCCCGGGCCTGAGCACCGACGGCGCCAGCCTGACCACCACCCCGGGCAGCGTGGACCTCAACACCGGTCTGACCAACCCGGCGCTGACCCCGGCCGGCACCTCGCCGATCAGCACCGGCACGGACCTGACCAGCCCGCTGGGCGTCGGCAACCCGATCGGCCTGCCCAGCGAGCAGCCGATCGCCGCCCCGATCGGACTCGGCGCGGACACCTACCCGATCCTCGGCGACCCGTCGCTGAGCGGGCTGGGCACCGTTCCCACCAGCAAGCCGGGCCTGATCAGCGATCTGAGCAGCGCCGCGAACTCGCTGGGCGCCGGCCAGGCCGTCGACCTGCTCAAGGGCGTGCTGATGCCGACCATCATGGGCGCCATCCAGCAGACGGCTCCGGCCGCCGCCCAGGCGCCGGTGGCCGCGGCCACCAACGCCGCCACCACGGCCGCCGCCCCGGTCGAGGCCGCGGCCAACGCCGCCCCGGCCATCGCCGCGGCGATCCCCACCAGCTGACAGGTCGTTCATTCGAAGGCTTGTGACAAAACGGCACCGCAGGGCGGCTCGTTCCCCTGCGGTGCCGTTGCGTATTAACTTTCTTCCCAATAACACCGTGTCGTATCAAATTCCACACATGACACATCCGTAACATCTGCCTCGTGCCGTCGCCCCGCCCGCTGCTCTCCGCGATTGCGGTGACCGCCGTGCTGCTGCCCTGGGCGGTCAACGGCCTGCCCCAGGAACGCCCCCGCCCGAGCGCCGCCGACGTCTCCGTCGTCGAGCAGCCGCTGCCCGAAGTGGCCGGCGGCACCACCATCCGGGAGATCAACCGGGACCAGCCGTTCTCCATGGTCGCCCTCACCGGCGACGACCTGACCGGCACCTCCGCGCAGTTCCGCGCCCGCCAATCCGACGGCAGCTGGGGCCAGTGGTACGAGGCGGACCCGCTGGAGGCCGACGGCGGCCTGGCGCGGGGCACCGACCCGATCTTCGTCGGGCGCACCAACGCCGTGCAGATCAAGGTCACCCGGCCCGACGACGCGCCGGTCACCGCGCCGGACACCACCGCCCGCGACGACAGCCTCGGCTACCGGCCGGTCAATGTCGAAGAGCCGCTGAACAACCTGAACGCGGTGCTCATCGATCCGCCGCTGGCCCCGGCCGACGGGTTCAACCTGCCGACCGCCGCGATCATCCCCGGTCAGCCGCCGGCGGTCATCAGCCGCGCGCAATGGGGCGCCGACGAGGGGCTGCTGCGCTGCGGCAGCCCGACCTACGACGCCGGGGTGCGCGCAGCCGTCGTGCACCACACCGCGGGCAGCAACGACTACTCGCCGGAGGAATCCGCGGCCATCGTCCGGTCGATCTACGCGTATCACACCGTCACCCTGGGCTGGTGCGACATGGCCTACAACGCGCTGGTCGACAAGTACGGCCAGGTGTTCGAGGGCCGCGCCGGCGGCCTGGACCGGCCCGTCGAGGGCGCGCACACCGGCGGGTTCAACCTGGACACCTGGGGCGTGGCGATGCTCGGCGACTTCGAGACCGAAGCGCCCACCGAGATCCAGCTGCGCAACACCGGCCGGCTGCTGGGCTGGCGGTTGGCGCTGGACCACGTCGACCCGAACGGCACCGTGCGGCTGACCTCCGCTGGCGGCGCGCACACCTTCTTCCCGGCCGGCGCCACGCCAACGCTGCCGACGATCTTCGCCCACCGCGACGTCGGGATCACCGAATGCCCGGGCGCGGTCGGCTACACCAAGCTCGCCGAGATCCGCCAGATCGCCGCGCATTTCGACCGGCCGGCGCCCCCGCGCACCCTGGAGGATCAGTTGCGCGGCGGCGCGATCTACGCCACCTGGCAGAACACCGGCGCCGGGAACGGGTTGCTCGGCATGCCGACCTCCCCGGAGTCCGCGGCGGCCGGCGACGCCCGCTACGCGACCTTCGAGCGCGGCGCGGTGTACTGGTCGCCGAGCACCGGCGCCAAGCCGCTGACCGGCGCGATCTACACCGCCTGGGCCACCCTCGGCTTCGAACGCGGCCTGCTGGGCCTGCCCACCAGCCGCGAGATCGCCGAACCGCAGTGGATCAAGCAGAACTTCCAGCACGGCACGCTGAACTTCGACCGGGAGACCGGAACCGTCACCCGCGTGGTCGACGGCGTCGCCCAGCAACTGCCGCACTCCGACGGCGCCCCGCCGGTCCAGCTCGAGCGCATCAGCCGGATCAGCTAGCGACGCTGATCAGCTGAAATACCGCTCCAGCACCCGGGCCAGCCCGTCGTCGGTGTTGCGGGTGGTGACCTCGTCCGCGGCGGCCTTGGCCTCCGGGTGGGCGTTGCCCATCGCCACCCCGTGCCCCGACCAGGACAGCATCGGCACGTCGTTGGGCATATCGCCGAAGGCCAGGATCTCCCCGACGCCGACGCCGTAGGGCGCGGCCACCTCGGCCACCCCGGTCGCCTTGGTGACGCCCAGCGGCACCACCTCGACCAGCCCGTTGTTGGTGCTGTAGGTCAGATCGCCGTGCCCGGCCAGGTGCGGGGCCAGCGCGCGCGCCATATCCGCGCTGGTGGCGCCCGCGTCGCGGATCAGCAGTTTGATGGCCGGGGCCGACAGCAGGTCGGCGACCGACACCTCGGTGTTGTCGGGGTTGAGCCAGGCGTGCTCGTAGCCCGGCGAGCTGACGAACTGCGGGGTCGCGACGTCGTGCGCGCTGGCCCCGATCCGCTCGACCGCCAGCCCCGCGCCCGGGATCACGCTCGCCACGATGCCGGCCAGTTCGGTCAGTTTCTCTGCCGACAGCGTGCGCACCGACAGCACCCGGTCCTGGTCGGGGTCGTAGATGACGGCGCCGTTGGCGCACACCGCGATCGGGGCGAAGCCCAGCCCGTCGACCACCGGGGCGATCCAGCGCGGCGGCCGGCCGGTGGCCAGCACGAATCGGACACCGGCGTCGCGGGCGGCGGCCACCGCCTCCCGGGTCCGGGCGGTGACCCGCTCGTCGTCGTCGAGCAGGGTGCCGTCGACGTCGGTGGCGATCAGCCTCGGGGCGGTGTTCACTGCGCGCCTTCCTGGCGTTGTCGTCGAGCGGCGCGTTCGGCCGCCTCAGCGGCGTCCAGCGCCCGGGCTTGCTCCGGCGTCGGGGCGGACCCGCCGAGGCGCGCGGGCACCCAGGGCGCGCCCGCGGGGTGCGGGTAGCCGCGTTGCACACTATCCAGCAGCGCCGACATCTCGTCGTGCAGCCGGTCGTCGAGTTCACGAACTGTTCCGACCGGGTTCAACGGCGGTCCGACCGCGACCGACAGCGGGATCTTGCGGTGGCCGATCCGACGCGGGTGGCCCTTGGTCCAGATTCGGTGCGCGCCCCAGACGATCATCGGGACGATCGGCACGTTGGCCTCCAACGCCATCCGGGCGGCGCCGCTTTTGAACTCCTTGAGCTCGAAGCTGCGGCTGATGGTCGCCTCGGGGTACACCGCGACCAGCTCACCGGCGCGCAGCTCTCGCACCGCCTCGGCGTAGGCCTGCCCGCCGCGGCTGCGGTCCACCGGGATGAGCTTGGTGTGTCGGATCACGAAGGCGCCCGCGCGGATGTCGCCGACCTCGGCCTTGATCATGAACCGCAACCGCCGCCGGATCGAGGTCATCGCCAGTCCGGCCGGCATCCAGTCGACGTAACTGGTGTGGTTGATCGCGACCACCGCCCCGCCGGTGGCCGGGATGTTCTCGACGCCGACGACGGTCAGCCGGTCGCCGTTGACCCGCAACGCCGCCCGGCAGGCCACCTCCAGCGTTCGGTAGAACGGTTCCATTCCCGCTCTACCGGGGGTCAGGGCGTTCCGCCGATTTCGCTTCCCGGGCCGCGGCACGGCGCGCCAATTCCTCGGCGTCCAGACGGGCGGCCTCGGCGGGGGTGGGCGCCCCGCCACCGAGCCGGTGCGGGGCCCACCACGCACCGGGCGGATACGGTCCGTAGGCGTCCTGCACCTGTTCCAGCAGGTGCTGCATCCGGGAGTGCAGCACCATGGTGAGTTCGTGCGCGGGCAGGTTCGGCTGGATCGGCTCGCCGACGGCGATCGAGATCGGCACCTTCGGCCGCCACATCTTCTTCGGGTGGTCCTTGGTCCAGATCCGCTGGGCGCCCCAGACGATGTGCGGCAGGATCGGCACCTGGGCTTCGATCGCCATCCGCGCGGCGCCGGATTTGAATTCCTTGAGCTCGAAGCTGCGGCTGATGGTGGCTTCCGGGTAGACGCCGACGAGTTCGCCCTCCTTCAGCCGGCGCACCGCCTCGGCGAACGACTCCGCGCCGGAGGCGCGGTCCACCGGGATGTGCTTGCAGCCCCGCATCAGGGGGCCGGTGATCTTGTTGTCGAACACCTCCTGCTTGGCCATGAAGCGGACCTTGCGCTTGGGGTCCTTGAGATAGAACGGCAGCCCCGCGAAGGTGAAGTCGAAATAGCTGGTGTGGTTGATCGCGACCACCCCGCCACCGGAATCGGGCAGGTTCTCCACTCCGGTGACGGTGAAGTTCAGGCCCTGGACCTTCCAGGTCAGCCGGGCCAACTGGATGATCGTGCCGTATACGGGTTCCACAGCTGCGAGCCTAACGCGGACGCCACCGCGCAGGCGGGCGGTTGTCCGACGGTTAAGCTCGACGGTGCGCGCGGACAGCCACCGCGACGCCATCGGGAAAGTTCAGACGGTTTTCGAAGGGCACGAAGTGCAGCTCACCAGTGTCGGCCACGCCGGCTTCCTGATCCAGACCAAGGCGGGCAGCATCCTGTGCGACCCGTGGGTCAACCCCGCGTACTTCGCGTCCTGGTTCGTCTTCCCGGACAACTCACGCTTGGATTGGGACGCCCTGGGCGATTGCGACTACCTGTACGTGTCGCACCTGCACAAGGACCACTACGACCCGGCGAACCTGGCCGCGCACGTCAACAAGGACGCCGTGGTGCTGCTGCCGGACTACCCGGTGCCGGACCTGCGCCGCGAGCTGGAGTCGCTGGGCTTCCACAACTTCTTCGAGACCCGGGACTCGACCAAGCACACCGTCAGCGGACCCAAGGGCGACCTGGATGTGATGATCATCGCGCTGCGGTCCCCGGCCGACGGCCCGATCGGCGACTCCGGGCTGGTGGTGTCCGACGGCGAGACGGTGCTGTTCAACATGAACGACGCCCGCCCGATCGAGCTGGACATGGTCGCCGAGGAGTTCGGCGACGTCGACGTGCACCTGCTGCAGTACTCCGGCGCCATCTGGTACCCGATGGTCTACGACATGCCCGCCCGGGCCAAGGAAGCGTTCGGGGTGCAGAAGCGCCAGCGCCAGATGGACCGCTGCCGCCAGTACATCGCGCAGGTTGGAGCGACCTGGGTGGTGCCGTCCGCGGGGCCGCCGTGCTTCCTGGACCCGGAGTTGCGGTTCCTCAACGACGACCACGGCGACCCGGCGAACATCTTCCCCGACCAGGTGGTGTTCCTGGAGCAGCTGCGCGCCAACGGGCACGACGGCGGCCTGCTGATGATCCCCGGCAGCGCCGCCGAATTCCAAGGCGCACAGCTGCTTTCGCTGAACCACCCGCTGCCCGACGATGAGGTCGAGGAGATCTTCACCACCGGCAAGGCGGACTACATCGAGGCCTACGCGCAGCGGATGGCGCCGGTGCTGGCGGCGGAGAAGGCGGCCTGGGCGCCGGCCGACGGACCGTCTCTGCTGGAGCCACTGCGCGAGTTGTTCGAGCCGGTGATGGTCCAGTCCGATCAGATCTGCGACGGCATCGGCTACCCGGTGGAGCTGCGGCTGGGCCGCGAGACGGTGGTGCTCGACTTCCCGAAACGCATTGTCCGCGAGCCGATTCCGGACGAGAAGTTCCGGTACGGGTTCGCGATCGCCCCGGAGCTGGTGCGCACCGTGCTGCGGGACAACGAACCGGACTGGGTGAACACCATTTTTCTGTCCACCCGGTTCAAGGCCTGGCGGGTCGGTGGTTACAACGAGTACCTGTACACCTTCTTCAAATGCCTCACCGACGAGCGGGTCGCCTACGCCGACGGCTGGTTCGCCGAGGCGCACGACGATTCCGCGTCAATCACCAAGGACGGCTGGGAGATTCAGCGTCGCTGCCCGCACCTGCTGGCCGACCTGTCCAAGTTCGGCATCGTCGAGGGCAAGACGCTGACCTGCAACCTGCACGGCTGGCAGTGGAATCTGGAGAACGGCCGCTGCCTGACCTCCAAGGGCCACGAGCTGCGCTCCCGCAAGCTGTAGGGTCAGCGCTCCAGCTCACGGGCGCACGCGGCGAGCACCGAGCCGAGATTCCAGCGCAGCAGCGGCGCGGTCAGGGCGTTCATCGCGCCGCCGCCGGCCCAGGCCGGGATGTTGTACGCGGTGGACCAGTCGACATGCGCGCCGTCGCCGGCCGGAGTCACGCGGACCGTCCCGCCGTGGTGGCCGAGCGCCGGCACGGATCGGATGATCCGGTAGGAGTAGCGATGCGGCGGGTCGTATCCAGTGATCTCCTCGCGCACCCACAGGCCAGCGGCCACCACCTGGCGCACCGCGCCGACGCCCGGCGGCGGCGAATTCTTCGCCCACCCGGCCCGCAGCGTCATCGGCGCGGCCGCCAGATTCGCCGGATCGGTCAGCCAGGCGAACACCCGCTCCGGGGCGGCGGCGATCCTCCGTTCGAAGTTCAGCTCGACCATGGTGCCCAGTATTGCTCAGCGCACGGCCTGCTTCAGGGTCGACGTCGCGGACTCCTGCTCGGAGTACACCCGCACCATCGCGGTGTCCCCGGGCTTGAGGAAGGTGCTCGCCCCCAGCTCGGTGTAGCGGGTCGCGCCGATCCCGATCAGCACCTTCTCCGGGCGCCCGGCGGCGACCAGCAGCGCGCCGACGTCCTCCAGCGGGGTCTCCGGGGAGCCCTTCTGGTTGGCCAGCCGGTCCACGATCCAGTCCAAGAGCCGGTCGCCGAAGTACGAGTATTCCTGCAGTCCGCTGTTCACCCCGTAGGCGTGCGGTTGTCCGTCGTCGCCGATCAGCAGGCATTCCAGCCGCAGCCGCGACGTCGGCCCGGCCGGGGACAGGTCGGAGACCTCGAAGAAGTACCGCGCCACGCCCTTGGAGGCCGGGCCCCAGTTCTTCTTGTCACTGATCTTCGGCGCGCCGGGGCGGCGGATGGAGCAGTCGTTGAACGCGCCGAGGGCGAACGGCTCCAGCTCCGCGACGGTGTCGCCGTCCCAGATCACCCGGGCGGCCAGCGCCACCTCGGGCTCGATCTGCAGGTTCACCGGAGACCCGTCGGCGTTGGGTTCGGGCATCCGCAGCTCGGTGTTCGACAGCGGGAACTCTCCGAGCAGCCCGGGATGCCCGGGCAGGTACCACGGGAAGATGCCCTTCGGCGCGACGCCCTCGGAGGCGACGTTGACGAAGTCGACGGCCTCCCCGGCCTGCTCCAGGTGTCCGGCGAAGTTGCCGGCCACGCCGAACCCCGCCCAGCTGCGCAGTTCCTCGACGTCCAGTTCGAACATCATCCGAGCACTTCCGTGCCGACGTAGGGGACCAGCGCGGCCGGCACCCGCACCGTGCCGTCGGGCTGCTGGTGATTCTCCAGGATCGCCACCAGCCAGCGCGTGGTGGCCAGCGTGCCGTTGAGGGTGGCGGCGGTCTGCGGCTTGCCGTTCTGGTCGCGGTAGCGGGTGCCCAGCCGGCGGGCCTGGAACGTGGTGCAGTTCGAGGTCGAGGTCAGCTCCCGGTAGGCGCCCTGCGTCGGCACCCAGGCTTCGCAGTCGAACTTGCGGGCGGCCGAGGAGCCCAGGTCGCCGGCGGCGACGTCGATCACCCGGTAGGGCACCTCGATGGCGGCGAGCATCTGCCGCTGCCAGCCCAGCAGCCGCTGGTGTTCGGCCTCGGCGTCCTCCGGCTTACAGTAGACGAACGCCTCGACCTTGTCGAACTGGTGCACCCGGATGATGCCGCGGGTGTCCTTGCCGTAGCTGCCGGCCTCCCGGCGGAAGCACGACGACCAGCCGGCGTAGCGCAGCGGGCCGTCGGACAGGTCCAGGATCTCCTTGGCGTGGTAGCCGGCCAGCGGCACCTCGGAAGTTCCGACCAGGTACAGGTCGTCGTCGGGCAGGTGGTAGATCTCGTCGGCGTGCGCGCCCAGGAACCCGGTGCCGCCCATCACCTCCGGCTTGACCAGCACCGGCGGGATCATCAGGGTGAAGCCCGCCTCGGTGGCCATCCGCACCGCCAGTTGCAGCAGCCCGAGCTGCAGGAGCGCGCCGCGGCCGGTCAGGAAGTAGAACCGCGACCCGGACACCTTCGCGCCGCGTTCCATGTCCAGCAATCCGAGCGACTCGCCCAGGTCCAGGTGGTCCTTGGGGCTTTCCAGCGACGGTGGCGTCCCGACGGTGTCGAGCACTGCGAAGTCGTCCTCACCGCCGGCCGGGACGCCGTCGACGATGACGTTGCCGATCGCCAGGTGCGCCGCGTTGAACGCGGCCTCGGCCTCGTCGCGAGCCGCCTCGGAGGCTTTGACCTGCGCGGCGAGGTCCTTCGCGCGGGCCAGCACGGCGGGTCGGTCCTCCGGGGTGGCCGCTTTGACCTGCGCGCTGACGGTCTTCTGTTCGGCGCGCAGCGTGTCCGCGGACGCGATCGCGGCGCGGCGTTCGGCGTCGGCGGACAGCAGCACGTCGACCAGCGCGGGGTCCTCCCCGCGGCTGATCTGGGACCGGCGGACGCGCTCGGGATCTTCGCGAAGAACTTTGAGGTCGATCACGCCCGCCAACCCTACTTTTGTCCGCATCCAGCGGATAGCCCGGACCCTGCTGTCACAATGGAGGTGATGTCCGATTCACCGACTCCCGAAGCTGCCGTGCCCGACGACGCCGACGAGGCCGCCGACGTGTCGACGGACGACGACACCACCGTCGAGGACGCCGCTGCGGACCCTGCGCTCGACGCCGCGGAGGACGCGGACCCCGACGCCGACGACAGCGACCCCGCCGGCGAGACCGACGCGGAGGCCGGCGAGGACGCGGACGCGGAGTCCGACCTTGAGGATCCCGACGCGGACGAGCCCGTCGTGCTGGACTCCGCGGCGCCGAAGAAGGCCAAGAAGAACCGTGGCTCCCTGCAGGCCACCTCGACCCGGCGGGCGCTGGCGCTGACCGCGTTGGGCGCGTTGCTGATCGCGGGTCTGGTGACCGTGCTGCCGTTGGCCGGGGACAGCAGCCCACTGGGCGGCCTGGCCAAGAACGCGGTCAACCCGGTCGCGTCGCGGGCCACCGAGACCTTCGACAACGCCAAGGCCGGCGACTGCCTGACCTGGGACTCCACCCCGGACCAGTCGACGGTTGTGGACTGCGCCGAGGACCACCTGTTCGAGGTGGCCGAGGCCATCGACATGAAGACCTTCCCCGGTTCGGAGTACGCCCCCGGCGCCCCGGCGCCGTCGCCGACCCGGATCCAGCAGATCGTCTCCGAGCAGTGCCAGGTCGGTGTGCGCAATTACCTGGGCGCCCGCTACGACCCGGACGGCCGGTTCACCGTGAGCATGCTGTGGCCCGGCGAGGAGCACTGGAAGAGCGGCGAACGCCGGATGCTGTGCGGCCTGCAACTGCCCGGCGCGAGCGGCCAGCAGGCGTTCCGCGGCCGGATCGCCGAGACCGACCAGTCCAAGGTGTGGTCACCCGGCACCTGCTTGGGCATCGCGCCCACCACCAATCAGCCGACCGACACCCCGGTGGACTGCGCCGAGGCGCACGCCGAGGAGATCACCGGGGTGGTGAACCTGGCGGAGAAGTTCCCCGGCGGCCTGCCCAGCGACGAGGACCAGGACACCTTCATCAAGGAGCAGTGCGCCGATCTGACCGAGGCGTACCTGGACCCGGTGGCGTTCCGCGCGACCACGTTGACGCTGTTCTACAAGACCATCGGATTGCCCAGCTGGACCGCGGGCAGCCGGCAGGTGGCCTGCCGGATCGGGGCCACCCTCGGCAACGGCGGCTGGGCCACCCTGGTCAACACCGCCAAGGGCCCGCTGCTGATCAACGGTCAGCCACCGGTGCCGCCGCCGGACATTCCGGCCGAACGGCTGAACATGCCGGCGGTGACCGTGCCGACGACGCCGAGCTACACCCCGCAGTACGTGCCGCAGTACACCCCGCAGTACGACGACTCCTCGCAGTCGCAGTCCAACAGCAATAGCAACTCGAACAGCGACTCGAGCTCCAGCAGCAGCGACCAGTCCTCGGACGATTCGTCGTCGGACACCGGGGACCGGCCGGAGCAGCACGGCAACACCTTCAACCCGGGCGCTCCCGGCCCGCCGGCCGAACCCGCTGCGCCGGCCGCTCCCGAGCCGGCTGCCCCCGCCGCGCCAGGTCCGGCGCCGGGCGGCGCCCCACCCGGGCCCGTCGTCCCCTAGCCGCGATGCCGGTGCGGATGACCGCGCGGCGGTTCGAAGAACTCGTCGGCGACGCGTTGGATCTCATTCCGCCGAAGCTGGCCGGCGCGATCGACAATGTGGTGGTGCTGGTCGCCGACCGCAACCCCGACGAACCCGATCTGCTGGGGCTCTACGAGGGCGTTGCGCTGACCGAACGGGACACCCACTATGCGGGGTCGCTGCCGGACACCATCACCATCTACCGCGGGGCGTTGCTGCGGATGTGCGACTCCGAGGAGGAGGTCGTCGAGGAGGTCGTGATCACCGTGATCCACGAGATCGCGCACCACTTCGGCATCGACGACGACCGCCTGCACGAACTCGGCTGGGGCTGACGATCAGCCCATCGGGTCGCCGGGCGCCGGGTCGGCGGGCGCGGTGTTCGCCGGGGCGTCCGGGCCGAACGGCGGCGTCAGCGGACCCCACTGCAGGCAGCTCCACCGGCCGTCGGTAACCGGCGCCAGCGCCACCGCCTCGGTGTTGGCGAGGTGCCGATCGACCGCGAACCCGGGGTCGACGCCGGTCAGCGCGGCCGCCACCAGCCGGATCGCCGCGCCGTGGCTGACCAGCACGATGTCGCCGGCCCAGCCGTCGGCCTCCAGGTAGCTCGACCGCAACTCGCCGACCACCGGCAGGAAACGCTCCAGCACCTGCGCGCCGCTCTCCCCACCGGGCATCGCGACGTCCAGCGCGCCGGTGTGCCAATGCTGGTAGACGCGGGCGAACTCGGCGTGCGCCGGCTCGTCGTTGCGGCCCTCCAGCTCCCCGGCCTGCACCTCGTGGACCCCCTCGGCGACGACGGCCCCCATCCCGGCCACCGTGGCGATCTCACCGGCGGTCTGCGCCGCGCGCACGGCCACCGAATGCACCAGCAGCGCGGGCGCCTGCGGGCGGCCCAGGGCGAAGGCGCGGGCCTGTTCGCGGCCCAGCGGGGTCAGTTCGGCGCCGGGTGGGCGGGTGTCGAGACTGCGTTCGACATTGGCCCAGGACTGGCCGTGCCGGACCAACAGCAGCCGGCCGTGCCCAGAGGTGCTCACGGGTGGCCTTCGCGCAGCCGGGCCAGCCAGCGGTCGGCTTCGTCGAGTTCGGGTGGGGCGGACCCGTCGGGATGGTCAACCGGCCACGAGCCCAGGTAGCGGACCTCCGCGCAGCGCCGGTGCAGCGCCTTGAGCGCCTCGGCCACCGCCTCGTCGTCGAGGTGGCCGATGAAGTCCACGAAGAACACATACGTGCCGAGTTGCTGTCGGGTGGGCCGCGATTCGATGCGGGTCAGGTCGATGCCGCGCATCCCGAGCTCGGACAGCGCCGCGGCCAGACCACCGGGCTCATTGGCCATCCGCAGCACCACCGAGGTGCGGTCGCTGCCGGTGCGGGCCGGTGGCGGCGCGGGCCTGCCGACCAGCACGAACCGGGTCCGCGCATTGGGTTCGTCGACGACGGCGTCGGCCAGTGAGTCCAGCCGATAGCGGTCGGCGGCCAGCGCCGTGGACACCCCCGCGTCGGCGCGGCCCTCGGCCACGTCGAGCGCGGCGCCCGCATTGGAGATCGCCGGAACGATCTCGGCGTTCGGCAGGTTGTCCGCCAGCCAGCGCCGGACCTGGGCGGCGGCCACCGGGAACGCGGCGACGGTCCCGACCTGGTCCGCGGTGCGCCCGGGAGCGACGACGATGGAGAAGGCGACCTCCAGGGTGATCTCGGCGAAGATCTGCAGCGGCTCGCCGGCCTCCAGCGCGTCCATGGTCGGCAGCACCGAGCCGTCGATGGAGTTCTCCAGCGGGACGCAGGCGAAGTCCGCGTCCCCGCTGCGGATCGCCGCCAGCGCGGCGGGCGTGCTGTCCACCGGGACCGGCTCGACGGTCGGAGCGCCCGGGATCAGCCCGGCCGCGGCGATCTGGATCAGCGCGGCCTCGGTGAACGTCCCCCGGGGTCCCAGGTATCCGATGCGCGCCACAGGCAAAACCTTATCCCTCGGGTTGGAGGGCTGAGGGACGGCTTGCGCGATCCGCGCGACGTAGCTTAGGTTAGCCTTACTTAAATGAGAGGAGCTGCCGTGTCGATCGCGTCCAAACCGGCGCCCACCACCGCCGAACGCATCCGCAGCGCCTGCCTGCGGGCCCGCGGCGCCATCCTGGCCCTCGACGGCGCCGAGCCGGAAACCGCGACCATTCACCACCTGCTGCCCGACGGCATGGTGGCCATCACGGTCCCGGCCGACGGGGTGGCCGCCACCCGCGTCGGCGACGCGCCCGATCCGGTGCAGGGCCTGCTGGAGCTCACCGACTACGCGCCGCTGCCGCTGCGGGAGCCGGTGCGCTCGCTGGTCTGGATCCGGGGTCCGCTGCACCCGGCCCCGCCGCACGAGGTGGCCGCCATCCTGGACGTCATCGCCACCCAGGACCCGAACCCCGCGCTCCTGCAGGTCGGCGCCGAGGACACCCTGCTGCTGATGGAGGTGGAGTCCGTCGTCGTCGCCGATTCCGACGGCGCCGAATCCGTCGGCCTGGACGCGCTGCTGGCGGCCCGGCCGGACCCGTTCTGCGCCATGGAGACGCCCTGGCTGCGGCATATGGACTCGGCGCACCAGGACGTCATCGAGCGGCTGGCGGCCAAGCTGCCCAGCTCACTGCGCCAGGGCCGGGTCCGGCCGCTGGGCCTGGACCGCTACGGGTTCCGGCTGCGGGTCGAGACCGACGGCGGCGACCACGACGTCCGGCTGCCGTTCCCGCAACCGGTCAACGACGTGCACGGTCTGAGCCAGGCCATCCGCATCCTGATGGGCTGCCCGTTCGTCAACGGCCTGCGGGCGCGCCAGTAATCTCGCGCGGGTGAGCACCCGCGCCCTGCGCATCGAAGTCGCCGTCGTCCTGGCGGTGACCTTCGGGCTCAGCGCGTTCACCGCGGCGCTGCGGTTCACCGATTACGCGTTGCGCGGTCTCGGCGAGCAACAGGTCGCGCTGAACCCGCGGCGCTCCTACTACGACCTGATCGACCTCGGCCTGAACCTGGCCGGCATCGTCCAGCTGCTGGCCTGGGGCGCGCTGGCGATCTACCTGCTGTGGCGCAGCGGCGTCAGCCCGCAACGCATCGGGCTGGGCCGCTTCCGACTGCGGCCGGACCTGCTCGGCGGGCTCGGACTGGCCGCGCTGATCGGCATCCCCGGCCTGGGGCTGTACCTGGTGGCCCGCCACCTCGGCCTGGCCGCCGAAGTGCTGCCCGCCGAGGCCGACGGCAGCTGGTGGCGGTTGCCGGTGCTGGTGCTCGCGGCGTTCGCCAACTCCTGGGCCGAGGAGATCATCGTGGTGGGCTACCTGCTGACCCGACTGCCGCAGCTCGGGGTCTCCCCGCGGGTCGCGCTGCTGGCCTCGGCGCTGCTGCGCGGCGCGTATCACCTGTACCAGGGCGTCGGCGCGGGGCTGGGCAACATCGTGATGGGCCTCATTTTCGGCTACGCCTGGCAGCGGACGGGCCGACTGTGGCCACTGATCGTCGGCCACGCCGTCATCGACATCGTCGCGTTCGTCGGCTATGCGCTGCTGCGCGACCACTTGAGCTGGCTGGGCTGAGCGCCACGAGCGCGGCGAACACGTGCTCTCGATACGCGGAGCAGGCCGGCGCCACCACGTACATTGAGCCGATGACCGGCAGGCGTGACCCCGAGCCGCCGCCGTTCCAACCCAGGCGGCCCGGCCCGCCGCGCCAAAATCCGCCGCAGCAGCGTCCCGCACAACCGCCACCCCAGGGCGGCCCGTGGCCACCACCCCAACGTCCCCGCGGTCCGCAACCGCCGCCCGGCCCGCGCCAGAACCCGCCCCGCCCGAACCTCCCGCAATCCGCGCAGCCCACCCGCCGCCTGCCACCGGTGCCGCCCGCTCCGACGCAGCGCCCGCAGCAGGCTCCGACCCAACATCCCCAGCAGGTTCCGGGCCAGCTCCCCCGGCAGGCGCCCCCGCCGCCACAACCTCCACGGGACCCGAGCCTGCGGACCCGTCGTCCACCGCCCGCGCCGCCGAGCACGCCAAGCACCGCGCGCAGGCCCAAACCCGCAGCGCCCCGACCCGCATCCGCACCGCCACCCGCGGGCGAAACACCGAAGAAGCCCAAGCGTCGCTGGATCAAACGCACCCTGGCGCTGCTGCTGGCGCTGCTCCTGGTGGCGGCGGGCGGGCTGGTCGCCGGGACCTTCTGGGTGGACCAGAAGCTCAACCGGATTCCCGCGCTGACGGCCTATCCCGACCGACCGGCCGCGGCCGACGGCGTGACCTGGCTGCTGGTGGGTTCCGACAGCCGCCAGACCCTCAGCGAGGCGCAGCAGAACGACCTGGCCACCGGCGGGGACATGGGCGACGGCCGCACCGACACCATGCTGCTGGTGCACCTGCCGGGCCTCGGCTCGGACACCCCGGCCACCATGGTGTCCATCCCGCGGGACTCCTACCTGGAGATCCCCGGCTACGGCAGCGACAAGATCAACGCCGCGTTCGCCCTCGGCGGGGCGGCGCTGCTGGCCCAGACCGTCGAACAGGCCACCGGGCTGCGGCTGGACCATTACGTGGAGGTGGGGTTCGGCGGTTTCGCCGAGCTGGTCGACGCGCTCGGCGGCGTGACGCTCTGCCCGGCCGAACCGATCGACGACCCGCTGGCCGGGATCAACCTGCCGGCCGGTTGCCAGGACCTGGACGGCCGCAGCGCGCTGGGCTTCGTCCGCAGCCGCGCCACACCGCGCGCCGACCTGGATCGGATGGTCAACCAGCGGGCGTTCCTGTCCGCGATCCTGGCCAAGGCGCAGTCCCCGTCGACCTGGCTCAACCCGGGCCGCTGGTTCAGCGCCCCGCAGGCGGCGGTCAACGCGTTGACCGTCGACGAGAACGCCCGCGCCTGGGACCTGGCGCGGCTGGGCTGGTCGCTGCGCGACGCCGTCACCGTCACCGTCCCGATCGGGCAATTGACCTGGAGCTCCTCCGGCGACGTGGTCATCTGGGACGATGAGGCGGCCGCAGCGCTGTTCGCCGCGCTCGGCGCCGACCAACCCATTCCGCAGTCCGTCCTGGACGCCCAGCCCTGACGTAAGGTCTCGCCATGCCCTCCGATTCGACGTTCCTCGACCTGCTGCGCGACCAGGTGACCAACGAGTTCTTCGCTTCCCAGCAGTACGTCGCGGTCGCGGTGTATTTCGACGGCGAGGACCTCCCGCAGCTGGCCACGCGCTTCTACGCCCAGGCCATCGAAGAGCGCAACCACGCGATGATGATCGTGAAGTACCTGCTGGACAAGGGCGTCAAGGTGGAGATCCCGGCGGTCCCCGCGGTCCGCAACGACTTCGACTCGGTGCGCGCGCCCGTCGAGCTGGCGTTGCAGCAGGAGCGCGAGGTGACCAACCAGATCACCGCGCTGGCCAAGGCCGCCCGCGCCGAAGGCGACTACCTGGGCGAGCAGTTCATCGGCTGGTTCCTCAAGGAGCAGGTCGAGGAGGTGGCCTCGATGACGACGCTGCTGACCGTCGTCGACCGCGCCGACGGCAACCTGTTCCACCTGGAGACGTTCGTCGCACGCGAACTCAACACCGCGGGCGCCGCGGACCCGACGGCGCCCGAAGCCGCCGGCGGATCGCTCTGATGCCCGACACCGCCTTCCACACCCTGCTGGCCGGCCAGGTTCGACACGAGTTCACCGCCGCCCAGCAGTACCTGGCGATCGCCGTCTACTTCGACGGCGCGGACCTGCCGCAGTTGGCCGCCTTCTTCTACCAGCACGCCGACGAGGAACGTCAGCACGCGATGATGATCGTGCGCTACCTGCTGGACCGCGGGATCCCGGTGCAGATCCCCGGCGTGAACGACGTCCGCAATGAGTTCGACGGGATCCGCGACGCAGTGCGGGCCGCCCTGGAATCCGAGCAGACCGTCACCGGGCAGATCACCGACCTCGCCGCCGCGGCCCGCGCGGAGATGGACTTCCTCGGCGAGGAGTTCATGAGCTGGTTCCTCAAGGAGCAGGTCGAGGAGGTGGCGACCATGTCGACGCTGCTGAAGGTCGTCGACCGCGCCAACGGGAACCTGTTCGACATCGAGGATTTCGTGTCCCGCGAGATGGGCGCCGGGACCGCCGACGCGACCGCGCCGGAGACCGCCGGCGGCGCCTGAGTCAAGCTCCGGCTTCGCTTGCGACTAGCCCAGCCACTCCCGGGTGCGGCCCGGGTGGTTGGTGGCAATCCAGGCCACGCCGACGTCGCGGCAGAAGTCGACGTCGGGACGCTCGTCGACCGTCCAGCAGTACAGCGCCCGGCCGGCGGCCGCGGCCTTGTCCACCAGTTCGGGGTGGCCGCGCAGCACGCCGATCGACGGACCGACGGCGGTGGCGCCGACGGTCATCGCCGCGCTGCCGCCCAGGTAGCGCGACGTCTCGCCGAGCAGCACGGTCGGCAACAGCGGCGCGGCCCGGCGGATCCGCCACATGGCCGCCGCCGAGAACGACATGGCCACCACCCGGGAGTGCCCGGCCGAGACCGGCGCGGCGAGGCCGTAGCGCTCGAGCAGGGTCAGCAGTTCGGTTTCCACCAGCGCGCCGGCCCGCACCGGGTGCTTGGTCTCGATGAACAGTTTGACCGGCCGGCCCCAGTCCAGGGTCAGCTCGATCAGCGCGGCCAGCGTCAGCACCCCGGTGTCGCGCGCCGCGTCCCCGCCGCTGTGCCAACTGCCGAAGTCCAGCGCCCGCAGTTCGGCCAGCGTCATCTCGCTGACCAGGCCGGCGCCGTCCGAGGTGCGGTCCACCCGCCGGTCGTGCACGCAGACCAGCTGCCCGTCCCGGGTCAGCCGGATATCGCATTCGAGCCCGTCGGCGCCCTGCTCCAGGGCCAGTTCGTAGGCCGCCCGGGTGTGCTCAGGGCGTTGCGCGGAGGCCCCACGGTGCGCGACGACGAACGGGTGGCCTCCGTCGACGACGTCCATCGGGCTAGGCCGCCGCTTTCTCGGCTTCGGCCTGCGCGCCGACCATCACCCAGCGGCGGGCGACGCGCTGCGTGACGGGCTGCTCGAACCCGTCGAACACCCGTCGCACCGCCAGCAGCGTCGCCGCCGCCAGCAGGTAGGCGAACACCGCGGCCAGGGTGGTGTCGGCCACGCCCTGGGTGTCGGCCGCGAAATGCCAGGGCAGCACAGCCAGCAGCGAGATGACCGTCACCACGGTGGACAGCAGCGCGCTCAGCGCGAACAGCACCCACCACACGGTGATCGGCTTGCGCAGCCGGTTGTGTCGATTGTCGGCGCGCGCCAACTCGACCACATACGTCGGCGCCCAGAACAGGTTCCACAGGGGCATCAGGCAGCCGATCCAGATCTCGGCGGCGGAACGCGGCTCGGTCTGGCCGAGTTCGGCGAACGCGCGGCGGCGCCGGTCGATCAGCCAGGCCGTCAGCGCCATCGTGCAGGTGAACACCGCGGCGACGGCCAGCGCCGCGGTCAGCACGGTCAGCACGTTGATGGCGACGGCCACCACCGGGTACAGCAGCACCGTCCGATTCAGCACCAGCGCCAGGTAACTGAGCAGGTGCGCGCCGGCCGCCACGCCCAGCGCCCACAGTGTCAGGGTGATCATCAGCCGCACCACCGACGGCGATCCGGCGCGCTGCGGCGCGTCGTGGGCGTCGGTTTCGACGGGGACGATGTCGTCGGTCAGGCCCCAGCGCGGAATGTAGGAGTAGCGCGGGGTGGGGCCCAGACCCTGGCTACGCTGCCGGCGCTGGGGTGGACCACCCGGGCGGACGGCGATCCAGCGGAACCCGGCCGGCAGGCCCGGGCTGCGCGGCGGTTCGGGCGCTGCCGGGGACGACACCGGCGGCGGCGTGGTCGGGGTGCGGGCGGGCGTCTGGCCGGTCGGGGGCAGCAGCGAACCGCGGCACCGCGGGCACCAGACCCGCTCGCGGTCGCGGACATTCCACCGCGTCCCGCACGTCGAACACACCTGGATCACGCCGACCAGCCTAACCAGCGTCGCCGAGGGCGGGTGACAACAAACCCGGGCGCCGCGTTCTCTCCACAGTTTCCACCGTTTTATCCACAGGCCGTCGAGCCGCTACCCGGCGGGTTGTGCACAACTGCGCCGGAGGCGTAATGCGCTTTTCACACCCCCGGAAGTTCACCGACATGTCACCGGGATTTTCGCATTCGGCGCCGCGCGCATATGATGGCTGACCAAGTATTTGTGAGCGACCTCACCGCGTCGGTGCTTGCAAATGCTCGCAATTGTTAGCACCTGAGAATTCATGGAGCTTCGGATGGCGACGCAGCCGTTTGGACCTGGTGGGCCCGGCTCTTCCGGGAGTTTCCAGGCGCCTTCGCCGCTGTACAACCGCTCCTACGTCCCGGCCGCCGTCCGGGCCGGGATCATCGCGCTGGTGCTGGCGGCGCTTCTGCTCATCGTGATCCTGTAGCGCCACTCCCGGTCGCACGTTTATCGAGCCGTCCCAACGGGCACCCCGTTGCGGACGGCTTCTTGCTAAGCGAGTAGACATGAAGGAAGGTGGTCTGGAGCCTTGCGATCGACGCTCACTTCGCCGACCACCGCCGCCTCACAACTGAATTGAGAAAGGACACTTCGTGGCCGATTACACCTTGCCCGATCTGGATTGGGACTACGGCGCACTGGAGCCGCACATCTCCGGTCAGATCAACGAACTGCACCACAGCAAGCACCACGCCGCCTATGTGGCCGGCGTCAACTCCGCGGTCGCCAAACTCGAAGAGGCCCGTGCGAACGACGACCACGCGGCGATCTTCCTCAATGAGAAGAACCTGGCCTTCCACCTCGGCGGCCACGTGAATCACTCCATCTGGTGGAAGAACCTGTCCCCCAACGGCGGCGACAAGCCCGAGGGCGATCTCGCGGCCGCCATCGACGACCAGTTCGGCTCGTTCGACAAGTTCCGCGCGCAGTTCACCGCCGCCGCCAACGGCCTGCAGGGCTCCGGCTGGGCGGTGCTCGGCTACGACAGCCTCGGCGACAAGCTGCTGACCTTCCAGCTGTATGACCAGCAGGCCAATGTGCCGCTGGGCATCATCCCGCTGCTCCAGGTCGACATGTGGGAGCACGCCTTCTACCTGCAGTACAAGAACGTCAAGGCGGACTACGTCAAGGCCTTCTGGAACGTCGTCAACTGGGAGGACGTGCAGAACCGCTACACCGCAGCCCGCGAGAAGACCGAGGGTCTGATTTTCGGCTAGACCGCAAGCGAAGCCAAACCGGCGGGGCGTCGCGCTTTCGAGCGCGGCGCCCCGTCGTCGTCTGCGCATCGTTACCCGATGGGTACCGGTTTCCGGTTGCGAACCACCAGGTGGGTGGATCATGCTGAGGCCACCGACCCGTCGGCGTGTCGTTCTAGCGGATGAGAACTGACCACTCCCGGAGGTGCGCATGTACACCGGACCCGGACCAGCCATCGGCCTGGCCCCTTTTCACTCCCATGGCTCGCTGATGGGTTTCGTGGTCTCCGGGCGCTGGCCCAACACCACCCATGAGTGGGCGCAATTGCTGACGGTCACCGTGCGGATCGCCTCGATCCCCGGGCTGCTGGCCACCACGACGATCTTCGGCGTGCGCGAGGAGGTCCCCGAGCAGCCCGAGCCCGACGCCATCGGCCTGGTCCTGGCCGAGGGGCCGGTGGTGGGCGACGCGGCCGTCGAGCCGGGCCGGTTCGCCGGTTGCCCGCCGCCCGCCCTGCTGGTGCTGCACCCTCCGTCGGAGACCAGCCCGACGCTGCCCGAGTGCGTCGGCGCCGCGTCCGGCTGCGTGCTGTTGCCCGGGCTGCCGCACCTGGGCCTGGACCACCGGGCGGCCTGGGTGGAGGCCGAGGCCGATGGCACGGTCACCTCGATGGTGAGCCGGGTGGGCATCGACCCGATCTCCGATCCCGACACCGCGGTGCTGGCGATGCTGCTGGCGGCCTGACAACGCCGTGCAGCAAATACCGGCGCGGCGCATCGCCCGCGAACCCCGGGGTTGCTCACAGCAAGCGTCCAGCACGTCCGGCGCCGCCCCGAAACGATGTCCCACCTACCGGCCGGTAACCGGAATCCATCATTCTTGCTGTGACATAACCTCGAAATGTCTGCCCCCCGGCCGACGGCGCGGTGATTTGTCCGAACTTATGGGGCTGATGGGGGCCGGTTGGATTGTTTGCACTTGGTTGAGCCCAGCCGTGTGGTTACGATAGTCAGCAAACCAAGACGATCCGAGGTTCTCCGCCTGATGAGTGCGACCTTCGCTGCCCGGCTCAACCGGCTGTTCGACACTGTCTATCCCCCGGGGCGCGGCCCCCACACCTCCGCAGAGGTGATCGCGGCGCTCAAATCCGAGGGCATCACCATGTCGGCGCCGTACCTGTCGCAGCTGCGGTCGGGCAACCGGACCAACCCGTCGTCGGCGACCATCACCGCGCTGGCCAATTTCTTCCGGATCAAGCCCGGCTTCTTCACCGATGACGCTTACTTCGAGCAACTCGACCGCGAATTGACCTGGATGTCCACGGTCCGGACCGACGACGGCGTGCGCAGTATCGCGACCCTGGCCATCGGCCTGCCACCGGCGGCGCAGCGCGAGTTGGCGGACTTCGCCGAAGGACTTCGGCGCCGCGAACAGCTCGACGGTTAAGGTTTGCCGATGGGCGTGTTCAAGAAGCAGCGCAAGAGCAGGGCAACCCGTCGCGCCGAGGCCAAGGCGCTCAAGACCAAGGCGAAATACCAGGCGAAATACGAGGCCAAGAACGAAGAACGCCGGATCAAGGCCGACGAGCGCGCACAGGCCCGCGCCGCCGAGGCGCAACTGCGCCGCCAACGCGAAGCCGACCGCAGCGCGCTCAAGGCCGCCCAGGTCCAGGCCAAGGCGGCCCGTGACGGCAAGTTCATGTCCCCGGCGCGGGTGCGGCGGACACTGACCGTCACCCGGCTGCTGGCGCCCGTGCTGGTGCCGCTGTTCTACCGGCTTGCCACCGTCATCCGCGGGCACCTCGACCAGCGCCGCGCCGACCAGCTCGGTGTCCCGCTGGCGCAGCTCGGGCAGTTCTCCGGCCACGGCGGCGCGTTGAGCGCCCGGATCGCCGGTTCGGAGAAGTCGCTGCGCACCGTCGCCGCGGACAACCCGAAGGATCCCGAGACCAAGCAGTTCGTCGCGGCCACCACGGCCCGGCTGAACGACCTCGCCGCCGCGGTGAACACCGCCGAGACGATGCCCCCGGCGCGGCGCAAGACGGCGCTGGCCGCAGTGTCCGATCAGCTCGACGGCATCGAGGCCGACCTGCTGAGTCGGCTTGGGGTCGGCTGAGCCCACCTGAGCGCCCTGGCATGATGGGGATCACAGCGCCCCACCGTCGATGAGCCGAGAAGGAGCCCCGTCGCATGGCCGACCCGCAGGATCAGCCCGCCGAGAACACGGCGCCGTCGCAGGACGCGCCCGCCGCCAAGGCCACCCCCGCGCCGGCCAAGAAGGCTCCCGCGAAGAAGGCCCCCGCGAAGAAGGCTCCGGTGAAGAAGGCCGCCCCGGCCGCCCCCGCCAAGGCCGTCGCACCCGAGCCCGATCCCGAGCCCCCCGTCGAATCCGCGCCGAAGCCCGAGGAGGCGGCGACGTCGGCCGCCGAAGCCCCGACACCGCGCAACGCCTCGACGGTGACCGCCAAGGAAGCCGCCGCCGCGGCGAAGTCCATCGTCGACCGCGCGACCGCCCCCGCCCCGCCCAGCGCGCCCGTCGCGACCGACGAGGGTCGTTCGCTGATCCCGATGGCAGTGGCGCTGGTCGTCGCGCTGGCCGCCCTGCTGCTGGTCCGACGGCTGCGCAGCGCCGAGTAGCATCCTCGGGGTGACTGTGACCCCGATCCCCACCGCTGACCTGGTCGACGAGATCGGCCCCGACGTCCGCAGCTGCGACCTGCAGTTCGGCCAGTACGGCGGCCGCCCGATGTTCGCCGGCGAAATCGTCACGGTGCGCTGCTTCCAGGACAACGCGCTGCTGAAGTCGATCCTCGGCGAGCCCGGCGAAGGCCGCGTGCTGGTCATCGACGGCGATGCCTCGGTGCACACCGCCCTGGTCGGCGACATCATCGCCGAGCTGGGCCGCAGCAACGGCTGGGCCGGGCTGATCGTGCACGGCGCGGTCCGCGACGCGGCCACCCTGCGCACCTTGGACATCGGCATCAAGGCGCTGGGCACCAACCCGCGCAAGTCCACCAAGACCGGCGCCGGCGAGCGGGACGTCCCGGTGTCCTTCGGCGGGGTGACCTTCACTCCCGGTGACATCGCCCACAGCGACGACGACGGCATCGTCGTCATCGCGGGTTGATTCAGTTCGGCAGTCTGTCCAGGATCTGCTGAGCGAAAGCCTGAACGTCGATGTCGTTGAGGGCGAGGGCCTCCACGTCGACGACGTAGGCGTCCTTGACGGCCATCGCGCGCAGCCGCTTGAGCTCGGGGGCCGGCGAGTACTCGGCGACGGCCGTCAGAACGTTCGGCGCCGGGGCGCCGATCTCGGTGATGTCCCAGGCTTCCGGGGTGCCGTCGACCTTCCAGGTCTGTCCCCGGCAGGTTTGCCAATCCTGTCTCGCGCTCTCGAGCAGGTTCGTGGCGACCTGGGGCGTGGCCATCAGGACGGCGGTTTAAGTGGCGCGGCCCGGATTGTGGTTGTCGAGGGTGGTCTGGTCGAAACCCGCCAGTCGGGCGGTGCGCCAGGCGTGTGCGCTGTAGGTGGGCGTAGACCCCGGAAACACCAGGCCGAGGCACCGGTCCGAGGGCACGGTGGCCTGCGACGACGGCCGGTTCAATCCGTTGCTCTGCGCGAAGACCTTCATCGGCTGGCCGATCACGGCGCTCACCTGATCGGCGTCCAGCAGCGCGTCGGCGAGCTCCGGCAGTGGCGGGTCCACCGTGGACGGTTTCGCCGAGGTGATCTTGGCCGCCACCCGATCGGCTGCGACGCGCGCCTGGTCGGTGACGCCCATATCGCACGCCTTCATGTACACCAGGTACGCGTGCACGCGGGTCAGCACGCGTTGGCAGGCGTGCCCCTGGGGCGCGTCCAGCATCACCAGGGACGTCGACGCGGTGTCGCCCTCCCGGGTGATCTCGCCGGGGTGGTACGTCAGCGTCTTCGCGCTGTGGCCGCCGCGCACTTCCTTCACCTCTGAGCCCGCGCAGCCCTGGATCGCCGTCACCTGCCGGTCCAGCATGGCTGCGGCGTCGTCCACACTGTCGAACTCGACGACGTACTGCCCGAGGATCGTCGGATCGCTGGCGTCGGAGGTTTCCTCCACCGAGTAGCGCAGCTGGCGGACCGACGGATCGCTGATCAGGTTGTCCGGCATGACCACCGCGGCTTCGCAATCGGCCGGCTGGTAGGCGTACTCGACCCCGTCGTCGACCCGGTCTCCGGTGTCGCCGCGTTTGATGGTGACCATGTCCTGGCGGCCCATCACGGTGTTGACCTCGGAATCGCCGAGCAGCAATCGGTTGGTGTCCGGTGGCGGGCCGGAATCCGCGACGGGCGCCGGATCCGAAGGAGCCTCATCCGGCCAGAACGCGAACGCCAGCCCGGCGACCAGCAGCACGACGGTCCCCAGCGCGCCGGCGACCAGCGCCGCCTTGCGCCGCACCGGGGATCCACTCGGCGCGGCGTCGAAGGCCGTCGGCCCGGGCGTGTTCCCTGGCAGGGGTCCGGCGAGCGTCGGCGCGGGCGGGTGGAACGGCGCCGTCGCCGCGCCGCCCGGACCCCAGGCCACCCGGGCGGCCTGGGCCAGCGCGTCGGCGCTCGGGTACCGATGGTCCGGGTCCTTCGCCAGCCCGATCGCGATCACCTCGTCGAGCGCCGGCGGGAAGCCGAGTTCGGAGGGTCGTGGCGGTGGTTTGAAGAGGTGGGCCGCCATGGCTTCCGCCGCGCCTCCGGCGCCCGGGAACACCGGCTGCCCGGTCAACGCCTCGTAGAGGACGCAGGTCAGCGCGTAGACATCCGCGCGCGCGTCGCACTGGCCGGTCTGGAATCGTTCGGCGCCATGTAGGCGACCGAGCCCAGCGTCATGCCGGTGCCCGTCAAGCTGGTGTCGGCCATCGACCGCGCGATGCCGAAGTCGATCAGATACACGAAATCCCGCTCGGCCAGCAGGATGTTCGACGGCTTGACGTCGCGGTGCACCAGTCCCTCGCGGTGCGCGCCGGCCAGCGCCGCGGCGGCCTGGTCGATGATGTTGAGCACCCGCTCGGGCGCGAGGCGGCCCTGCGCGATCACCGCGGCCAGGTCCTGCCCCTCGATCAGCCGCATGTCCACGTAAAGCCGGCCGTCGTGTTCGCCGTAGCGGTGGATCGGAACGATATGCGGCTCGTTCAGCGCGGCGGCAGTTCGAGCCTCGCGCAGGAACCGGGCCCGGAACTGTTCGTCGTCGGCCAGGTGCGCCGGCAGAACCTTGAGCGCCACCACCCGCTCGGTGGAACGGTCGTGGGCCCGGTAGACCTCGCCCATCCCGCCTCGGCCGAGCAAACCCAGAAAAACGTACGGTCCGAACTCTTGGTCCACTCGTCACCCCTCGATGCGCGTGCGGTCCAACCCTATCGCCTCCGCAAACGGGAAAAGCGCACGAACTCGGAGGTCCGTGCGCTTCCCGTCATACCTACGCGCTACGCGTTGACCGGCTCCGCGGCGCGGTGGTGGCTGAAGTGCAGCGCGTCGTCCTCGATCTTGTCGAAGCGCAGCACCTTGACGTCGTGCAGATAGTTCTGCTTGACCCGCCACGGCCCGGAGTCACCGGACTTCGGCAGCTTCGGCATCGCGCGCTGCAGGTACCCCGAGCTGAACTCCTGGGTGTACGGCAGCGGCGTGACGTCGGCGGGCGCCTCCGGCACGACCTTGTTGTAGCCGTGGTCGTCCATGTACTTCAGCAGGCGGCAGGCCCACTCCGAGAGCAGGTCGGCCTTCAGCGTCCAGGAGGCGTTGAGGTAGCCGATGGTGACGGTGGCGTTCGGGACGCCGGTCAGCATCGCCGTCTTGTAGAGCATCGACTCCGACAGGTCGATGGGCTGCCCGTTGCGGGTGATCGTCGCGCCACCGCCGATCTGCATGTCCAGACCGGTCGCGGTGATGATGATGTCGGCCTCGAGTTCCTCACCGGAGCTCAGCTTGATGCCGGTCGGGGTGAAGGTCTCGATGGTGTCGGTGACGACGCTGGCCTGGCCCTTGCGGATGGTCTTGAAGATGTCGCCGTCCGGCGCCAGGCAGACGCGCTGCTCCCACGGGTTGTAGCGCGGGCCGAAGTGCTTCTCCACGTCGTAGCCCTTGGGCAGCTTGTGCTTGGCCATGGTCAGCAGCGTTTTGCGCATGTAGCCGGGGAAGCGCCGGGACAGCTGGTACTGCACGGTGCTGAACCCGACCTTGTAGGTGCGGTTGACGATGCTCGCGACCGAGGCCGGCAGGAACTTCAGGGTCTTCTCGGTCAGCGGGTCGATGCCGGGCAGCGCGCCGATGTAGGTCGGCGAGCGCTGCAGCATGGTCACGTGCCCGGCGCCGGAGTTGGCCAGGGCCGGCAGCAGCGTGACGGCGGTGGCGCCGGAGCCGATGACGACGACCTTCTTGCCCTGGTAATCGAGGTTCTCGGGCCAGTGCTGCGGGTGCACCAGGGTGCCGGTGAAGTTCTCCTCACCCGGGAAGGCCGGGCGGTAGCCCTGGTCGTAGTTGTAGTAGCCGGTGCACACCATCGCGAAGCCCGCGGTGATCTGCGACTGCTCGCCGTCGACGTCGATGTTCAGCGTCCACTGGTTGTCGGCGTCGGACCAGTCCGCGTTGAGGACCTTCTGCCCGTACCGGACGTGCTTGTCGATGCCGTTCTCTTCGACGGCTTCGCGCAGGTAGTTCTTGATGGCTCCGCCGTCGGCGATGCCGCGCGCGGAGTTCCACGGCTTGAAGTGGAAGCCGAGGGTGTACATGTCGGAGTCCGACCGGATGCCCGGGTAGCGGAACAGGTCCCAGGTGCCACCCAGATCGTCGCGGCGCTCGAGCAGCACGTAGCTCTTGTTCGGGCATTCCTTCTGCAGGTGGTACGCGGCGCTGATGCCGGAGATGCCGGCGCCCACGATCACCACATCAAAGTGTTCGGTCATGAGCGCCACGTTATCAACGCCCTGTCGATCAAGTCAACAATCTGTCGAAAACAATCAACACCGTGTAAAGTCAGCCGTGTGAGCACCCTCGACCAGCGCCGCGGCCGGCGTTCCACCCGCCCCACCGGCGACGAACGCCAGCAGTCCATCCTGGACACCGCGGAGCGACTGCTCGCTGAACGCGCCTTCGCCGATATCTCGGTCGACGACCTGGCCAAGGGCGCCGGACTGTCCCGGCCCACCTTCTACTTCTACTTCGCCTCCAAGGAAGCGGTCCTGCTGCGACTGTTCGAGCAGATGATCGCCGAATCCGACTCGATCTTCGAGGAACTGGTCGGCACCCTGGACCCCGACAATCCGCTGCGCTCCATCCGCAACGGCATCAGCGCGTTCTTCACCGCGTTCGGCAATCATCGGGCGGTCAGCCTGGCCGGCGCGGCGACCAAGCCCACCAATCCCGAATTCCAACAGACCTGGTCGGCGTTCATGCAGCGCTGGGTCGACTACACCGCGCTGCTGATCAACGTGGAGCGCGACCGCGGGAACGCGCCGGTCACCCTGCCGGCCGAGGACATCGCGGTGTCGCTGAACCTGATGAACGAACGCGCCATGTACGCCGCGCTGGCCGGTGAGCCCCCCGCCGTCGCCGACGACAAGGTCGTCGACACCCTGGCGTTCCTGTGGTTCACCACCATCTACGGGCGGCCGCCGCAGGGGTAGGTGTACTCAATCCGGCAGGCCGACCAACACGCCGTCCATCTCACCCTCCACGCTGACCAGCAGCCCGCGGCCGGGCGGCAGCTGCTGCGCGCTGACCCGGCCGAACACCTTCACCATGCTCGGATCGTTGTCCATGAACAGCGTCGGCGTCCGGGCCGCGGTCAGCCGCTGCAACAGCGGATTGATCATCGACACCCCCGCCCAATTGCCGGGCATCCGCGCCGCGACCACGTGCAGGCCGATCTCCCGACTGCGTTCGATCAGCGGCCACAACGGCGCGCTGGCCGCGGGTTTGCCGAGCACCGCGCCGCCCGGCCGCAGCTCCTGCTCGTCATCGATCAGCACCAGGTAGTGCGGGCCGGCCCAGGGCTCGCGGTCCAGGAGTTCCTGCTGGGTCAACCCCGACGGCGGCAACCGCTGGGCCAGTAGGTCGGCCAGCACCGTGAACGCGGTGTCGATGTCGTCGGCGGTGTAGGCGTAGGCGCTGACGTGCGGCCCCTGCACCCGTCCGATCAGGCTGGTCTTCGGATCGATGATGACGATCCGCAGCTGCTCCGGCGTCAGTCGACCCATCGCCGACTGCGCGACGGCCGCCAGCGCCGTCGTCTTTCCGCAGCCCTGCCGACCGACCACCAATAGGTTCGGCACGCTCGCGGTCGGCAGCGCGACGGGCGCCAGCAGGCTCTCGCCCAGCGCGAACGGGACCTGCCACGGATCCGCGCCGGTGAACGCCCGGGACAGTTCCCCGAGGCCGACGGTCCCGGGCAGCCGGGCCAGGGTGTCCACCCGCTGCGCGCCGGTGGCTTCGGCGATCGCCAGCCCGACCTGGCGGGTGGTCAGCCGCCCGTTCGGGCCGTCGATCTCGGGCACCCCGACCAGCAGCTCGTGCCCCTCGGCGGTGACGCCGAACCCGGGCCGGTCCGGCACCCGGCGGGCGGCGCGGCGGTGGTCGATGCCGGTCCCCATCTGCGTCTCGTCCGGGTTGGACAGCCGCAGCTGGACGCGGGCGTTGGACACGTTGATCAGCGCCTGACGCTGCCCGACCAGCCACCCGCTGGCGCTGCTCATCACATGCACGCCGTAGGACAGGCCCTGGCGCGCCAGCGCAATCACCCGGTCCCCGGTGGCCATGTCCTTCTCGTAGAGGTCGCCGAAATTGTCGACGACCAGGAACACGTCGCCGAACCTGTCCTGCGCGTCGGTGCCGCGGCCGTCGGCGCCCGGGCCGAAGCGCCGCGCCCGGAACTCGGCGATGTCGATCTGGTGCTGCTTGAACGACGCCTCCCGGGCGCGCACCAGCGCCTCCAGCGTCGCCACCGTGCGCGACACCCCTTCGGCGTCGGCCAGCGAAACGACCGCGGCGACCTGCGGCAGCCCCTCGACCGGGTACAGCGCGGCGCCCAGGCAGTAGAAGGTGATCCGCTCCGGCCGGTAGAGCAACGCCGCCGTGATCATCAGCGTCATCAGGGTGGTGGACTTCCCGCGCTGGGTGGTGGCCACCACCATGACGTTGTCCATTGCGGCGTCGATCACGTGCACCCTCTGGGCGTGCTCATCCGGCAGGTCCTCCATGGCGATGGGGAACACCAAGCCGGGATTGTCCCCGTAGTCCTCGCGCCATGGCCGGCCCCGCCACAGTTCGACGAGCCGGTCGGCGGGTTCGGAGTCCTCCAGTGGCGGCAGCCAGATCCGGTGCGGTGGCCGGGTGGGCAGCGCGGCGACCGCATCGCGGATCACCTCGAGCAGCTTCTGCTTCCGGAATCCGTCGGCGTGATAGAGGAACTCATCGGGCGGTTCCGGCGCGTGCAGCAGTTCCAGCGCCGCGCTGTCGGCCGCCGACAGCGGCTGATGTTCCCAGCTCAGCGCGCGCGGCCGGCCGAAGCTCAGATCGACGGTCCGCGGCCCGGCGTCGCGTTTGGGCACCACGAACGGCGCCGACACATAGAAGCACCGGAACGCCTCCAGGTCCCGCGGGCCGACCTTGAGCAGCGCGTACCCGTTGTCACGGGACGGCAGATGCAGCGCGGCCTCGCTGCCGATCACATCGCGGGAGTCCTCGCCGGTCTCGGCCCGCAGCGCGACGCGGAAGGCGATGTTGCTCTTGGCCTTGCTGAGCGACGACAGGTCCAGCCGCTGACCGCCCAGGGTGAAGAACACGTTGCAGCCGCGGCCCTCCTGCCCGATGTGGATGACCAGGTCGATCCAGTCCGGGTGGTGCTGGAACAGCTCCAGGTACTCGTCGATGATCACCAGCAGGATCGGGACCGGCTCCAATTGCCGTCCGGCCAACCGCATTTCCTCGTATTCGTTGGCGTCGCGGGCGCCGGCCTGTTTGAACAGCCGGTACCGGCGAGCGATTTCTCCGTTGATCGCCTTGCGCATCCGCTCGGCCAGGTGTCGGTCGTCCTTGCCGAGGTTGGACAGCGACCCCGCGACGTGCGGCAGCCCCTCCAGGTCCTGGGCCGCGGACTCGAACTTCATATCGACGAAGATCACGGTGAACGTCTCCGGGGAGTGCGTCAACGCGATCCCGTTGCACAGCGACAGGAAGTATTCGGACTTCCCGGACCCGGAGGTGCCGATCACCACCGAATGGAACCCGAAGCCGTCGAAGTCCTTGGCCCGCAACACGATGTGTTGCAGCTCGCCGCCCGGTTTGACGCCGACGGGAACCATCGCCCACTTCGGGTCACCACGGCCCCGCCGCTCCGCCCACAATCTCTCGAAGTCGAAGTGTCGCGGGTCGCCGATCCCCAACGCGCGCAGCAGCTCGCCACCGGCGGAACGTTCGCCGCGCTCCGCCGCGGTCAGCGGGGTCCACCGCGACAGCGCACGGGCGTGCCGAGCGGCCGTGGTCTCGGGCAGCAGGTCGGGTTTGGCGTAGAAGGCCCCGCGGTGACGGAGGACCCCGTCGCGCAGTTCGAAACGTTCGTCCGCGGCGCCGAACCCGACCCCGACGCCCGGGCGGGCGGCCAGCCGGAGCACGGTGATGCCCGCCATGCCCTTCTGGCCGGTGACGCCTTCCCACCCTTCCGGCGTGCCGGCGCCGTCGTCGACGATGAGCCAGTGCGGCCCCAGCGACGGGCCCGGGGACTCCATCGGCGACCCGATGGTCACCGGGCTGGCGCCGCTCGGCGGGGCCCACGGGCCTCGGCCCTTGCGGTGCAGCTCGGCGTCGAGGGTCTCCTCCAGATCCGTCGGCGCGGCGAACACCAGGCGGCGCATACCGCACGCGTCGAACAGCTCGTCGTGCTGGTTGTGCGGCAGCCACAGCAGCCAGTCCCAGCGCTGCGGAGCCCGGGTGACCACCATGATCTTCAGGTCGGCCGGGCTGTGCTGCACGGCGAGGCTGGTCAGCATCGCGCGGGTGAGGTCCCGCAGCGCCGCGGCGTCCTCCCCGACGAAGCTGAACCCTGGCCGCGAGCGCAGACTCAGCACCTTCGCCACCCCGCGGATCCGGCTCTGCTCCAGCATGAAATCGCGCAGCGCGCCGCCGGTGACGGGTTCGAGCTCCTCGGCGATCGGCACCTCGGGCCATTGCAGCGACACCGCGGCGTCGCTGCTCTGCTGCTCGCCGACGCCGAGGCGCACGTCGAGGAAGTCGGGGTCGGCCGACCGTCGCTCCCACATCCGGGGGCCGCCGATGACGGAGGCCAGCTGTTCCGGGGCCGGATGGGTGCGCAGTTGGTGATTGCGCAGTTCGGTTGCGGCGCGCTGGATTTCGTCACGGTCTTCATCGAGCTGGCGCAGGTAGATCCGACGCTGCTTCTCCTGTTCGCCCCAGCTGATCTTGCGGGTGCGGCCGAACCGTCCGCTGAACATCATCGCTCCGAACGCGACCAGGCCGACCATCGGGAAGAACCCGGACTGCAGTGAGCGCACCCCCGAGGCGTACATCACCACCAGGGTGCCGATGATCCCGACCAGCAGCGCCGGGATGGCGATCATCAGCAGGATGTTGCGCGGTTCGCGTTCCGGCAGCGCCAGCGGCGCGGCGACCGCGACCCGGGCCGGGGGCGGGGCCGGCGACAGGACCCGGGCCGCGCGCACGTATCCGCGTTTGGACATCTCAGCTCCCGCCGACGCTGTCACGGGCGACCAGCGCCGCGGTCCTGCTGATGGCCGGCCCGGGGGCGAAGACCCGCACCAGCGGCCAGGGCGCCTGCACCGCGGCAGCCGCGTCGACGCCGAGCGCGGTCAGGGTCCGCTCATCCCATTCGATGCCGTATCGCACGCCCTGCGGCGAGATCCAATACAGGCTCTCCCGGGTGCCGGACACCGGGAGGGCGCTGGTGCTGGCCACCAGGTTCGCCGCGCCCGGCAGCACCAGCACCTGATCGGCCTCCACCGCGTCGGGGCTGCGGTCGTCGCGGACCAGCCGCACCAGCCGCGCGTCGGCGCTGACCGGGGTGGGCAGACCCCGTCCGGACAGCACGGTGCTGATCGCCTGCCGGTCCGTGCCGAGTTTCTCCCAGCTCAGGCAGGTCACCGGGCGGGCGCCGGTGTCCACGAATTCCAACCGGCGATTCGGGTAGTGGTCGACGGCCAGCAGGTCGACGTCGGGGACCCCGACCAGCCGGTCCGGGGCGATCAGCGGCGGCGCCGCGGTCTGCTGCCCGACGGCGGTGCGCAGTAGGTCCGCGACGAACTCGCTGATCTGCTGGATCCCGTCGGGCAGCAACACGTAGAACCCATTGGACGTGCCGGTCGCGGCGCGGGTGGCGAGCACCGTCCCGACCGGGGTGCCGGGCAGCCACCGGGAGTCCTGCCCGGCGCCCGGGATCCGCGGAACCACGATGGGCTCGCTGGCCGGCAGCGCGTCGAACAGCGCGGTGGAGATCGGGACCGGCCGGGTGTGTCCGGGGTCCAGGCCGAGATTGAAGGTCAACGCGCGGTCGCGGTAGTCGATGCGGGCGCGGTGGCCGTTCCAGACCAGCAGGGTGTCGCCGTCGTGGGACGCCAGCACCGCCTGCTGTTCGGGCAGTTCCGCGGCGCGCCCGCGGTCGAGCGGCCCGGCGATGGCGGTGACCAGCGGCTCGGTCCGGCCCCCGACGGTGGGCGCGGTGTCGCACAGCGTCCACACCGATGCCGCACCGGTCACCGCGAAATCGTCTGGGGCGCCGGGGATCCCGATCATCGGACCGGTCGGGCTCTTGGCGATCTCGGCGCTGCTGACCCAGGTCGGGGCGGCCGCGTTTCCGGTCACCAGTCGGGCCGAGGTGAGGTTCAACGCGGGGTGCAGCCGGCCGTCGATGCGAGCGTACACGGCGCCGGTGCGCCGATCCCCGACGATGTCGGAGTCGCCCACCAGTCCGGCCGGTTTCATGATGTGCAGCAACGCCATCCAGCCGACACCGATCAGCACGAACACCATGCCGAGGGCCAACGCGGCCTGCTGCTTGCGGTCGTCGTGGCGCATCCGAACCGAGAACCGGGTGAGCGCCGCCCGCAGCCGCCTGTTGTAGAACAGGTGCCCGGAGTTCTGGTCCCGGTTGGACAGGTTCAGCGGCATGTCGGCGGACCGGTCACGTCGGTTCGGTTCCGTAGCGGGCCCGATTGTCGGCGCGGGCTTCTTCGCGGAGGATCCGGAATGCGGAGTTGATCCGCGCGCTGAGTTCGTCGTGGCGGTAGGCGGTGACGACGTGGGGTCCGAGCGTCAGGTCGAGTAGTCGTCCGTCGGCGTTGACAACGGCGCGGACATCCCCGAAGTCGACGCAGTAGGTGATGTTCTCGGCCTCGGCGACCAGCGCCTCCCAGCGGTCCGCCGCTTCGCGGAGGTCGCGGAGCACAGCTTCCACCAGTGCGCCGTCGTCGCGGTCGCCCTCGCTAGAACCCCCGGTGAGCGTCACATCGCTGCCACCCCCGCATTACAGGGTACGACGCGCAAGGCGTTTGTCCCAGGGGTGATTCGGACTGAATTGTGCCGGCCGGGCCGGCGGATTAGCGTGCTGATATGTCGGACGCGACCCTGCAGCAGCAGCTCGATGAGGTGCGGGCGCTACTGGCCCGGGCCCAAGCGTTGTTCGGCGCTCAGCAGGTGGCGCCGCCGACCGATATCGTCCCGGATCCGGACGCCGTGCAGACCTGGGCCCGCTGATCCTCCTCAGGCCGGATGCAGTCGGTGTTCGGCCAGCCGCGCGACGGCTGCCCGGAGGTCCGCCGGGCCGGCCAGTTCCGCCGACGGACTGTGGCCCGCGGCGATGATCTCCTCCCGCACCGCGAGCGCCGCGCGCAGATACGACACATCGGCGGTGCGGACGATCGCTTCCGCCAGGGTGGCGGCGTCGGCGCCCAGTGCCGGCTCGGTCAGCACCACCGAGTCCAGGTAGCCGCCGCGGCAGCTGCGGAACATCAGCTGTCCGCTGGGGTGGGTGGCGTCGAAGGCGGGGTCGGCCTCGGACATCACGGCTCGTCGACGACGGCTCGGAGGGTTTCGGCGCCGGCGGCGTCCTGCTGCTGCCACAGCGTCGCCGAGGCGCCGAGGTTCTGGGACAGCCGCTGGTGCGCGTCGGCCTGCGCCTGGTAGCACCGTCGGCGTTCCTCCAGCAGGGTCCGCGCGGCGGACCGGAATTCGCTGAAGATGGGGCCCAGCGAGTCGACGCTGCGCTGGATCGCGGGGTGGGTGGCCGGCACCGCGCTCAGGTAGCCGGCGGCCTCGTTGTGCAGGTCGGCGATGCGGCGCAGTTCATCCGTGTCGATGTCGATGTGATCGGCCATCGCAGTTGTCCTTTCGGCAGTTCCGAGATTAGGCCGCGGGCCGGGTCGGCGCGGGGGTTTGTGGCGCTTCGGCGGCGGGCTGGTCCGCGCGCACGTGTTGCCAGCCCAGGAAGCTCGGCCCAGAGACGGTGGCGATGGGCTGGATCTGCCCGTCGTGCCAGGCGCGCTCGTCGTCCAGCGCGACGGCGAGTCGGTCGGTGAACACCCCGATGTCCCCGGTGCTCAGCTTGCCGGGGTCCAGCGGATGCTGCGGCGCGACGCCGGGTTGTGCCGCGGTCAGACCCTGCTGGCGGAACGCGTCCTCGACAGGCGTGCCGGACAGCGCCGCGGTCAGCGCGGCGGCGATCTGCGGGGTGGGCGCGGTGACGGTGTCGCCGTCGGGCAGCGTGACGGTGCGAGTCGGCTCGTCCGCATCGCCCGCCGGTTCCTCGTCGGCACTGTCGGCGGGGTTCTCTTCACCCTCATCGAGATCGTCGAGTCCGTCGAGGTCGTCGAAGTCGTCCGGGGCCTCAAGCTCGGCGAGCAGGTCCGCGTAGGGGTCCTGCCCGAAATCGGTCAGCCTCGGCGACGCCGCGCTCGGATCGGCCGACGCGGGTGAGGACGTCAAGGTCGGCAGGGAGAACGGGACGCTGGACGCCGGGCTGCCGGCGGGGACGCTGCTCGCGGGGGTCGTGGTGGCCGGGGTGGCTTGGCTGGTTCCGTCCGGTTCCCACGTTTCATAGCCGCCGGCTTCCAGCGGCCAGTCGGAACTTGCGGACTGGTCGGCAGGGGCGACGGGCGACGAGGAAACACCGGTGGGTTGGTCGGTCTGCGACGCGGCCGAAGGTTGCGACTGTTCGGCGGGCACGGGTTGCGCTCCTCCGGGGCGCTCGGTTCCCGACGTCTGCTCGGGTTTCTGCTCCCCCGGCTGCTCGGCGCCTACTGGCTCGGTGTCCGCCGGCGCCGGGTCTTCCGAGTTCCGGGTGGCCGATTCGTACAACGCTGTCCATGCGCTGGCCATCGCCGCCTTTGAGGTGGCGTCCAATCCCGCGGCCTCGACCACCGAGCCGATCTGGCGGAGTCTCCCGATCAGGTAGCGCTGGAAATCACGCGCGCCGGCCGGGGTGTCCAGATCGGTGCGCTCGGCGACCGAGGTTTCGATCTGACGTTGCAGTTCGGCCAACGCGCGCCGACCTTCGGCGGTGGTGGAGTGCGCAGACATCACCGCGGACACCACGTGCAGGTCCGTCATCGCGACAGCCGAATGCTGCTTCACCAGTGCGTCTTCCGCGCGCCGTATCGCCTCCGCGCCGTCGCCCTGCGTCGACGGCCGGTCCTCCGGCGGGTGCGGACTGGTCATGGACCGGACGCTACGCCCGAGCGTCGGAGGCGCCAATTCAGTTCCGGATCACCCTGTGGATCGTTCCGCCAGCACCCGGTATCTATCGGAAAGGGATTGCAGCTCAGTCGCTTTCGCGCGGCTTTGTGCCGCGGTGTCCGCGACGACGGCTTCCATCTCACGCAGCGTGGCGGCCAGCTGTCTGCGTAGATCGGCCGCTCCGGCGGGCGTTTCTGCCGTGCGGGCGGTTTGCGGCGTGGCAAGGGATCGAATTTGCGCGCCGAGTTCGTTGAGCCGGCGTCGCGCGTCGGCGGCGATCCGGCTCGCATCCGACAGCGTGGAGCTCAGGTCGTGATCGGCCGCCAGTGCGGACTCGTAGTCGCGGCGCAGCGCTTCCTCAGCCCGGTTCAGGGCTGTCCGCCCCCGCTGGCCCGCCATGGCGTCACGCTACTCCGGGCCGGCGACGGGTGACAATGCTGTTGTGCGTCCGCGCTACCCGACTCGACGGATTGCGATCGCCGGGCCGAGCGGCGACAGCTTCACCGACTGGCCCGGTGTCGGCGACTCGATCACCATCCCGTTGCCGACGGCCATCTGCACGTGCCCGGTGTGCGGGAAGACCAGATCTCCGGGACGGATATCGGCCCGCGACACCGGGATCCCGGCGTTGATCTGGTCGTAGGTGGTGCGCGGCAATTCCACCCCGGCCTGGCGATAAGCCCATTGCATCAGGCCGGAGCAGTCGAAGGAGTCCGGCCCGGTGGCTCCCCACACGTAGGGGCGGCCGAGCCGGCTCATCGCCGCCCGGACTGCTGCGGTGGCCCCCACGCCTCCTGGAGCGCTACCGGGTTCGACGATTCGCCGACCGCGCCGACGGGACCGATACCGCAGTGCGCGCAGCAGCCGCGCCCGGCGGCGGGCGCGAGCCCGCGCGAGCAGCACGTAGCGGCGTTGGGCGCGCAACCGGGCGATTCTCCGGCGCAGCGCCTCACGTTGGGCGATGGGTGAGTCATATTGCGTGACTTGGTCATTGCGGGCTGCGGCGACGATTCTTCCGGTCGCCTCCCGCGCCTCGGAGTGATCCTGGTGCGCCGCGGCGAGGATGACCCGCACCTGAGCGTCGGTGTGAGCGGCCTGTCGCAGCTCCGCGCCCTGTAGCTGCGTTTGACGCAGGTAGCCGGCCGGTGGCTGTCCGCTGCGCGGTTCGTCGAGCCGGGTGGACAGCGGGTCCGCGCCGAGCTGCGGAGGCGTCACGACGTCGCCGAACAATCGGTGCGCCCGTTCCAGGATCTCCAGCTCGTTCACGCCGCCCTCCGCTCAGTCGTCGTCCGGGCGGGCGTGCAGGTCGATGAACTGATGGACCCGATCGGCTGCGCCGGCGGGCGTCACGCCTGACGTCCGGATGTCCCACACCTGGTCGGTCTCGACACCGAGCATCGTGGCGATCACCCGTTCCGGAAGCCCGGATCGCCGGCAGGCGCGCTCGAACCGGGCGGCCAGGCTCGCCGGCAATCGGGCCAGGAGGTCGGTGCGGATCTGCTCCAGCTCCCGCAGGGAGTCCAGCAGCGGTCCGCGCGGGTCGGCCCCGGCATTGCGCGCCACCCGCCAGGAGTCGGCCGCCAGCAGCTCGGCGGTCGCGCATTGAGTCAGCACAGAACGAATATACGTCTCGTATTCGTTTGATGTGTTCACCGGAAGCCGCGTGATGACGGTCCGAAGCGCGTCCAACTGGGCTCTGGCATAGCCCTCCAGCACGTGCACGTCGATGTTGCGGTCCACCCGCGCGACCGTCGGCGCGCGTGCGGCGGCGGGCTTCAGCTCAGCCAGCACCGTTTCGGGATCTTCGGCCTGTGTCATCCGCCCGTAGGTCCCCGGCGGTAGACCGAGACCTATCTCAACCTTGTGAACTGTGCTTTTGTGCGGTTTCCTGGCGCCGCGCTCCAGGTAGCTCAGCCCCATCACACTGACCCCGGTCGCTGCGGAGAACTCCGCGAGCGACCACTGCCGCGCTTCCCGTAGCGCCCGGATCGCCGCTCCCGCAGCTTCGCGGCTCACGCGGGTTCTCCGACCATGGCGGGAATGCTACACAGCCGGTCCGGGGGTCACTTCGTATACAGTTCTGTGTACAGATACGTTGCTTTCCCGATGTCGGAGTTATACGATTCCATCATCGTTTTACTACCGACGGGAGCGAGAGATGGACCACCAACCGTGCGCAGCCGACCCGGATCTGTGGTTCGGCTACCCCGATGACGACGACACCGACGGCCAGGCCAAGGCCCGCGCCTACGAGTTGGCCTCCCTGGAAGCCCGGACTGCGTGCGTGCGTCGCTGCCCGTTGGCTCAGCAGCGCCGCTGCGCCGGGTACGCCGTCGAGCAGGGCGAAGCGTTCGGCGTCTGGGCGGGGGTGAAACTCCCCGGCAATCAGTACCGGAAGCGTCACGAACTGGCCCGCGCACACCAATTGCTGGCGCAGATCGCGGCCGGCGAGATCACGCCACGGGAGCTGCCGGAAAACGCGCCGCTGTTGCGCCGCCGGCTGACCGCCGTCGACTCCGTCGCAGTTCTGCACGTCCCGACCCACCGCGCTGCGGCCTGAGCTGCATTCGGGCCTTAGTTCGCCAGTGCGCCCGCTCTCGGGCTGAACCTGGAATGGTGGCCGGATGCGCTTTGTGTTCCCCCACAGTCACGCTTTCCGGAGCGGTCGCCTCCTCATCGATGACGACGAGAAGCCGGGGCCGGCCTGCACCGTGGAGTTCGGCGACGGCGTCAACGTCATCGCCGAATGGCACTCCGACGCAGACGCCATCCGGCTGGACGTCCCCGACTACCGCACCGCCAGCGGGACGCTCGTGACGGCACGTTCCTGGCGACTCGCCAAGACGCGGACGGCGTTTGGCGCTCGACACTGCTGCCCTGAGCCGCCCGCCGACGTCCTGACGGCCGATGGATCGCCGGGCTAAAATCGCGGCCGTGAGTTGGCTGATCACCCCCACAGAGCTGAATGAACTGCCCGATCCGTCGCCCCGCGTGCTCGATGTGCGCTGGAAGCTCACCGAACCCGACGGCCGCGAGGCTTACCGGGCGGGCCACATTCCCGGCGCGGTGTACGTGGACCTGGACGCGGAGCTGTCCGATCACTCCCGCTCCGGGGAGGGACGCCACCCGCTGCCGAGCGTCGAAACGCTCCAGGACGCGGCCCGGCGCTGGGGCCTGAACGACGGTGACTCCGTCGTCGTCTACGACGACTGGCACTCGCAGGCCGCAGCTCGGTGCTGGTGGCTGCTGCGCGCCGCCGGCGTCGCCGACATCCGCGTCCTCGACGGCGGATACGCGGCCTGGACGCGCGCCAAGCTGCCGGTGGCGACCGGCGACGAATCACCGGCGCCCGGCGACATCACCCTGTCCGAACTCGATCCGGACATGTTCGTCGACGCCGACGGCGCCGCCGCCCTGGCCCAGGACCCCGACGCGACTCTGCTGGACGCCCGCGCCACCCCGCGGTACCGCGGGGACGACGAGCCGATGGACCCGCGGGCGGGTCACATCCCTGGCGCGGTCAGCGCCCCGACCAGCTACAACCTCAGCCTCGACGGGAGCTTCCGCTCAGCAACGGACCTCGGCCACCGCTTCGAGCTGCTGGCCCACGGGCCGACGGCGGTCTACTGCGGGTCGGGGGTGACGGCCTGCCATCAGATTCTGGCGATGGCCGTCGGCGGTTTCGACGCGAAACTGTTCCCGGGATCCTGGTCGCAGTGGTCAGCAGACCCGGACCGTCCGATCGCGACCGGCGACGCTCCCTAACTTGCTTCGTCGTGGTCGATGAGTGTCTGCAACAGGTTGACGATCTGCTGCTGACCTGCCGCCATTGCGTCGAACTTCCCGCGCATCTCAATGAATCCGCGGTCCACGTGGTCACGGAGATCAACGAAATCTTGCCGCTGCGCGTTGAAACTGGCAGCCGTCGCCTTCCTATGCGCGGCCAGGTCCGTCTGCAGGCCGCCCACCTCACCGCGCAAGTCGCCCACCTCACCACGCAGGCCACCCACCTCGCCACGCAAGTCGCCCACCTCACCACGCAGGCCACCCACCTCGCCACGCAAGTCGCCCACCTCACCACGCAGGCCATTCACCTCACCACGCAAGTCGCCCACCTCACCACGCAACCCGCCCACCTCGCCGCGGATCGCTCGAAGGTCTCCACTCATCGCCGCCACATCCCGGTCCGCTCCGCCCGCCAGGATCCGTGCCGCCGCCGCGTCCTGATTCGCCTCGCCGAGGTTCCTGTGCAGGCCGCTCACCTGCTCCTCCAAACCGGAAACGCGTGATTCAAGATCGTCGGGCTCCATCAGCTCAGGCTACCGACCCACTCCCCAAGCGACCCAGCAGTTTCGACCCCCTGTGGATAACCGACCACCGGGCCGGCGACCCAATCTCCATGACGCACGGGCATCCGCTGAATCTGCGCCGCGCACCGCTTACAGTCTGCGCATGACGTCCTTCATCGACGGGTACCTGCGCTCACCGCTGTCGGGCATCGCGCCCTGGGTGTTGATGTCGCTGCTCGCCACACCCGGGCATTTCGAGATCGCGGTCTGCACGGCGCTCGGCCTGGCGTTGGCGACGATGTGGCTGGGCAGCCGCCGCGGCATGGCCGTCCACGCGCTCGACGTGTTCGGCGCGGTGTTCTTCGCGGCGCTGGCGGTGGTGGGCGTCTTCGCCCCGCCGGAGACCATCACCTGGTTGACGAACTGGGCGGGCCAGCTGACCAACGCCTCGCTGGCGCTGTTCGTGCTGGTCACCATCCTCATCCGCCGGCCGTTCACCCTGCCGTACGCCAAAGAGCAAGCGCCGCCGGAGTATTGGGACTCGCCGCTGTTCAGCAAGGTCAACTACGTCATTTCCGGCGTGTGGGCCGCCGCGTTCACCTTCTCCGCCGCCGTCGGCGCCTACGGCGCCGGTGTGCTGGGAGATCCGGACAACTTCTGGACCGGCTGGGTGCTGCAACTCGGCGCCATCTTCTTCGCCGTCGCCTTCACCGAGTTCTATCCGGACTATGCCGGCGCGAAGGACGCGGCTTCCCGCGGCGAGAATGAGCCCGCTCCCCCACTGGCCAAGCTGTTCGATTGGTTGCCGACGTTCGTGTTGATCGCCGGGATCTTCGGTTGGGTCACCGACGCGCTGCCGGACGCCGCGGGTATCGGCATGATCGTGGTCGGCGTGCTCGGCAACGTCGCGGTGAACAAGCTGGTGCCCGCCAAGCCGAAGAACTGACCTCCCGGTCAACTCGTCGCGACGCGCTCCCCGCCCCCGGTCAACTCGTCGGGCTCCTCATCGCGGCTCGTTCCTCGCCGCTTGATCGTCGCCCGACCCCATCCGCCGGACCCGCCAGTACAGCCAACCGACCAGCGCGGTGAACGCCACGATTCCGATCACCTGGCCGACATCGCCGGTGTCGAGGAAGCTGACCGCCAACGGGCTGTCACTACCGGTCCCCGCGACGATCCCGGCGAACACCACGCCCCAGAGGCTTTCCCCGACGATCATGCCGGTGGCCAACAGCACTCCGAGTCGCTTGCGGCGCTCCGGGTCGGCGGACCGGTCAGCCCACCGGTTGTAGGCGAGGCCGAGGAACGCCCCGATCGGGATGATCAGCGTCAGCGACATCGGCAGGTACATGCCCATCCCGACGGCCAACGGCGGCAGCCGCCAGTTTCGCTCGGACGCCCGCAGCGCCAGCAGCTCGTCGACCACGATGATCCCGACGCCGATCGCCGCGCCCAGCCCGAGCAGCCCCCAGTCCAGCGACGCCCCGAACACGCCGTCGGCCAGCGACGAGATGAGCGCGGCCTGCGGCGCCGCGAGCGCCTCCGGCCCGGCGCCCGGGGTCCCCATGAAACCGAACGCGGAGTGCATCAGCTCCAGCACCGGCGGGATAACCGCGGAGCCGAACAGCACGCCGATGACCAGCGCCACCTGCTGCTTCCACGGCGTCGCGCCGACCAGCTGGCCTGTCTTGAGGTCCTGCAGGTTGTCGTTGGAGATGGTCGCGACGCCGAAGGTGATGGCGGCGGCGAACAGCGTGAACGCGACCAGCGCGGTGGACTGATCCGACTCGGCGGGCCCGAAGACCAGTTTGATCAGCACCGCGGCGATCAGCACGACCAAGATCCCGACGCCGGAGATCGGACTGTTCGACGAGCCGATCAGACCGGCCATGTAGCCGCAGATCGCGGCGATGACCAGACCGATCACGAAGATGAACGCCAGGCTCGCGGCGATGATCCCGAACGAATGCCCGCCGAGCACGGTGCCGTGCACAAACCCCTCGAGCAGGAACGCGATAGGGACCAGCATCACGACCACGGAGCCGGACACGATCGGGAACGGGATGTCTCGCTCGGTGACGTCAACCAGACCGCCGGCCTTGCGGGTCCGCGCCGAGGCCAGCGCTTCGGTGACGCCGCGGACGATGGGCCGCAGGATCTTGATCAGCGTCCAGATCGCGGCGACGGCGATCGCGCCGGCGCCGATGAACCGGACCTGGTGGACGAAGACGTCGTCGACGACGTCGGCCAGCGGCAGTCCGGCCGCCAGATCGCCGATGGTGCGCACCGGCAGCAGGATCCCGAAGGAGATGACCAGCCCGACCAGCATCGCCATCCCGACACTGACCCCCACCAGGTGTCCGACGCCGATCAGCGCCAGCGACAGGCTGCCGCCGAACATCGTCGCGCCGGGTCCGGCGCGGAAGTACAGCGCGATTTCGCTGGCCCAGACCTTCACATTGGCCAGCAGGGCGAACCCGGCGGCGGCCAGCGCCCCGGTGGTGATGGCGCGCAGACCGGCCCGGCTCTCATGCGTGCCGCGGGAGCTGTCGCCGACCTTGAGCACCTCGGCGGCCGCCACCCCTTCCGGGTAGGGCAGATCGGACCCGGTGACCAGCGCCCGACGCAGCGGGATGGAGTACATGACACCGAGGATTCCGCCGACTGCGCAGACCGCGACGGTGGTCCAGTACGGGAAGCCGGACCACCAGCCGACCATGACCAGGCCCGGCAGCACAAAGATGATCGCGCTCAGGGTGCCCGCCGCCGACGCGACGGTCTGCACGATGTTGTTCTCCACGATGGAGTGGTTGGCGAAGTTGCGCAGGACCGCCATGGAGATCACTGCGGCTGGGATGGCGGTCGCGAATGTCAGTCCGACCTTGAGGCCAAGGTAGACGTTGGCGGCGGTGAAGACCAGGGTGATCGCGCCGCCGAGCAGCACGCCGCGGACGGTGAGTTCCCGGGCCGTCAGCGGCGCGGGTTGGGTGGCGGTCATCAGCGGTCCTCTCGCACGACGGGTGCGGACCACCGCGGCCGCAGTAACAGTGTGCGGCGCCGGTCGAGGTTTGCGCGCGATTAGAGTTATGTAGTCCGCCTAACCCTGGAGAGCGCATGTTCATCGTCATGCTGACCGCGGCTTTGGCGCTGATGCACTTCTACCTCTGGCGGCGACTGATCCGCGGAACCAGCACCCCCGGCTGGACCCGGCGAGCCCTCACCCTCGCGTTCCTGGTCCCGACGGCTGCGCTGGTGGTGACCATCGGTTCCCGCGTCGCGACGGTGCTGTCCTGGGCGTTCGGCGAGGACGGCCTGGCGTGGGTGGAGCGGGTCGGCTATATCTGGCTGGGGCTGGTTTTCTATCTGACGCTGACCCTGCTGGTGACCGAACCGGTGCGGTGGGCGCTGCGCGGTTGGGCCCGCCGCCCGGTCGACGGCGCCGCGCCGGCCGGCGCGTCCGGTGGTCGTCGACTACTGGTGAATCGCGCCACCGCGGCGGTGGCGGCCGTGGTCTCGGTGGCGGTGGTCGGCGTGGGGATCAGCACAGCGATGGGCCCGCCGAACCTGCTGACCGTGCCGATCCGGCTGCAGGGTTTGAACCCGGCGTTCGACGGCTACCGGATCGCGATGGTCAACGACGTTCACCTGGGGGTCTTCTCCAACCGCGCGCAGACCGAGCGGATCGTGGCGATGGTCAATGACACCGACCCGGATCTCGTCGTGATCGTCGGCGATCTGGTCGACGACACCGTCGGGCACCTCGCCCCGGCCGCCGAGCCGCTGCGCAACCTGCGCTCGGCCGACGGTGTCTACTTCGTCACCGGCAATCACGAGTACTACGTCGACGACACACCCGAGTGGATCGACGAGCTGTCCCAGCTCGGTGTGCGGACGCTGGCCAATGCGAACACCACCATCCGGCGCGGTGATGCGTCGTTCAACCTGGCCGGGGTGACCGACATTGTGGGAGAACGGCTTTCACAGCCGCCGGACTTCGACCGGGCGATGGAGGGCGCCGACGATTCCGTTCCCACGGTGCTGCTGGCGCACCAGCCGGTGCAGGTGCGCGAAGCCGCCGAGCACGGCGTGGACCTGCAATTGTCCGGACACACCCACGGCGGCCAGATGTGGCCGTTCCACTACGCGGTGCTGTCACAGCAGCCTGCGCTGGCCGGCTTGTCGACGATCGACGGCGTGCAGCTCTACATTTCCCGGGGCGCGGGGTTCTGGGGGCCGCCGGTCCGGGTCGGCGCGCCGCCGGACGTGAGTCTGCTTGTGCTGCAGCCGTAGTCCGCTGCCGCACTCCTGCCAGTTTGCTGCGAACATGGCCGGCCGGTGGCCGCAGCGGTTCTCGAGACCGCCGCGCAGTGGGCCGCGGGCCGAGTTTGACTCCGGCTTCGGATACGTGATCCGCCGGCCGTCGACGCGGGCGATCTCCTCGATCGCCGCCGACCGGGCCGAAGTCCGGTGCTCGAGACCTTCGATATTGCTGGTGGCGCGCCCGGTCGTCATATAGCCGCCCGGCTTCAGCGGGATCAACCGGCCGTCGTTGGGGAAGGTCACCGAGAATCCCGAGCCGTCCTGGACGAACTGTGTCGTGCTGTAGGTGTTGGTGTGCGCCGCCCACGTGCCATCGGGTTGCTCATTCGAGATGGACATGTCCATCTCGAGCACCAGCGGCGTGCTGCCGAGATTGGTGGCGCAATTCTGGGCAGTGAACGCGGCGCCGACGTACTGCTGGCCGTCCTGTTCGTAGATGAACGGTGTGCCCACCTCGAAATCGCACCGCACGAAGATCCCGTCGGCCTGCGCTACCGGCGCCGCAGCGAATGTCAGCGCGCCCACGACCGTGCCGGCGAACCATCGCGCGCTTGCCTTCATCGCTATCCCCGCCTGTCGAAACGCCTGATCCGGTCGACTCCAACAGCGCCTTTCCCGCCTCTCGGACGGCAAATTTAGGTGGTCCGCCTGTTCAGCGGGTGGTGTAGCCGCCGTTGACGAACAGTGTCTGCCCGGTGGTCCAGTGCCCGTCACCGGCCAGGAAAACCACCAGTGGCGCGATGTCGGTGATCTGCGTCAGCCGGTTGCCCATTGCCTGGGACTTGTGGAACTCGACACGTTCCGGGGTTTCCTGCGGGTAGAAGAACGGGGTGTCCATCGGCCCCGGGGCGATGCTGTTGACATTGACGCCGAATTGGCCGAACTCCTTGGCCGCTGCTCGGGTGAAGTGCTCGACCGGGCTCTTGGATCCGGCGTAACTGGCATACCCATCGGTGAACGCCGCGAGCAGCGAGGTGACGATCGTGGTGATCGATCCCCCGTCGTTGAGGCGGCGACCGGCTTCCTGCAGAAAGAAGAACGCGGCCTTGGCGTTGACGTCGAACATCTCGTCGTATTCGGCTTCGGTGATGTCGGCGATCGGTTTGCGGAGCACCTTTCCGACCGCGTTCACCGCGATGTCGACCGAGCCGAAGGCCTCGACGGCGGCGTCGAACAACGCGGTGATGTTCGCCGGGGTGGTGAGGTCGCCCTGGACCTTGATCGCCTGGGCTCCGGCGGCCCGCACCTGCTCGACCGTGCGGTCGGCTTCGGCCTCGCTGCCCGGGCTGTTGTAATGCACCGCGACGTTGACGCCCTGGCGGGCCAGTTCGGCGCTGATCAGGGACCCGAGGTTCTTCGATCCGGCCGCGACGACGGCCGACTTCCCATTGAGGTTGCTCATGTTCATTGACGGTAGGACTCATTTTCACCAAGGGGAAACAGTTCTTTCCGTCTATTTCACAAGTAGCGTTTGTGAATGTGTTGGCTGATCTGCGCCGTCTGCGGCAATTCACGGCGGTCGCCGAGACCGGCAGTTTCACCGCCGCCGCGGCCGGGCTGCACCTGAGCCAGCAGGCGCTGAGCGCGTCGGTGCGCCAACTCGAGGCCGAGCTCGGCGTCACGCTGTTCTCGCGGGCAGGCCGCCGGATCGCCTTGACCGCCGCCGGGCGGGCCCTGCTCGCCGAGTCCCGCCCGTTGCTCGCCGCGGCCGAGACGGTCGGGCAACGGGTCCGCAGCGCCGGTGTTCAGACCCGGGAATGGGTCGTCGGGCACAGCCCGGCGATCAGCGGATCCGAGGCCTACACCCTGCTGGAGCCGGCCATCACCGCATTCCCCGAGCTGTCAGTGACGTTCCGGCAGCTCTACCCCGACGGGTTGGCCGCCGGGGTGCTCGACGGAACGCTGGACCTGGGGCTGCGCCGTGGGGTTGCCACCGGAGACGAACTGGCCGGCGCGGTCGTCGGCTACCACCGGGTGCGGGCCGCCTTCCCCGCCGCCCACAGGCTGGCCGCGAGCCCGTCGGTCACTCTTCCCGATCTCGCCGGGGAGCCGTTGGCGCTGTGGGCGCCGCCGGGCGCGTCGTATTTCAGCGATTTCCTCATGGCGGCGTGCCGGCGCTGCGGATTCGAGCCGGACTACGTGGTCAGCCGAGTTCAGGGGGCGGCGATGGTGACCGCGCCGCTGACCACCGGCGCCGCCGCACTGGTCACCGCGGAACCCGGGCCGGCCGTCGACGGCCGGGTCGTCGTGGTGGAACTGGAGCCGGCGCTGCTGCTGCCGGTCCAGGCACTCTGGCAGCGACACACAATGTCAGATATCCGGGACGCCCTGCTCCAGGGCCCTTGACGCTCAGGCGAAGTGCGCCGCGAGTCGGCGGTGTCGGTGCCGGAAGAACGCGGTAAGAACCTTGGCGATGATCGGTCCGGAAGGCGCCATCCCGAGCCGGGGGCTGAAGGTGATCCGGTCGGTGATCCGGGTGCGGTCCAGGCCCACCGGCTCGACGGTGCGCTGGTGCGTCCAGCGGCGCATGCTCATCATGGTCGACTCCTCCCGGAAGTACCGACCGGGATCGAGCTCGACGATAGACAAATGGTCGAAGTCGTACGGCAGCACCCCGAACAACTTGACCCAGGCCCGGCCGATCGGGCGGCCGAGTTCAAGGGTGTCGATGGTGAGGTCGTCGGGGCCGCGCGGGATCGACATCGTCATCCACGGGCGCATCTCGTCGTTGATGCCCTCCGGCGTGACGACGCGGTCCCACACGGCCTGGCTCGGCGCGGGGATCTCACTGGAGTGCTCGAAGGTCCAGGTGCGCTTCATCGTGCAAGCCTAGCGAGGCCCGCTACGGCGAGGGCAGCTCCGTGCCCGCGACCCTTCGCAGTGCGCTGACCTGGCGCTTCGGTAACCCTTTCCTTGCTGGCGGCGCCCCAGGGACGCTTCTACAGTCAGGGCGTGACCGCACCAACGCATCCCGGCGAACCGCACACCGGCTCCCTGGCCCAGCGACTGAATTGGCTGCGCGCCGGGGTGCTCGGCGCGAACGACGGCATCGTCTCCACCGCAGGCATCGTGGTCGGCGTGGCGGCCGCATCGACCGAGCGGGCTCCGATCCTGACCGCCGGCATCGCAGGTCTGCTGGCCGGCGCGGTGTCGATGGCGCTTGGGGAGTACGTGTCGGTCAGCACCCAGCGTGACACCGAGAAGGCGCTGCTGATCAAGGAGCGCGGCGAGCTGCGCGCCGACCCCGCCACCGAGCTCGACGAGCTCACCGACATCTACCAAGCCAAGGGCCTGACCCGGGCGACCGCCCGTCGGGCAGCCGAGGAACTCACCGAGCACGACGCGTTGACAGCACACGCCGAAGCCGAGTTGGGCATCGACCCCACGGAATTGACCAACCCGTGGCAGGCCGCGTTCTCCTCGGCGCTGTCCTTCACCATCGGCGCGCTGCTGCCCCTGGTCGCGATCCTGTGGCCGCCCACCGAGTGGCGGATCCCGGTGACCGCCGTCGCCGTGTTGGTGGCGCTGGCCCTGACCGGCGTGGTGTCCGCCCGGCTGGGTGGAGCGGACCCGCGGCGCGCACTGCTGCGAAATGTCATCGGCGGCTCTCTGGCGCTGGCGATCACCTATTGCATTGGCAGTTTGGTGGGCGTGGCGATCGGGTGACGGGCAATCTGCGCGCTTCCGCTGGAGTGGCGCACTCGGTCAGAGATAGCGCTTGAAGCGCTCCCGAAGTCCCGGGTCGCACACATACACATAAGTGCCCTGCGTTAGGTCTGGCGCTGGCGATCACCTATTGCATTGGCAGTTTGGTGGCTCTTCCGGATTCGGAGTGCGTTGGTGAGGGTGGCGACGCGGTGGTAGTGCCTGGGATGTAGGTGGGTCCTGGGGTGTGACGATGAGAGTTCCTACACAATTATCGACCACCCACAGGACCCATGTCTGAGCCTACGTGCCTTGTCGCTGACACGATTTGTCGAACCGTTGAGTTGGGGGTGGCGATCACCGGCGCGGCGATCGCCGAAGACCTCACCTGGATCGACTGCCGGCCTGTGGAAGCCGATCCGGGGTGTCCGGTGTGCGGGCTGCCCGGTCGGCTTCGTGATCACGTCGTTCGGGTGTTGACGGATCTGCCGGTGGTGGGCCATCCGACCCGCCTACGGGTTCGCCTGCCCCGGTTCACCTGCGACAACGATGGCTGCGAGATGACGATCTTCCGGGCGCGCATCGACCGGGTCGCCGAAGCCAAGGCGTCGGTGACCAGGCGGTGCGGACGCTGGATCCTGCAGCGCCTCGCGGTCGACAAGATGGCGGTCGCCGCGATCGCCACGGCGCTGCGCCTGGGGTGGGACACGGTCAACGCGATCGCTGCCGAGTCGGTTCGTGAGCTGGTGTCCGGCGACCCCGGACGACTCGATGGGGTGCGTTATCTCGGGGTCGACGAGCACAAGTGGAAACACCGCCGCGGCCAGGGTGAGGCCGACTTCGTGACGGTCATCGTCGATCTGACCCCGGTCATCGACCGCACCGGCCCGGCCCGGCTGCTCGACATGGTCGCCGGGCGCTCGGCGAAGGCGTTCGCCGACTGGCTGGCGGCCACCGATGCGAACTTCCGCAGCCGCATCCAGGTGGTGGCCATGGACGGCTTCGCCGGCTACCACAGCGCGACCGCCCAAGCGCTGCCAGCTGCGCGGGCGGTGATGGACCCGTTCCATGTGGTGCATCTGGCCGCCGAGAAGCTCACCCGGTGCCGACAGAGGGTTCAGCAGGACACCTGTGGGCACCGCGGCCGCGCCGCCGATCCGCTCTACCGGATCCGGCGGATCGTGCTCACCCGCACCGAACTGCTCACCGAGCGACAGAAGACCCGGCTGGCCACCGCCCTGGGCGCCGATGACGCCCACATCGCGGTGGAGGTCACCGCCGCCTGCTACCAAGAGCTCATCGCCGCCTACGACAATCCTGACCGCAGAGCCGGCAAGCTCTCGATGTTCAAGTGCCTCAAACGAATTCGCAGCGACCTGCCCAAGGGCCTGGAAGAACTCGCCCAACTCGGGCGCAGCCTGTGGAAACGCCGCGCCGAGATCTTGGCCTACTTCGACGTCGGCGTCTCCAACGGCCCCGTGGAAGCCATCAACGGCCGACTCGAGCACCTCCGCGGCATCGCCCTGGGATTCCGCAACCTCGACAACTACACCCTGCGATCACTCATCCACTCCGGCCAACTCCAAAACCGAATCAACGCACTCTGAATCCGGAAGAGCCAGTTTGGTGGCTCTTCGTGAACGAGAGTGCACGGCTGGGCGGGTTGAGACCGGGGCGGGTGTCGTGTCGGTGAGCTGAGGTGGGGCCTCGGTGGGTGACGATGCGGGTTCCTACACCGAGCTTCATCAACACCACCGAGGGAACCCGTGCCTGAGGCTACTGCCTGTCCGCCGTCTGTTGTTGCCGACACGATTATGCGCACCATCGAGTTGGGGGTGACGATCACCGACGCTGCCGTCGATGAGAAGCAGACCACGATCTTCTGCACGCCGGTGGCCCGTGATGCACGTTGCCCGGACTGCGGTCATGACGGCCGCTATCGTGACACGGTCGTGCGGCCGTTGACCGATCTGCCGGTGGCCGGCTACCCGCTGGTGCTGCGGGTGGCAATCCCGCGTTACCGATGCCTGACACCACAGTGCGGGCGGTCGGTGTTCAACCAGGACCTCGGCAAACTGGCCGCCCCACGTTCCTCGACGACGCGGCGCTGTGCCCGCTATGTGTTGCGGCGGTTGATGATCGACCGCACCACCATTTCGGCGATCGCCGCAGAACTCGGGGTGTCCTGGCATACCGTCAGCACGATCGCGATGCGTGCTGTGGCCGATCTGATCGCTGCGGCCGGCCCCGATCGGCTCGACGGTGTGCGGGTCATCGGGGTTGATGAGCACCGCTGGGCTCCAAGGAGGCGCGGGACTGCGGGGTTCGTCACGCTGATCATCGACCTCACCCCGGTCCAGGACAACACCGGCCCGGCGCGGCTGCTCGACCTCGTCGAAGGGCGCTCTGCGGCAGCACTGGCCAGCTGGCTCGATAAACAGCCCTCGGCGTTCCGCGCCCAGGTCGAGGTCATCGCCATGGACGGTTTCGGCGGCTACAAGACCGCCGCCACCGCGCAACTGCCTGAGGCCACTGCGGTCATGGATCCGTTCCATGTCGTGGCCCTGGCCGGCTTGAAGTTGGATCTGTGTCGCCAACGCATCCAGCAGCTGACCTGCGGACACCGGGGCCGCACCGGTGACCCGCTCTACGGTGCGCGCCGCACCCTGCGCACCCGGTGGCCGTTGCTCACCGCCGGGCAGCAGACACGCTTGGAAACCGTGTTCGCCGAGGACGATCATCTCGGCGTCATGGTGACCTGGAGCGTCTACCAGCGCATCATCGCCGCCTACGCCCACCCCGACCGCCGGCGCGGAAAGGCCATGATGACCGCGATCATCGACTCGCTACGCCGCGGCGTCCCCGCAGTCCTGACCGAACTGGCCCAACTCGGCCGCACCCTGTGGCGCCGCCGCCACGACATCCTGGCCTTCTTCGACCACCACGCCTCCAACGGACCCACCGAAGCCATCAACGGCCGCCTCGAAGCACTGCGCCGCAACGCCCTCGGATTCAGAAACCTCACCCACTACCGGCTGCGCTCACTACTGCACAGCGGCGCCCTGCACTCACTGGTCAATGCACTCTGAATTACGAAGAGCCCACAAAGGCCGCGAACTCCGAAGAATTCGCGGCCTCTGTCTCGCTGGTGGGCGAAGGGGGACTTGAACCCCCACGTCCCGAAGGACACTGGCACCTGAAGCCAGCGCGTCTGCCATTCCGCCACTCGCCCGAGCAACCCGGAGAGCTTATCAGGGTGCTCCCCCGCCCACCAAACCGCCCGTATGCGGCCATCCGCGGAACGCTAAACACGCCCTGACCTGCGCATAAGCATTTCTCAGAGTTTTGCCGGTGCCGAGGGCCGTGGACTGACCCTTACCATTGACGCGAAACGACACGATGGCGCGACACGCGGAAATCACCGCGGGCGGCGCACAAAGCACTGAGACGGGCGGTGACGATGGGACGAGTGCGGCGATTGGATCGCAAGCTCGAATCCACCGTCGGCGACGTCTTTGCCAGGGTGTTCGGCGGATCGGTGGTCCCCCAGGAGATTCAAGGGGCGCTGCGCCGGGAGTCCGCAGACGGCGTCCGCTCACTGGCCGGCGGTCAATTGTTGGCCCCCAACGACTATGTCATTACCCTCAGTGAGTCCGACTATCAAAAGACCCTCGCCGATCCCCATCTCACTTCGGATACTTTTGCCAGGCATCTGCAGGGATATATCGGGGAGCAGGGGTGGCAAACGTATGGTGAGGTGGTCGTTAGATTCGACCAGTCCGCGCAGCTGCGCACCGGCCAGGTGCGCGCCCGTGGGACCGTCAATCCTGACGCCACCCGAAACGGAAACCGCGGAAGTCCCCTAGCGCCGCACCCCGCACAACCTGAACAGTCTTTGACCGCAGAACCAGGAGTACCACCAATGAGCGACAACCCGAGCCAGCGCGGCAACCAGGGGCAGGGCGGCGACTACTACGACTACAGCCGCTCGTCCGAGGACCAGGGCCAGGACAACCCCGGCCAGGACCGCCAGGACCGCCCGCAGCAGGGCTACAGCCAGCCGCCCAGCGGCGACTACGGGCAGCCCCCGCAGCAGAACTACGGACAGCAGCCGAACTACGGACCGCCCCCGGGCTACGGCCAGCAGCCCAACTACGGACAGCCGCAGGGTTACGGCCAGCACAGCGGCGGCCACTCCCCGCAGCAGGGCGACCGCGGCTACGACTACGGCCAGCAGCCCAACTACGGGCAGCCCCCGCAGCAGAACTACGGACAGCAGCCGAACTACGGACCGCCGCAGGGCTACGGCCAGCAGAACTACTCCCAGCCGCAGCGGCCCAACTACGGCCAGCAGAACTACGGTCAGTCCCAGCAGCCGAACTACGGCCAGCCCGACTACGGCCAGCAGCGTCCCGATTACGGCCAGCAGGACTACCAGCAGCCGAACTACGGCGACCAGGGCCGCGGTGGCGATCAGGGTCGCGGTGATTACAACTATGGTCAGCAGGACTACGGCCAGCAGGACTACCAGCAGCAGGATTACGGCCAGCCCGACTACGGCCAGGGCCAGCAGCCCTACGGCGACCAGCAAGGCGGCGGTTACGATCAGGGTGGATACGACCAGGGCGGCTACGGTGCCCCATCGTCCGGCGCCTCGACGGTGACCCTGCAGCTCGACGACGGCTCCGGCCGCACCTACCAGCTTCGCGAGGGCGCCAATGTGATCGGCCGCGGTCAGGACGCCCAGTTCCGGCTGCCCGACACCGGCGTCTCCCGCCGGCACCTGGAGATCCGCTGGGACGGCCACGTCGCGCTGCTGGCGGACCTGAACTCCACCAACGGCACCACGGTGAACAACGCCCCGGTTCAGGAGTGGCAGCTGGCCGACGGCGACGTTATCCGGCTGGGTCACTCCGAGATCGTGGTCCGCGTCCACTGACCCGCCGGGCGGGCCATCTCGCCGTCGCGGACAGCGCCAAGTATCGTGACGTTGCCTCAGCGGCGGCGGGGAAGGGACGAAGGGACGACAGATGCAGGGAATCGTTCTGCAACTGTCGCGCGCGGGTTTCCTTCTGTTGCTGTGGGTTTTCATCTGGTCTGTTCTTCGCGTGTTGAAAACAGATATTTACGCCCCGACCGGGCCGGTGATGGCACGCCGCGGGCTGAATTTGCGGGGTTCATTGCTGCCGGCCCGACAGGGGCGGACAACGCCGCGGTACCTGGTGGTCACCGACGGCGCGCTGGCCGGAACCCGGATCACGCTGGGTTCCCAGCCGGTATTGATCGGACGTGCCGACGATTCCACCCTGGTCCTCACCGACGACTACGCCTCGACGCGCCACGCGCGTCTCTCACAACGCGGTTCGGAGTGGTACGTGGAGGACTTAGGATCGACCAACGGTACTTACCTTGACAGGGCGAAAGTGACGACGGCGGTACGAGTTCCCATAGGCACACCGGTGCGCATCGGCAAGACAGCAATCGAGCTGCGGCCGTGACACTGGTGCTCAGATATTCAGCGCGCAGCGACCGCGGTCTGGTGCGTCAGAACAACGAAGACTCGGTGTACGCCGGCGCGCGACTGTTGGCGTTGGCCGACGGCATGGGCGGCCACGCCGCCGGCGAGGTGGCCTCGCAGCTGATCATCGCCGGCCTGGCCCACCTCGACGACGACGAGCCCGGCGGCGACCTGCTGTCCAAGCTCGATGAGGCGGTGCACCAGGGCAACGCGGCGATCGCCGCCCAGGTCGAGGCCGATCCCGAGCTCGACGGCATGGGCACCACGCTGACGGCGATTTTGTTCGCCGGCAACCGGCTGGGCCTGGTGCACATCGGCGACTCCCGCGGCTACCTGCTGCGCGACGGCGAGCTGACCCAGATCACCAAGGACGACACGTTCGTCCAGACCCTGGTCGACGAGGGCCGCATCACCGCCGAGGAGGCGCACAGCCACCCGCAGCGGTCGCTGATCATGCGCGCCCTGACCGGACACGAGGTGGAGCCCACCCTGATCATGCGGGAAGCCCGCGTCGGGGACCGCTACCTGCTGTGCTCCGACGGGCTGTCCGACCCGGTCAGCTCCGAGACCATCGCCGAAGCGCTGCAGTTGCCGACGGTCACCGAGGCCGCCGACCGGCTGATCGAGCTCGCATTGCGCGGCGGCGGTCCGGACAACGTCACCGTCGTCGTCGCCGACGTCGTCGACGAGGACTTTTCCGGCCAGACCCAGCCGATCCTGGCCGGCGCCGTGTCCGGTGACGACGGCAGTTCCAACCCCCCGCCGAACACCGCCGCCGGCCGCGCGTCGGCGCTGAATTCGGCCCGACGACAACCGGCGCCACGCGCCGCCGCCGTCACCCAACCTGAGACGTCCCCGCGCAAGCCGCGGGGACGTCGTCGCCTGATCCTCGCCGTGGTGCTGGTGGCGCTGCTGATCCTGTCCGGGATCGCCGCCACCGCCATCATCCGCAGCAACTACTACGTCGCGACCAACGACGGCGTGGTGTCCATCATGCGTGGGGTGCCCGGCTCCATCCTCGGGGTGTCGCTGCAGTCTCCGCACGTGCAGGCCTGCGTCAACAGCCGCAGCGAGCTGTCGCTGATCGACTACGGCGCCGAGCCTCGGGACTGCCAGATCCTCACCCCGGCCGACCTGGACCAGTCCGGCCGCAAGACCGCCGAGCAGGGCCTGCCCACCGGCAGCCTGGACGAATCGATCCAGCGGCTGCAGACCCTGGTGACCGGATCTCTGCTGCCGGTGTGCGAAGCCGCCCCCGAACCTGAGTCCGAGCCCGCCCCGAAGCCGAAGGCCACCCCGACGCCGACCACGGCCACCGCCCCGACCACCGAGGCCGCCCCGACCACCGAGGCCGAGGGTGGGCCCGACTCCCCCACCGAGGCCGGCGCCGAGCAGTCCGAAGCCCCCGACACTTCCGCGGCGCCGTCGGCGACCCCGGTCCCGCACGGCCAGAAAACGCCGGTTCCGGCGCAGGCGACCATGACGCAGGTACCGGGCACCGACTGCCGGGAAGCGGCGTGACAGCTGGCGACCAGAGCATCCCGACGGCGGCGGCGCCGTCGCTGCCGAACCGGCGTGACACCGAGCTGGGCCTGCTGTGCCTGGCCGCCCTGCTGACCGCGGTGGCGCTGGCCATCGTCGAGATCAACCAGGATCAGGGTCTGGGCGTCGGCACCTTCCTCTACCCGCTGGCCTACCTGGGCCTGTTCGGCGTCGCGCACCTGGCCATCCGCCGCTTCGCGCCCTACGCCGACCCGCTGCTGCTGCCCATCGTGGCCGCCCTCAACGGACTCGGTCTGGTGCTGATTCACCGCCTCGACCTGGCCAATCAAGCCAACGAGGTCTCCGGCCCCGGCGCCGGTCAGCAGATGCTGTGGACGCTGGTCGGCGTCAGCGGCTTCGTGGCGCTGCTCATCGCGCTGCCGGACCACCGCCAGCTGGCCCGCTACGGCTACGTCTGCGGGCTGGCCGGGCTGATCCTGCTGGCCATCCCGGCGCTGCTGCCCAGCAAGCTGTCCGAGCAGAACGGCGCCAAGATCTGGATCCAGTTCCCCGGCTTCTCCATCCAGCCCGGTGAGTTCTCCAAAATCCTGCTGCTGATCTTCTGCGCCGCCGTGCTGGTCTCCAAGCGCGATGTGTTCACCAGCGCCGGCAAGCATGTGCTGGGCATGGACCTGCCGCGCCCGCGCGACCTGGCGCCGCTGCTGGCCGCCTGGGTGGTCTCCATCGGCGTGCTGGTGTTCGAGAAGGACCTGGGCGCCTCCCTGCTGCTGTACACGTCGTTCCTGGTGATGGTGTACATCGCCACCAACCGGCTCAGCTGGGTGGTGATCGGGCTCGGCCTGTTCTTCATCGGCGCGTTCATCGCCTACCAGCTGTTCCCGCACTTCCAGCTGCGGGTGCGGATCTGGCTGGACCCGTTCGCCGACCCCGACAACGCCGGCTTCCAGATGGTGCAGTCGCTGTTCAGCTTCGCCACCGGCGGCATCTTCGGCGCCGGCCTGGGCAACGGCCAGCCGAACACCGTGCCGGCCGCGTCCACCGACTTCATCATCGCCGTCGTCGGCGAGGAACTCGGCCTGGTCGGACTGGCCGGGGTGCTGATGCTCTACACCATCCTGATCGTGCGCGGCCTGCGCACCGCGCTGGCCGTCCGCGACAGCTTCGGCAAGCTGCTGGCCGCCGGCCTGGCCACCACCCTGGGCCTGCAGCTGTTCATCGTCGTCGGCGGGGTCACCAAACTGATCCCGCTGACCGGCCTGACCACTCCCTGGATGTCCTACGGCGGCTCATCGCTGGTGGCCAACTACCTGCTGCTGGCGATCCTGGTGCGCACCTCGCACGCCGCGCGCCGACCGCTGGGCAACACCGCCGCGGCCCCGCAAACGCCGATCGCCGTGGCGCGGACCGAGGTGATGGACAAGCTGTGAACACCTCACTGCGCCGCGTCGCCATGGCGATCATGGGCCTGATCGTCCTGCTGCTGGCCAACGCCACCCTCACCCAGGTGTTCACGGCCGACGGCCTGCGCGCCGACCCGCGCAACCAGCGGGTGTTGCTCGACGAGTACTCGCGGCAGCGCGGTCAGATCACCGCCGACGGGCAGCTGCTGGCCTACTCGGAGGCGACCACGGGGCGGTACCGCTACCTGCGGGTCTACCCGTCCCCCGAGGCCTACGCGCCGGTGACCGGCTTCTACTCGCTGCGGTTCTCCTCCAGCGGGCTGGAGCGGGCCGAGGATCCGATCCTCAACGGTTCCGACGAGCGGATGTTCGCCCAGCGACTGGTGGACTTCTTCACCGCCCGCGACCCACGCGGCGGCAACGTGGAGACCACCATCGAGCCGCGCGTGCAGCAGGCCGCCTGGGACGCCATGCAGCAGGGCTGCGGCGTCGGCCCGTGCAAGGGTTCGGTGGTGGCGCTGGAGCCCAAGACCGGCAAGATTTTGGCCATGGTGTCGGCCCCGTCGTACAACCCGAATCTGCTGGCCAGCCACAACACCGAGGAGCAGTCCCAGGCCTGGGCCGAGCTGCGCGACGACGAGGACTCCCCGCTGACCAACCGCGCGGTGGCCGAGATCTACCCCCCGGGTTCGACGTTCAAGGTGATCACCACCGCGGCCGCGCTGGAGGCCGGGCTCTCGGAGAATGAGCAACTGACCTCGGCCGCCTCGGTGCAGCTGCCCGACAGCTCCTCGCGGTTGCAGAACTTCGGCGGCACACCGTGCGGCCCGGCGCCGACGGCCACCCTGCGCGAGGCGTTCGCACGGTCCTGCAACACCGCCTTCGTCGAGCTCGGCGCCAAGCTGGGTTCCGAGCAACTGCGCAAGACCGCAACCGCGTTCGGCCTCGACGTTCCGGCCGACCCGATTCCGCTGCAGGTGGCCACGTCCACCATCGGCCCGATCCCGGACGCCGCCGCGCTGGCGATGACCAGCATCGGTCAGCGCGACGTCGCGCTGACCCCGCTGCAGAACGCGCTGGTGGCGGCGACGATCGCCAACGGCGGGGTCACCATGACGCCCCATCTGGTGTCCGCGCTCAAGGGCCCGGACCTGGCGAATCTGAGCACGACGCCGCCCAGCGAGCTCCGGCGTGCGGTTTCTCCGGAGATCGCGGCTAAGCTAACTGATTTGATGGTCGGCGCCGAACAGTACACACAGCAAACCGGCGCCATCCCGGGCGTTGCGATCGCCTCCAAGACCGGCACCGCCGAGCACGGAACCGATCCGCAGAACACGCCGCCGCATGCGTGGTACATCGCGTTTGCGCCGGCCGAGGCGCCCGAGGTGGCGGTGGCTGTGATGGTTGAGAACGGCGGCGACCGGCTGTCCGCGACCGGCGGGGCCATCGCCGCGCCGATCGGGCGTGCCGTCATCGCGGCGGCGCTTCAGGAGGGAACATGAGGCACTCGGGAGGTGACCAACGATGAGTCCGCGCGTAGGCGTGACGCTCTCGGGCCGCTACCGGCTGCAACGACTGATCGCCACCGGTGGCATGGGCCAGGTGTGGGAGGCCGTCGACAGCCGGCTGGGCCGGCGCGTGGCGGTGAAGGTGCTCAAGGCCGAGTACTCCTCGGACCCGGAGTTCGTGGAGCGGTTCCGCTCCGAGGCCCGCACCGTCGCCATGCTCAACCACCCCGGCATCGCCAGCGTGCACGACTATGGCGAGACCGACATGGACGGCGAGGGTCGCACGGCATACCTGGTGATGGAGCTGGTCAACGGCGAGCCGCTGAACTCGGTGCTCAAACGCACCGGCCGGCTGTCGCTGCGGCACGCCCTGGACATGCTGGAGCAGACCGGCCGGGCCCTGCAGGTCGCGCACACCGCGGGCCTGGTGCACCGCGACGTCAAACCCGGCAACATCATGATCACCCCCACCGGACAGGTGAAGCTGACCGACTTCGGCATCGCCAAGGCCGTCGACGCCGCCCCGGTCACCCAGACCGGCATGGTGATGGGCACCGCCCAGTACATCGCGCCCGAGCAGGCGCTCGGCCACGACGCCACCCCGGCCTCTGACGTCTACTCCCTCGGCGTGGTCGGCTACGAGGCGCTCTCGGGCCGAAGGCCGTTCACCGGAGACGGCGCCCTGACGGTGGCGATGAAGCACATCAAGGAGCCGCCGCCGCCGCTGCCCAGCGACGTGCCGCCGAACGTGCGTGAGCTCATCGAGGTCACCATGAGCAAGAACCCGGGCGCCCGCTACCGCAGCGGCGGCCCGTTCAGCGACGCGGTCGCCGCGGTGCGCGCCGGCCGTCGCCCGCCGCGCCCGAACAACAATCCGACGCTCGGCCGGGCCACCCCGGCCGCGATTCCCGGCGAGGCTCGGACGACGGCCGCGCCGGCGCGGGCGGCCGCCGCGGACACCCGGGCCCCGTCGACAGCGATGCGGCCGCGCTCCGGGGCCGGCAGCCGCCCCGCGCCGGCCCGGCGCAGCTTCTCCTCCGGCCAGCGGGCACTGCTGTGGGCCGCCGGGGTGCTGGGCGCGTTGGCGATCATCATCGCCGTGCTCATCCTGGTGAACTACGGCGGCAACAAGAACGACGGGCCTCGGGAGACCATCACCAACACCGTCGTGCCGCCCCCGCAAACCGTCCAGGAAGCGCCCGTGGAGCCATCCAATTGGACTCCGGGGCAGGTGACAGGACATTCTGATGCCCAGCAGCGGTTCGTGGCCGCCACGGTGCTGCTCATCGAACCCGCAAGCGACGAGATACCGACATGACAACCCCCCAGCACCTGTCCGGCCGCTATGAGCTCGGCGAGATCCTCGGCTTCGGCGGGATGTCCGAGGTCCACCTGGCCCGGGACACCCGCCTGCACCGCGATGTCGCGGTCAAGGTGCTGCGCGCCGACCTGGCGCGGGACCCCAGCTTCTACCTCCGGTTCCGCCGTGAGGCGCAGAACGCGGCGGCGCTGAACCACCCGGCGATCGTCGCCGTCTACGACACCGGCGAAGCCGAAACTTCGGCGGGGCCGCTGCCCTACATCGTCATGGAGTACGTCGACGGGGTCACGCTGCGCGACATCGTGCACACCGACGGCCCCATCCCGCCGCAGCGCGCCATCGAGATCATCGCCGACGCCTGCCAGGCGCTGAACTTCAGCCACCAGCACGGCATCATCCACCGCGATGTGAAGCCGGCCAACATCATGATCAGCAACAACAAAGCGGTCAAGGTGATGGACTTCGGCATCGCGCGGGCGCTGGCCGACTCCAGCAGCGTAACCCAAACCGCCGCGGTGATCGGCACCGCGCAGTACCTGTCCCCCGAACAGGCCCGCGGCGAGGCCGTCGACGCCCGCTCGGACGTCTACTCGCTGGGCTGCGTGCTCTACGAGATCCTCACCGGGGAGCCGCCATTCGTCGGCGACACCCCGGTCGCGGTGGCCTACCAGCACGTCCGCGAGGACCCGGAGCCGCCGTCGCACCGCAACCCGGAGCTGTCGCCGCACCTGGACGCCGTCGTGCTCAAAGCCCTGGCCAAGAACCCCGAGAATCGGTACCAGACGGCCGCCGAGATGCGCGCCGACCTGATCCGGGTGCACAGCGGGCACAGCCCGGAGGCCCCGAAGGTGCTCACCGACGCCGAGCGGTCCTCGATGCTGTCGGCGGTGGGTCCGGCGGCGCCCGTCGGCCCCGACCGCACCGACGAGCTGCCCCGGGTGGGCGCTCGCCGCAGCTCGGCCAGCCCGGTGCGGCGCTGGCTGATGGCCGTCGCGCTGCTGGCGGTGCTCACCGTCATCACGACGATCGCCATCACCATGTTCGGCGGCAAGACCCGTGACGTGCAGGTGCCCGACGTGCGCGGCCAGCTGTCCGCCGACGCGGTCGCCGCGCTGCAGAACCGCGGTTTCAAAACCCGCACCCAGCAGCAGCCGGACTCCATCGTGCCGCCCGACCACGTCATCAGCACCGATCCCGGCGCCAACACCGACGCCCGGGCCGGCGACGAGATCACCGTCAACGTCTCCACCGGCCCCGAGCAGCGCGAGATGCCCGACGTGTCGCAGCTGACCTACGAGGACGCCGTGAAACGGCTGAACTCGGCGGGCTTCAGCACCTACAAGCGCACCGAGTCACCCTCGACGCCGGAGCTCAAGAACCGGGTGGTCGGCACGCTGCCGTCGGCCGGCCAGTCCGCGGCGATCACCAACGAGATCACCATCGTGATCGGCACCGGGCCCGCCACCAAGGAGGTGCCGGACCTGCGCGGGCAGACCGTCGACACCGCCACCCAGAACCTGACGGTGTACGGGTTCACCCAGACCACGCAGGTTCCGGTGGACAGCACCGCGCCGTCCGGCCAGATCATCGGCACCAATCCCCCGACCGGCACCGTGGTGCCGATGGACACCGTGATCGAGCTGCAGGTCTCCCGCGGCAACCAGTTCACCATGCCCGACCTGGTCGGGATGTTCTGGACCGACGCGGAGCCGCGGCTGCGGGCGCTGGGATGGACCGGTCAGCTGGACAAGGGCGCCGAGGTCCGCGACAGCGGCCAGCGCACCAACGCCGTGGTGATCCAGAGTCCCGCCGCGGGCGCCGGGGTGAACTTCGGCGCCAGCATCACGCTGCGCTTTGCCGCCTAAATCGCGGACACAACACGCGATTCCAGCTGCGACTCAGCTCCGCAAGCTCCGCTGAGCCTTGCTAAATCGCGGTGCAGACACGCGATTCCAGCTGCGACTCAGCTCCGCAAGCTCCGCTGAGCCTTGCTAAATCGCGGAAACCGCGTCGGCGACCTCGGCCTCGAGCTGGCACACCAGCTGCTCGGCGGGCGGCTGCCCGCAATAGCCGAGCCAGTTGGCCAGCATCCGGTGGCCGCCCTGGGTGAGGATCGACTCGGGGTGGAATTGCACCCCGTGAATCGGCAGCTCGACATGCCGCACGGCCATCACCACCCCGCCCTCGGTGCGCCCGGTGACCTCCAACTCCGCCGGCATGGTCTCGGGCAGGATGGTCAGCGAGTGGTACCGGGTGGCGGTGAACGGATTGGGCAGCCCGGCCAGCACTCCCCGATCGGTGTGCAGCACCTCGCTGGTCTTGCCGTGCAGCAGCTCGGGGGCGCGATCCACGGTGCCGCCGAACGCGACGCCGATCGCCTGATGGCCCAGGCACACCCCGAGCAGCGGGGTGCCGGCCGCCGCGCAGGCGCGCACCAGCGGGATCGACGCGCCGGCCCGTTCCGGGGTGCCCGGTCCCGGGCTCAGCAGGATGCCGTCGAACTGGCCGGCGACCTCGTCGGCGCGGACGCCCTGGGGGCCGCCGAGCCGCTCGTCGTCGTTACGCCAGACCTCCGCGGTCACACCCAGCTGGCCCAGGTACTGCACCAGGTTGAACACGAAGCTGTCGTAGTTGTCGACGACCAGGATTTGCACGGGTCAAGGCTACCCGCGCAGGCCAGCGAGTTTCGCGCGGGCAGACGGGCTCAGTACGGGATGGGGCCGGTGGGCTTGGCGTACTGCACCCGGATCGGTTCGCTGTGCGCGACGACCTCCAGTTGCTCGCGAACCTCTTCGGAATAGCCGAGCCCGAACCGGACCACGTACTGGCGATACAGCGTCACCAAGGGCGCCTCGGCCAGCGCCGCCCGCATGGCGGCCGGGTCTCCGATCGCGGAGATGGTGTACGGCGGGCTATAGGTGCGGCCGTTGAGCAGCAGGGTGCTGCCCACGCAGCGCGGCGCCGAGGTGGCGATGATCCGCTGGTCCTGCATCTGCACGGCCTCCGCGCCGGCACTCCACAGCGCGTTGAGCACGGCGCTGATGTCCTGCTGGTGCACCACCAGGTCGTCCGGGGACGCGTCGCGGGGGAATCTGCCGTCGACGTCGCGCTGGGCGTCGGTCATCGTCACAACCAACCCGCGCCCGCGCATCGCGGTCTGACCGGCCTGCTCCCCCAGTTCGGCGATCCGGGTCTGCATCGCCGACAGCGCCGCGTCGGCCGAGCGGCCGTGGAAGCTGTCGACCTCGGTGGCCAGCGTGTCCCGTCGTTCGGTGAGCCGGTCCACCGATCCCTGCGCGTCGCGCACCAGGTCCACCAATCGGGGCGCGTCACTGCGGCGGATATCGGAGCCGCCAGCCAGGCCGTGGGTGGTCGAGAGCAGCAGCCCCGCCATGAGGGTGACCGCCGGGACCCCGAACCGCCAGATCTGGCGGCTTTGTCGGCGCGGCCGGGACATCGGACCTCCGGACGGGATTCTCGCTGGAGACTGCGCTGGGATAGTCTCGTAGGGATTTCATCCTCGCACCTGTTGCACCAGCTTCGAAGGTAGCCATGCCCAAGTCCAAAGTCCGCAAGAAGACAGACTTCACCGTCCGGCCGGTGAGCCGCACCCCGGTGAAGGTGAAGACGGGCCCCTCCAGCGTCTATTTCGTGGCGTTCTTCATCGGTCTGATGCTCTTCGGGTTGATCTGGCTGATGGTTTTCCAGTTGGGCGCCAGCGGCCTCAACGTCCCCACCTACCTGGAGTGGATGGCCGACCTCGGCCCGTGGAACTACGCGATCGCGTTCGCGTTCATGATCACCGGGTTGTTGCTGACCATGCGGTGGCGCTGATCGGCTATACGGTCGTGGCCGGCCCGCTGGGCGTTCGGCCCACGGTTGTCCCCAACCCGAGTCAGCACAAGTCCCTGACCTGCCCAATCACATACGTGTAGTTCATCCCCAATGTGGATAACGCCTGTGGATAACTTCCATTCACCGAGGTAAGAGGGGTTATGTCGCCCACCGAGCAGGCGTCCTGGGGCCCGCAGTCGGCGGGCGTGGTCGTCATCGGCGTAGCCGGGCTGGCACTGCTGTGCGGATCGGTGACCCTCGCCTCGGACCCACCCGGCCGGCTGCTCACCGGGATCGGGGGAGTGGGCCTGGTGGTGTTTGCTGTGCTGACCTGGCGGGCCCGCCCGAAGATCGCCGTCACCGACGATGGCCTGATGCTGCGGGGCTGGTTCGGAACCCAGCAGGTCAGCCGCGACGAACTGGAGCTGGTCCGGATCAGCGAGTTTCGGCGGTTCGGCCGCCGGCAACGGATGCTGGAGATCGAGACCACCGACGACCGGCTGCGCGTGTACACCCGCTGGGACCTGGGCGTCGATCCGATTCAGGTGCTCGACACGCTGACCGCCGCCGGGTTGGCCAAACCCCGCCGGCAGCGCGACAGCTAGCCGTCCACCGGGACCGGAGTTCCCGAGGCCGCCGCGGACCATATCGCGGGCGTGGAACTCGCGGCCTTGTTATTTTGCCGCGTTGGGGGACAGACAACAGGGAGGGGCGATCATGAGCGGGAAAGCAATGTGGGCGGGGGTACTCATCGCCGCGACTGGGCTGCTGCTGGCGGGGGCGCCGGCGGCCTACGCCGGCCCCGATCAGCAGAACAGCGACCAGCAGTGCCCGGCGGAGCAGCAAACCGCGGACGGTCAGTGCGCGCAGGACGACACCGCGAACAAGGTCATCGACCAGGTCCAGGACGGGGTGGACCAGGCCAAGGACGCCGCCGAGCAAGCGCAGAAACAGGCCCAGCAACAGCAGGACAACCGGCCGATCCCGGAGGTCGGGTACCTGTACAACCTCTACGGCGGCGGGACGGTGTGCCTGCACACCTATGACGTGACCGTGCCGCCCGGCGCGACCCCGGTCACTCCGGTCACGACCTGCTGAGGTCCCGCCCGTAGCAGCGCCTAACCGAGCGGTGAAGGCGTCCGGGCGCTGCGACCGCTCGGTTACGTACGCGGGGCGTTGTGCCTAGCCATGCGTTCGACCTCACCAAATGCGGCGACCGCTCGGTTAAGTACGCAGGTGGCTGTACCTAACCGAGCGGTCGCGGCAGAACGGGTCAGCTGATGGTGATCGACTCGATCACGACGGGCTCCGTCGGACGGTCGGAACGGTCCACGGCCGTGCCCGCGATAGCGTCGACGACCTGCTGCGAGGCCGGGTCGACGACCTCGCCGAAGATGGTGTGCTTGCGGTTCAGGTGCGGGGTCGGGCCCACCGTGATGAAGAACTGCGATCCATTGGTGCCCGGCCCGGCGTTGGCCATCGCCAGCAGGTAGGGCTTGTCGAACACCAGCTCCGGGTGGAACTCGTCGGCGAACCGGTAGCCCGGGCCCCCGCGGCCGGTGCCGGTCGGGTCGCCGCCCTGGATCATGAAGCCGTCGATCACCCGGTGGAACACGGTGCCGTCGTAGAACGGACCCGAGCTGCCACCCGAGGCGTTCTCGGTGGTGTACTCCTTGGTGCCCTGGGCCAGGCCGACGAAGTTGCCGACGGTCTTGGGGGCGTGGTTGCCGAACAGCGCGATCTTGATGTCGCCGCGGTTCGTGTGCAGCGTTGCAGTGGCGGTCTGAATGGGGCTAGTCACAGTCACACAGTCTGCCACCCGCGGGCGTGGCGGTGGCGGCCAGGTCCAGGCGACGGCGCGCTTGACGGTCGGCCTCGTCCTCGCTCGTCGAACCGCCCGGGCGTGGCGTTCCGGCCCCAACTGACCTCCCCGGATGGCAGGGTGGATGTCATTTCCATGGACTCCCAGAAAGGGACGGGCAATGACGACCACCGAAGAGCGGTTGACGCCGGGTAAGCGACTCACCCAGGGCCTGGCGCACACCGCCACCGGGCCGCTGGACGTCGGCAGGGGAATCGTCGGCCTCGGCGTGGCGACCGCTCGCGCCGCCGCGTCCAACGCCCAGGTCCGCTACGAGCGGGCCCAGGTCCGTCGTCAGCTCGAATCCGCCCAGCAGACCATCGCCGACGAGTTCTCCGCCGCTCAGGAGGTGGTCGCCGGCATCCCGCAGGCGCTCGCCGACGCCCGAAAGTCCGGGCGCGCCCGCAAGATTGGGCTGATCACCGGGATCGGACTGGCCACGGCCGTCGGGGGAGCGGTGGCGTTCTCCATCATCCGGCGCTCCATGCAGCCCGAGCCGTCCCCGTTGCCGCCGAGCGTCGAGGTCGACGCTCCGCTCTAAACCGCGTCGGCGGCCGCCACATAGGCCCAAGCTTGACGCCCTGAGCCCAGCGTCACCGGGATGCGCGCGTAGTCGTCGACCTCGTAGTCATCGGCAGCGGCGAGTTCTTCGTCGTTGAGCCGCAAGCAGGCGCCGGCGACGACGTCTTCCGGCGTGCCGCGCCGCAGGATCGGATGCCGATCCGAACCGCTGGCCGCGATCACCGCCGGATCGGTGATGAGCACTTCGGCGAGTTCGAAGCCGGGCAGGCTGTCGTCTTCGCACGGAACCGGGCGGCCGAAAAGCGCCTGCTGGACGTTGGGGTCACGCAGGGTTCCGTAGCTGAACAACAGATGCACGCGCTCACCCTACGGCCGCTCCACGGATTTCGTCGGGCGGGTTCAGGAGGGGTGCGCGGCGAACCACTCCAGCAGCATGTCGGCGATGGTGTCGGGGACCTGATCAACCATCCAGTGCGTCACCCCGTGCAGGATCTCGTAGCGGTAGTCGGCGTCGACGAAGCGGGCGGTGTCGCGGCCGCCGCGTTCCATCAGCGCCTTGTCTTTGTTGCTCCAGATGTACATGGTCGGCACCGTGATCCTGGTCCGCGCCTGCCGGAAGTCCGAAAACGGCAGTGCGCGATACCAATTCAGCGCCGCGGTCAACGCGCCGGTCTGGGCCATCGTGGCCATGTCACGTTCCGCGAACTCCGGAAGCTGGCCTCCGTACTCGGCGAGAAACTTCTGACCGGCGCGGCCACGCAGGAACCGCTCCGGCAATTTGGGCAGCTGAAACGCGAGCATGTACCAGGAGGCCAGGCCCTGCTTGCTGGTGACCATCGCCTTCAGGAAGGCGGCATTGTGCGGCACCGAAAGCGCGGTCAGGCTGGCCAGTCGGCCGGGCGCGCGGCCGGCCACCGCCCAGGCGACCGCGGCGCCCCAGTCGTGTCCCACCAGGTGCGCCTTGGGCGCGCCGATGGTGTCGATCAACCCGATGACGTCGTCGGCCAACTGATCAGCGGTGTAGTCGCGCCGCCGGAGTGGCCGGGCGCCGGGGGAGTAGCCGCGCTGGTTCGGCGCCAGACACCGATAGCCTTGTGCCACAAGGCGATCCATGATCGGGTTCCAGCTGGTGTTGAATTGCGGGAAGCCGTGCAAGAGGATCACCGGCGGCCCGTCGTCCGGTCCGCGGTCGAGGACGTCGAAAACCAGGTCTCCGCGACGGTACTGCTCCATGAATGATCCTGCCTAACCGTCGGGTCGACCTGAGTGTGCGACTATTCGCCCGGCTCGAAGGTGGTCTGGCCCGGCTCCGGCGGAGCGTCCGCGTCCTGGTCGCCGTCCTCGCCCGCGCCATGGTTCGGGTTGGTGCACACCGTGCCCTCGCACGGCACGGTCTCGCCGCTGCCGTCGGGGCTCTCCATGTCGGCGCCGCCGTTCTCCTCGGGATCGGAGCCCGCGCCATGGTTCGGGTTGGTGCACACGGTGCCCTCACACGGCACCTCGGACCCGTCGCCATTCGGGTTCGGCATCATCGGGACCGTCGTGGTGTCCTGCGGAGCGGGGGCGGGCGCCGGGGCCTGCGACGTGGTGGTCGCGGCCGGAGCGGTATTCGCGGCGGAGCTGGTGGTGGTGGTGGTCGTCGTGCTGCTCTCGGCGGGCTCTTCACTGCCCCCGCCGCAGGCGCTCATCCCAAGTCCCAGGACGCCCACCGCTGCCAGCACACCGACGTTTCGCGCAATCCGGATTGAAGTCATAGTGCGGCCCAGGCTAGCCCCGTGCGGCTATTCGTCAACCGTCGTTGGCCGAATCGTCGATGGTGGCGATTGAATCACAGCGATGTAACTTATCCACACTGTGCACAAGTCCTGTGGATAACTTCGGGTGTGCACGCGACCAAGACCCGCGGGATCCCGCACCGCGGCCCATGCCCGCCCACTAGCCTCAGAGCCGTCAGCGCTCTGCCCCGGCGCCGTGGTGTGACCATCGACCCGGCCCACGGGTGCGGGTTTCCGGGTCACAACTTGAATCCGAGCGCGCCGTCCACCGAGTACACGTCGTGGACCAACCTGTCGGATCTGAACCGCAGCCGGCTGCTGGTGCGCGGCTACACCTCGTTCAACTACACGTCCTTCGACCTAAAGGCCCTGTCGGACAAGAACGAGCTCCTCGTCGCCATGCTGTCGGACCTGCCGTCGATGGGCGGCGACGGCGCCGCCGCCATGGCGCCTCTGAAGGCCGGCTGACCCTTCGACGCGACGAAACCCCAGGCCGCCGGGCCTGGGGTTTCGTGTTTGTGGAGCCTAGGAGATTCGAACTCCTGACATCTGCCTTGCAAAGGCAGCGCTCTACCAACTGAGCTAAGGCCCCTCGACCCGCCGCGGGGCGGGGGATTCGGTGTGTTCGCCGACGGTGTGCCAGACCTCGCCGCGGAATCGGGACCAGGCGATTGCGGCCGCGGCAGCCACCGTGACGACGATGAATACCCGTTGCAGCAGCTTCACGGGGAGCCTTTCTGCGTGAGTGGCAGTCCGCCGGCGTGAACCGGTGGGCCTAGGAGGACTCGAACCTCCGACCTCTTCGTTATCAGCGAAGCGCTCTAACCGCCTGAGCTATAGGCCCGTGTGACCAACCGAGCAGCGAGATTACCGCACCGGGTGGCCGGTCTCCAAAACGGCTAATCCCGATCCGCCAAGGTGACCTCGATACCACCGACGATGTCGGTGCTGAGGTTGTAGATGAACGCGCCGATGGTGGCCATCGCCGTCATCAGAACAATGTTGACCAGGCCGATCAGCAGCGCGGTGCTGAAGATGCTGCCGGCGGACACCAATTCGCCCGCCCCGCCCGCGCTGCTGAGCAGATCGCCGACGTTGCTGTTGAGTTTCGTCCACACTCCCATCGCGCCGAGCACCAGGTACAGGATCGCGACCGCGATCATCCACACGAAGAAGATCGCCACCGACAGCAGCAGCGACACCTTCAGCGTGCTCCACGGGTCGATCCGGCGGATCTGCATGCTCGCCCGCACCGGCCCCGCGGTCCGCGACCGCGTTCCGACCTGGACCCGGGCGCCCGAGCGGCCGGCCGGAGCCTCCGACGGACCGCTGTTGGGCCCGGAATCCGTGGCCGGCTTGCGTTCCGGGGTCGACGGCCGCACCGCCGGACGGGGACCGGACAGATCGGGCAGCTCGCTGGCGTACTCCTTGGCCCGACCCGCGTCGGCCTCGGCCGGCGCGCTCACCCCGCCCGCCGGGCTGGCCGCGGCCACCGCCGGCGTCGGACCCGACGGGGCGCTCACCGGCGCGGGCATCGGATCCCGGGGCGCGGGGGAGGACCCGGCCGCGTGCGCGGCTGTCGTGGGTCCGGAACCCGCCGCGCTCTGGGCCGGGATGCGGGCGGTGGGCCGCGGATCGGGCTTCGGGGCCGCCGGCTTCCGGGCGGCGCGCTGCCACGGTGGCGTTTCCCCGGTCTCGGTCAGCCGCGGGGTCGGGCGGGGGTCCCCCGACCGTTCCGCGGCCGAGGACTCACCCGCCGTTGCGCCGTTGGATCCCGAACCCGACTCCTCGGTGGGGTCATTCGGTGCCGTCACACTGCTCCCTTACCGCTCTGGCGCGCCGCTAGGCGTTCGCGCCGTCGACCTCGTCGTCCACTTCGTCGGCATTGCGCGCGATGGCAATCAGTGTGTCGCCCGCGCCCAGGTTCATCAAGCGAACGCCCTTGGTCTGTCGACCGGCCTTGCGAACCTGACGCGCCGCGGTGCGGATCACCCCACCACCGGAGGTGATGGCGTACAGCTCACTGTCGTCATCGACGATCAACGCTCCGACCAGACTGCCACGACGCTTGTCGTACTGAATGGTGAGGATGCCTTTGCCGCCGCGACCCTGCACGGTGTACTCGTCGATCGAGGTGCGCTTGGCGTATCCGCCGGCCGTCGCGACCAGCAGGTAGGTGCCTTCGCGGACCACATTCAGCGACAGCAGCCAGTCCTCTTCGTTGAACCGCATGCCCTGCACACCGGAGGTGGCCCGGCCCATCGGCCGCAATGCCTCGTCGGTGGCCGAGAACCGAATCGACTGGCCCTTGCCGGACACCAGCAGCAGGTCCTCGTCGGCCGAGCAGAGCACCGCGCCGACCAGTTCGTCCTCGCCGCGCAGGTTGATCGCGACGATGCCGCCGGAGCGGTTGGAGTCGAAGTCGGTCAGTCGGGACTTCTTGACCAGGCCGTTGCGGGTCGCGAGCACCAGGTACGGCGCGTCCTCGTAGCTCTTGATCTGGATGACCTGGGCGATGCGCTCCTCCGGCTGGAACGCCAGCAGGTTGGCGACGTGCTGGCCGCGCGCGGTGCGCGAGGCCTCCGGCAGGTCGTAGGCCTTGGCCCGGTACACCCGGCCCTGCGTGGTGAAGAACAGGATCCAGTCGTGGGTGGAGCAGACGAAGAAGTGCGCGACGATGTCGTCCTGCTTGAGCCCGGCGCCCTGAACGCCCTTGCCGCCGCGCTTCTGGCTGCGGTACAGGTCGGTCTTGGTGCGCTTGGCGTACCCGGTCTCGGTGATGGTGACGACGACGTCTTCGCGGGCGATGAGGTCCTCGTCGGTCACCTCGCCCTCGGCGGCGATGATCCGGGTGAGCCGGTCGTCGCCGTACTTGTCGACGAGCTCGGTCAGTTCGTCGCGGACGATGGAGCGCTGCCGCTCCGGCTTGGCCAGGATGTCCTCGAGGTCGGCGATCTCGGCTTCGATCTTGGCCAGGTCGTCGACGATCCGCTGCCGCTCCAACGCCGCCAGGCGCCGCAGCTGCATGTCCAGGATCGCCTGCGCCTGGATCTCGTCGACGTCGAGCAGCTCCATCAGGCCGGTGCGGGCGACGTCCGCGCTGGCCGAGGCCCGGATCAACGCGATGACCTCGTCGAGCGCGTCGAGCGCCTTGACCAGGCCGCGCAGGATGTGGGCCCGTTCGTTGGCCTTTCGCAACCGGTAGGTGGTGCGCCGGACGATGACGTCCAGCTGGTGGTTGACGTAGTGCCGGATCAGCTGGTCCAGCCGCAGGGTGCGCGGCACCCCGTCGACGATGGACAGCATGTTGGCGCCGAAGCTGGTCTGCAGCTGGGTGTGCTTGTAGAGGTTGTTCAGCACCACCTTGGCCACGGCGTCGCGCTTGAGCTCGATGACGATCCGCAGGCCGACCCGGTCGCTGGACTGGTCCTCGATGTTGGAGATGCCGGCGAGCTTGCCGTCGCGCACCTGGTCGGCGATCGAAGTGATGAAGTTGTCGTGGTTGACCTGGTACGGCAACTCGGTGATGACCAGCGAATTGCGGCCGCGACTGTCTTCTTCGATCTCGACCACGCCGCGCATCCGGATGGACCCGCGACCGGTCTTGTAGGCGTCGGCGATGCCCGAGGATCCGACGATCAGGCCGCGGGTGGGGAAGTCGGGTCCCTTGACCCGCTCCATCACCGCCGCCAGCGTGCTCTCCTCATCGGCTTCGTGGTGCTCCAGGCACCAGTAGACCGCCTCGGCCAGCTCCCGCAGGTTGTGCGGCGGGATGTTGGTGGCCATACCGACCGCGATGCCGCCGGAACCGTTGGCGAGCAGGTTCGGGAACCGGCTCGGCAGCACCGTCGGCTCCAGCACCCGACCGTCGTAGTTCGGGATGAAATCGACTGTCTCCTCGTCGATTTCACGCAGCATCTCCATCGCCAGCGGCGTCAGGCGAGCCTCGGTGTAGCGCATGGCGGCTGGCGGGTCGTTGCCCGGCGAGCCGAAGTTGCCCTGGCCGTCGACCAACGGGTAGCGAAGCGACCACGGCTGGGCCATCCGGACCAGGGTGTCGTAGATCGACGAGTCGCCGTGCGGGTGGTAGTTGCCCATGGTCTCGGCGACCGAGCGGGCCGACTTGGCGTGGCCGCGGTCGGGACGGAACCCCGAGTCGTACATGGCGTACAGCACGCGGCGGTGCACGGGCTTGAGGCCGTCTCGAACCTCCGGCAACGCACGGCCGACGATCACGCTCATCGCGTAGTCGATGTAGCTGTTCTGCATCTCCTGCTGAATGTCAACAGGTTCGATGCGGTCGGCGGGCCCATCGCCGGGCGGCAACGTGGTGTCTGTCATCTGATCCTCAGTGGCTTCTGCTAGTGGCCTGGTGGCTAAACGTCAAGGAAGCGAACGTCTTTGGCGTTTCGGGTGATGAAGCTGCGACGCGCCTCGACGTCCTCGCCCATCAGGATGGAGAACAGCTCGTCGGCGGAGGCGGCGTCATCGAGGGTGATCTGACGCAACACCCGGACGGTCGGATCCATCGTGGTCTCCCACAGTTCCTTGGCGTCCATCTCGCCGAGGCCCTTGTAACGCTGAATGCCGTCGTCCTTGTTGATCTTCCGGCCGGCCTCCAGGCCGGCCTTCAACAGACCGTCGCGTTCGCGGTCGGAGTAGGCGAATTCCGGTTCGCTGCGTTGCCATTTCAGCTTGTACAGCGGCGGCTGCGCCAGGAAGACGTGTCCGTTCTCGATCAGCGGCCGCATGAACCGGAACAGCAGGGTCAGCAGCAGGGTGGAGATGTGCTGGCCGTCGACGTCGGCGTCGGCCATCAGCACGATCTTGTGGTAGCGCAGCTTCGCGATGTCGAATTCGTCGTGGATGCCGGTGCCGAGCGCGGTGATGATGGCCTGAACTTCGGTGTTCTTCAAAACCCTGTCGATACGCGCCTTTTCGACGTTGATGATCTTTCCGCGCAGCGGCAGGATCGCCTGGAACATCGAGTCGCGGCCGCTCTTGGCCGAGCCGCCGGCCGAATCGCCCTCCACCACATAGAGTTCGGACTTGCTCGGGTCGGTGGATCGGCAGTCGGCGAGCTTGCCAGGCAGACCGCCGATGTCGGTGGCGCTCTTGCGCCGCACCAGCTCGCGGGCCTTGCGCGCGGCAAGGCGTGCCTGCGCGGATGAGACCGCTTTGTTCACAACAGTTTTCGCTTCGGCCGGATTCGCCTCGAACCAGTGCGTCAACTGCTCGTTGCACACCTTCTGGACGAAGGATTTGACCTCGGTGTTGCCGAGCTTGGTCTTGGTCTGGCCTTCGAACTGCGGGTCGCTGACCTTGACCGAGATGACAGCCGCCAGTCCTTCGCGGATGTCATCGCCGGTGAGGTTCGGGTCCTTGTCCTTGAGCAGCTTCTTGTCTTTGGCGTATTTGTTGACGATGGAGGTCAGCGCCGCGCGGAAGCCCTCCTCGTGGGTGCCGCCCTCATGGGTGTTGATGGTGTTGGCGAAGGTGTGCACCGATTCGGAGTAGCCGGAGTTCCACTGCATGGCGATCTCGACCTCGTGGCCGGTGCCCTTGCCCGCGAAGTCGATGATGCTCTGCTGGATCGGGGTCTTGGTCCGGTTGATGTGCTTGACGAAATCGACCAGGCCATCGGGATAGTGGAAGGTGCGGTGCTTGACGCGCTGCGGCGCGGCTTTCTCGGCTTCCTGTTCCTCGGCGGTCTTCGGGGCCTCGGCGGTGTCGCTGACAATCTCGTCGACGACTTCGGCCGGGGTGACCCGCTCGTCGGTGAGGTCGATGGTCAGGCCCTTGTTCAGGAACGCCATCTCCTGGAGTCGGCGGGCGATGGTCTCGAAGTCGTAGGTGGTGGTCTCGAAGATGTTCGGGTCGGCCCAGAACCGGATGGTGGTTCCGGTGCCCCGGGTCTTGCCGCCCTGCCGAAGGGTGCCGGGCACCGACCGGTCATAGGTCTGGAACCACTCGTAGCCGTCCTTGCGGATGTCGGCTTCAAGCCGGGTGGACAGCGCGTTGACGACGGAGACGCCGACGCCGTGCAGGCCGCCGGACACCTGGTAGGCGCCTTCTTCGAACTTGCCGCCGGCGTGTAGCACCGTCATCACGACGTCGACGGTGGGGATACCGGTCGAGTGCATGGCCACCGGGATGCCTCGGCCGTCGTCGGTGACCTGGATGCCGCCGTCTTCGAGGATTCGGACGTCGACCTTGGTGGCGAATCCGGCCATCGCCTCATCGACGGCGTTGTCCACAACTTCCCAGACCAGGTGATGCAGGCCGCGTTCACCGGTGGAGCCGATGTACATGCCCGGCCGCTTGCGAACGGCTTCCAGACCTTCGAGGACCTTGATGGAATCTGCGCCGTATTCTTTGGGTCCGGACTTTTTTTGGGCAGCCACGTTCGGACGCTCTCCTCGGAGTTCGCGGGGCCTGCCGGCCGACGGCCTTGGCAGGTAGTTCCTTCGCATCCTACCGCGCAGACCCGACAGCACCGATTCTCAGGGGGTGTTTTGAGCGTCCTATTTGCGCCGTGGGCGGAATATCTCCGATCTAGGCGCGTCCTGACGCCAGAAACGCGGGCTTTCGGCGTTGGCGGGCGATCTAGCCGTAGGTGTCCCGGGGCCCGCGGCCACCCGGCATGCTGCGGGGTCCCTTTCGCCAGGACGGGGCCGTCGGTCCGGTGATGCGGACGCTGGTGACCACTCCGTCGCCGACCGCGGTCGCGATTTTCGCCAGGATCTGACTCTGAACCATTCGCAGCTGAGTCGCCCAGGCCGTCGATTCAGCAGATATATGGAGAACGCCGTCACGCAGCGCGACCGGGCTGGCGTGTTCGGCGATCTGTTCACCGACGACGGTGGCCCACTGGCCGAAGACCGAGCCCTCGGCGACCCGCGGCGTCCAACCGCGCGATCGCGCCACATTATTGGCCACCGACCCCAGGGTCTGCGGGTCACGGCCGTCGGGACCGGGCCCTGACCAGCGCCGACGGCGACTCGCCGCGCCGGATTTTCGGGGTTCGGCGGGGGAGGAGCGGCCCCGCCCGACCTCTTTGCCCTGTGTTCGCGCCGCGCCACGGGCCTCTTCCAAGGCTCGCCTGACCAGATCCATGCCGGCCGGTTCCGCCGACGGATCGGTTTCCGGTGGCTGGGGATCTGTCATGTGATCATCACCGAAGCCCTCCCCTCATCGGTGTCGCGGAGCTCGACACACACACGCCTGGCCTCCCAATTATCCGGGATGTCATCGCCGACGGCGGCGGTCACCAACACCTGTTCGGCGTCTGCGACCGCGTCGGCCAGCGCGCGACGTCGGGCGGTGTCCAGCTCGGCGAACACATCGTCGAGCAGCAGCACGGGTTCGCTGCCGTCCTCGCACAACACCCTGTAGGCGGCAAGTTTGAGCGACAGCGCCATCGACCAGGATTCACCGTGACTGGCGAAACCCTTCGCCGGCTGGTCACCGAGCCGAAGTTCCAGATCATCGCGGTGCGGGCCGACGAGGCAGAGACCCCGCTCGAGTTCCGCCGCCCGGCGACGGTCGAGTTCCTCATGCAGGGCGCCCTTGATCTCGGGGACCGCCACGGCCGAACCTTCGGTGATGGCGGCCACCGCACTGCGATATCCGATCGCCGCCGGACGAGACGCGGGCGCCAATGCGTGATAGGCGCCGACGACTTCCGGGGCGAGGATCTCGATCAACTCCAAGCGGGCCGCCACCAGTTCGGCGCCGTGCTGGGCCAACTGGTCGTCCCACACCTCAAGGGTGGAAATGACACTCGGATCCTGTCGCCAGCGCCCGCCGGTCGCGGATTTCAGCAACGCGGTGCGTTGTTTGAGGACTTTGTCGTAATCGGCGCGCACCCCGGCGATCCGAGGCCTGCGCTGGGTGGCGAGATCGTCGAGGTAGCGGCGCCGCTCGCCGGGTTCGCCTCGGACCAGCGCCAGATCCTCGGGAGCGAACATCACCGCGCGCAGCGCGCCGATCACTTCGCGCGCGCTGCGGACCGGGGAGCGGTTCAAACGCGCCTTATTGGCCCGGCCGGTCACCACCTCGAGGTCGACGGCGAGTTCGCGGCCCTCGTTGACCACGATCACCGAGATGATTCCGCGGGCGGCGCCCGATCGGATCAGCGGTGCGTCGGTGGCCACGCGATGAGAACTCAGTGACGCGCAATACCACAGTGCCTCAACGAGATTCGTCTTGCCGAAGCCATTGGATCCGACGAAGACCGTGCGGCCGGGGGACAGTTCCAGATCGGCCGAAGGCCAGGATCTGAAGTCGGTCAGGGTGAGATGACGGACGTACACCGTCGCCGTCCGCGCCGGGTCAGCCCGGGAGCCGGACCGGCATCAGCAGGTAGACGTATTCGGTGTCCACCGCGGGGAACGGTCCCGAACCCGTCGGCGCGGAATCCTGCGGGGCCGGCCGCAGGACCGCCGGCTTGTTCGAGGTGGTGAAGCCGAACGACACCTTCGAGGAGTGCAGCGCGCCGAGGCCGTCGGTGAGATACGCCGGGTTGAAGGCGATGGTGAGTGGCTCGCCGGCGAACTCGACCGCCAGTTCTTCCTCGGCCCGTCCGGTGTCCTCGGTCCCGGCGGACAGCCGAAGCGAATCATCGCCGAATTCCATCCGGACCTGGGCGCCGCGATCGGCGACCAGCGCGACGCGCTTGATGGCTTCGGTCAGCTCTGCGACGTCGATGGTGGCCACGGCGGTGTGCTCGGCCGGCAGCAGCTGGCGGAACTTCGGGAACTCGGCGTCCAGCAGACGGGTGGTGCTGCGCTTGCCTTCACTGCGAATGCCCAGCAGACCTTCCTTGCCGACCGTCGGCCCGGCCCCGAGGGCCAGGTGGACGTCGGTTCCGGCGGTGCCGGCCTTGGCGGCTTCGGCCAGTGTCTTCGCGGGGGCCAAAACGGCGGCCTCCACACCGGCCGAACTCGTCGACCAGGTCAGCTCGCGGACAGCCAGCCGGAACCGGTCGGTTGCGGCCATCACGATTTTGTCGCCGGAGATCTCCACCCGGATGCCGGTGAGCATCGGCAGGGTGTCGTCCTTGCCGGCCGCCACCGCGACCTGGCTGATCGCCTCGGAGAACACATCAGTGGGCAGCACGCCGGTTTCTTCCGGCAGCGTCGGCAACGTGGGGTAGTCCTCGACGGCCATGGTGGGCAGCGAGAACTTGGCGCTTCCGCAGGTCAAGAGCACCCGGGTGCCCTCAACGCTGACATCGACCGGCTTGGCCGGAAGCGCCCGGGTGATATCGGAGAGCAGTCGACCGGAAACCAAAACCGCACCCGGAGAAGCGATTTCGGCGGCCACCTGGACCTGCGCGGAAACCTCGTAGTCGAATCCCGAGATGGACAGGCCGTCGTCACTGCTGGCCAGCAGCACACCGGCGAGGACCGGAGCGGTCGGCCGGGACGGAAGGTTGCGGGCCACCCAGGCCACCGCGTCGGCGAAGTCCTCACGAACGACACGGAATCGGAGATCGGACAGACCGACAGACGACGTCACGACGTAACCACCATGTTGTGGGGCGTCCCTTTCCTCAAGATTGTCCGCCTCAAGCTTCCCCGGCGACCGAAGAACAACCGTAGAGCCTTCCGGCTCAACTTGAAAGCGTATCGGTGCAGTCGGATCGGTGTGCGCAGCGGCGCCCGCGCCGAGGCCTGTGCGGCGTTGTTCCCCAGCCGCTGTCTTCTAAGAAGAATCTAGATAGATATTCAAGTAACAGTATTAGGGGTTGTGCAATCTGGGGATAACCCGGTGTTCACCCTGGTCCGCGTCGGTTTCGGGGTGGGGATCGGGTTGGGATGACTTCGCCGGCCCGCCGGCTGGGGTGTGGATGGTCGGAGGTTGTGGGATCTGTTCACATCTGCGGTCCCAATCGGCAACGGGTGTTGTCCCCAGGCGATCCCCAGCCCGGGACTGGTGTGGTTGTGACGGGAGAGACTCAAGTTTCTTCGCATGGATCGGGCGCCCCAGGGAACGCTCGGTGTGTCGCAGGGTGTGTCGGCCTACGCGAGGTCGTCACGACGCGTGGCGGCGGTGTCACAGCGGCGGTGAATCAGTGCCGGGAGCGCTGCCGGATCCGGGTGGTGAGCTCCTTGACGTGATCGAAAACCTCACGCCGGTAGGCCATCTCCTTGAGGATCTTGCGCTGCGCGTACATCACTGTGGTGTGATCTCGGCCGAACGCCTGGCCGATCTTGGGCAGTGACAGATCGGTCAGTTCGCGGCACAGATACATGGCGATCTGGCGAGACTGCGCGAGTTGACGGGTCTTGCCCGGCCCGCGCAACTCCTCGACCGTGGTGTCGAAATATTCCGCGGTCGCGGCCATCACGGTGGCCACGCTGATCTGGATGGTGCCGGCGTCGGCGATCAGGTCGCGCAGCACGATCTCGGCCAGCGCGGTGTCGATCGGGGTGCGGTTCAGCGACGCGAACGCGGTCACCCGGATCAGAGCGCCCTCGAGCTCCCGGATATTGCGCTCGATGCTGCTGGCGATCAGCTCGAGCACATTGTCCGGCACGGCAAGCCGCTCAACCTGTGCCTTCTTCCGGAGAATCGCGATTCGGGTCTCCAGGTCCGGCGGCTGCACATCGGTGATCAAGCCCCACTCGAATCGGGTGCGGAGCCGGTCCTCGAGGGTCGCCAACTGTTTGGGCGGACGGTCAGAAGAGATGACGATCTGCTTGTTGGCGTTGTGCAGGGTGTTGAAGGTGTGGAAGAACTCCTCCTGGATGCCTTCTTTGCCTTCGATGAACTGGATGTCGTCGACCAACAGGATGTCGATGTCGCGGTAACTGCGCTTGAACGACGCCTTGCGGTCGTCGCGCAGCGAGTTGATGAAGTCGTTGGTGAATTCCTCGGTGCTGACGTACTTCACCCGCATGCCCGGGAACAGCCGCTGGGCGTAGTTGCCGGCCGCGTGCAACAGGTGCGTCTTACCCAATCCGGACTCACCCCAGATGAACAGCGGGTTGTAGGCGCGGGCCGGCGACTCGGAGATCGCCAGCGCCGCAGCGTGGGCGAAGCGATTCGACGCGCCGATGACGAAGGTGTCGAAGGTGTACCGGCGGTTGAGGCTGACTTCGCCGGATCCGTCCCGGCCGGGATCTGGGGAGAAGTGGTTCGGCCAGTTGTCGTGGGCGAGGTCGACGTCGTGATCGGAGGGTTCGTCGTCCGCCACCGGGGCGACGGCCTCGGGCCGTGGCGCCGGCGCCGGCGGGAAGTTCTGTGCGCCGTTCTCATCCGGCGGCGCGATTCGGACGCCGAGTTCCACGCGCTGTCCGAGTCGCCGGCTCAGGGCGTCGATGATGGGCGCGCGCAGATGACGCTCGATCTCCTGCTGCACAAATCCGCTGGGCACCGACAGCAGCGCGAAACCTTCGACGATCGTCAACGGGTGGACCAGCTTGAGCCACGCGCGCTGCTGCTTGGAGAGGGCGGGAGCGGAGCCGTCGCCGTCACTGTTCAGTTCGATGACGACGTCATTCCACAGGCTGGCGAAAGAGGTCGCGGCGTCGTCAGCCAT